>NZ_BCQR01000004.1 GCF_001552175.1 Actinomadura kijaniata NBRC 14229
CCCGCCTCGCCGAGCGCGCCGACGACCTGCCCTCCCCCACCGAGGTGGCCTGGGCGCTCGCCACGACGCGTTCGACGTTCGACCACCGCGCCGTCGTCGTCGGCCGCGACCGCGCCGAGCTCCGCGCCGGGCTCGCGGCCGTCGCCGCGGGCGAGCCGCACCCGGCGGTGGTGCGGGGCGCGGCCCCCGCCGGTCCGGTCCGGACCGTCCTGGTGTTCCCGGGGCAGGGCTCGCAGTGGGAGGGCATGGCGCTCGACCTGCTGGAGCGGTCGCCGGTGTTCGCCGAGCACCTGCGCGCCTGCACCGACGCCCTCGCGCCGCACACCGGCTGGTCCCTGCTCGACGTGCTGCGCGGCGCGCCCGGCGCGCCGGGCCTGGACCGCGTGGACGTGGTCCAGCCCGCGCTGTTCGCCGTCATGACGTCGCTGGCCGAGCTCTGGAAGGCCGCGGGCGTCGTCCCGGATGCGGTCGCGGGCCACTCCCAGGGGGAGATCGCCGCCGCGTACGTGGCGGGGGCGCTGTCGCTCCCGGACGCCGCCCTGGTGGTGGCGCTCCGCAGCCGGATCCTGACCCGGCTCGCCGGGACCGGGACGATGGCCTCGGTGCCGCTGCCCGCCGACGCCGTCGCCGGACGGCTGGCGGCCGGGGCGGACGCCGACGTCCACCTCGCCGCGATCAACGGGCCGGACAGCTCCGTGGTCGCGGGCGGCGCCGACGCCGTCCGCGCGTTCGTGGCGCGGTGCGAGGCCGACGGCGTCCGCGCCCGGCTGATCGCCGTGGACTACGCCTCGCACACCCCGCACATCGAGACGCTCCGCGACGAGCTGGCGCGGGCCCTCGCCCCGGTGCGGCCGCGCGCGGGGACGGTGCCGTTCTACTCCGCCGTCACCGGCGGGATCGTGGACGGCGCCGAGCTGGACGCCGGGTACTGGTACCGCAACCTGCGGCACACCGTCCAGTTCGGCATCACCACCGAGGCGCTGCTGGACGCCGGTCACCGCCTGTTCGTCGAGGCGGCCCCGCACCCCGTCCTGACGGTGGGCGTGCGGCAGACCCTGGAACGCGCCGGGGCCGGGGCCGCGGCGATCGGCACGCTGCGGCGCGACGAGGGTGACGCCCGCGCCCTGCTCACCGCCTTCGCCGAGGCCCATGTCCACGGGGCCCCGCTGGACTGGACGAGGGTGCTCACCCCGGGGACCGGGAAGGTCGACCTGCCGACCTACGCGTTCCAGCGCGACCGGTACTGGCTGAGCCCCGCGGCCGCGACCGGCGACGTGACGGCGGCCGGGCTGACCGACACCGGCCACCCCCTGGCGGCGGCGAGCCTGCCGGTCGCCGGGGACGACCGGCGGGTCCTCAGCGGCCGGATCTCGCTGCGCACCCATCCCTGGCTCGCCGACCACCAGGTGAACGACGTGGTGCTGGTGCCTGGGACGGCGTTCGTCGAACTGGCGCTGCACGCCGCCCGCGAGGTCGGCTGCGCCGCGGTGGAGGAGCTCACCCTGCTCACCCCGCTGGTGGTGCCCGAGCGGGGCGGCGTCCGGATCCAGGTCGTCGTGGGGGCGCCCGAGGCGACCGGCGCGCGCCCCGTCACGGTGCACTCCCGCCCGGACTCCGACGACGACGCCGAGTGGACCCTGAACGCCACCGGCGCGCTGGCCCCGGAGGGCGCGGCGACCGCGGACGCGCTGCCCGAGTGGCCGCCCGCCGGAGCCGAACGGGTCGACGCCGGAGCCGTCTACGACCGGTTCACCACCAACGGCCAGACCTACGGCCCGGTCTTCCAGGGCCTGCGGGCCGCCTGGCTCCACGGCGACGACGTCTACGCCGAGGTGACCCTCCCCGAGGACGTCGGCATCGAGGGGTTCGGCGTCCATCCGGCCCTGCTGGACGCCGCCCTGCACGCCCTGATGGCGCGGCGGCCCGCGACCGACCCGTCCGAGGCGGCGGTGCTGCTGCCGTTCTCCTGGACGGGGCTGTCCCTCACCGCGACCGCGGGCCGGACGCTCCGCGCCCGGCTCCGGCCCACCGCCGACGGCGACGGCCTGACCGTGGACCTGGCCGACGGCGCGGGGCGGCCCCTCGCACGCGTCGGATCGCTCCGGCTGCGGCCGCTCGACCCCCGTCGTCTCACCGCCGACCAGGGGCGCGGCGCGGCGCTGACGACCGAGTGGGTCGAGGCCGGACCGGCCGCGGCCCCCGCCCCGACGCTGGCGTTCGTCGGCGACACCGGCGTCCCGGACGTCCGGTCCGAACGCCACGAGGACCTGGACGCGCTCCGCGCGGCCGTCGCCGACGGCGCTCCCCCGCCGCAGGCCGTCGTCATGGCCTGCCCCGGCGGGGTCACGGCCGACCCCGCCGCCGACGCGCACGCGGCGACCCGCCGCGCCCTGGAGCTGGTCCAGCGCTGGTCGGCCGACGAGACGTTCGCCGCGTCGTCCCTGGTCCTGGTGTCGCGCGGCGCTGTCCCCGGCGGCGGCCGGGAGGACGTCACGGACTTGGCGGCCGCGGCCGTGTGGGGCCTGGTGCGCAGCGCGCAGTCGGAGAACCCGTTCCGCTTCCAGCTCGTCGACGTCGACGCCGGGACCACCGAGGACGCGCTCGCCGCCGCGCTCGCGCTCGGCGAACCGCAGGCGGCGATCCGCGGCGGGAAGGTCCGCCTGCCCCGCCTGGCGCGGCGGCCCGCGGGCGATCCCGGGCAGGGCCCGGAGGTGTTCCGGGCGGACGGGACGGTGCTGGTCACCGGCGGCACCGGCACGCTCGGCGGCCTCGTCGCCCGGCACCTGGTCACCGCCCACGGCGTCCGGCACCTGGTCCTGGTCAGCCGCGCGGGACTGGCGGCGGACGGCGCGCCGGACCTGGCGGCCGAGCTGGCCGGGCTCGGCGCGACGGTCACCGTCACCGCCTGCGACACCGCCGACCGCGACGCGCTGGCCGGGGTGCTCGCCGCGATCCCCGGCGAGCACCCCCTCACCGGGGTCGTGCACGCCGCCGGGACGCTGGACGACGCGACGGTGCCCAACCTCACCCCGGACCGGCTGGACACCGTCCTGCGGCCCAAGGCCGACGCCGCCTGGAACCTGCACGTGCTCACCGCGGGGCTCGACCTGGCGGCGTTCGTCCTGTTCTCCTCCGCCGCCGGGACCCTCGGCGCCCCCGGCCAGGCCAACTACGCCGCCGCCAACGCGTTCCTCGACGCGCTCGCCGCGCACCGCCGTGCCCTCGGGCTGCCCGCCGTGTCCATGGCCTGGGGCCCGTGGGAGCCGGCGAGCGCGCTGACCCGGGGGCTGGCGGAGCAGGACCAGGCCCGGGTGACCGCCCGCCGCGGCCTGGTCCCGCTGTCCACCGGCGACGCGCTCGCCCGCTTCGACGCCGCCGTCGGCGCGGAACACGCGGTCCCGGTGCTCGCCGAACTCGACATGCGGCACCTGCGCGCGCAGGTCGTCGCCGACGCCCTGCCGCCGGTGCTGCGTGGCCTGGTGCGGGTCCCGCCGCGCCGGGCGGACGACGCCGGTGGCTCCGTCGCCGAACGGCTCGCCGGGCATGACCGCGAGGAGCAGCTGGAGATCGTGGCGGACCTGGTGCGCGGTCAGATCGCCGCCGTGCTCGGCCACGGGTCACCGGCCGGGATCGCCGTCGATCGCGCCTTCCAGGACCTGGGGTTCGACTCGCTCACCGCGGTGGAGCTGCGCAACCGGCTCGGCGGGGCGACCGGGCTCCGGCTCCCGGCCACCCTCGTCTTCGACTACCCGACGGTGCGGGCACTGTCGGAGTACGTCCTGGGCCTTCTCGCCGCGCCCGAGCCGTCGCCCGCCGACACCGTCCTGGCCTGCCTCGACCAGCTGGAGGCGGCCCTGGCGACGCTTC
The DNA here is from genome assembly GCF_001552175.1 of Actinomadura kijaniata NBRC 14229. GTDB lineage: Bacteria > Actinomycetota > Actinomycetes > Streptosporangiales > Streptosporangiaceae > Spirillospora > Spirillospora kijaniata. The sequence continues at coordinate 3,868 of NZ_BCQR01000004.1, forward strand.
CGGACGGCTCCGCCCGCGAACCGGTCGACCGGCGGTTGCGGCTCCTGCTCGGGCGGACGGACGGGACGGCCGGAGCGGACGGCGCGGAGATCGAGGGCGCCTCGGCCGACGAGCTCATGGACTTCATCGACCGGGAGCTCCGGCAGGCGTGAGCGGCGACCGGCCGGCCCGGCGGATCAGGACCGCCGGGCCGGCCGGGTCAGGGCCGGTCGGGTCAGGGCCGGTCGGCGGACGGGGCCAGCGTGCCGGGGCGCAGCACCTGCCGCAGCGCCTCGTCCAGCACCTCGGCGAAGGGCTGCGGGTCGGTGCTGTCGAGCCAGTGCCGGCCCGCCACCCGGACTGCCCCCGCGACGGCCGCGGCCAGCACCGCCGGGCGCAGCTCGTCGGCGTCATCGCCCACGCGTTCGGCGATCGCGAGGGCCAGCGGCTCCTCGGCCATGGCGAACGCCTTCAGCGCCTCGCCCTGCAACGACGGCGTGGACATGATCATCTTCAGCCCGCCCCGGTCCGGCTCGGGATCGGCGAAGACCTCGATCGCCGCCGCGACGACGGCCTCGTCCAGCGGCTCCCCGGCGGGCCGGGCGCTCAGCGCGCGGCCCAGCCGCCGGGCCTGGTCGGCCTGGAAGGCGCAGATCGCCTCCTCCCGGCTGGAGAAGTAGTTGTTGTAGGTCCGGGGGGCGACCCCGGCCGCCTCGGCGATGTCACGGACCCGCACCAGAGCCAGCCCCTCGGGGCCCTTCTCCAGCGCCAGCCGCAGCGCCGCGGCGCTGATCGCCTCGCGGGTGGCCTGCTTGTTGCGCGTCCGCATGTCGTGGACTTCGTCGGCGAACATGTGCGGTCGAGGAACGGCCGGTCCAGGCTCGACAGCCGACCGCCGGTCCCCTACCCCCCTCCTCGATCTCCGGATCTCCTCAGGTCAACGCTGGATTGTTCCACGTCGGCCCGGGGCGGTCCGCGCCCGCTCACCCGGTGCGCCGGGGGCCGTTCCGCGAACCTCTTTTGATTACGCTCCATGCACTATATGCGTGGCGCGCAACTTTCGGCTAGGGTACGAACCGTCGCCTGGCACTCGAACCAGGCGAGTGCCAATCACAGTGGCGTGCCGGGACGGCGAGGCCCGTCGGGCCGTCCGTCGCGGGCGCCGTCCCGGGACGCCACCCAGAACCGCAGGAGGAGCGATGGCTGCAAAGATGATCGCGTTCGACGAGGAGGCCCGGCGCGGTCTCGAGCGCGGCATGAACCAGCTCGCCGACGCCGTCAAGGTCACCCTTGGCCCCAAGGGCCGCAACGTCGTGCTGGAGAAGAAGTGGGGCGCCCCCACCATCACCAACGACGGCGTGTCCATCGCCAAGGAGATCGAGCTCGAGGACGCCTGGGAGAAGATCGGCGCCGAGCTGGTCAAGGAAGTAGCCAAGAAGACCGACGACGTCGCCGGTGACGGCACCACCACCGCCACCGTGCTGGCCCAGGCGCTGGTCCGCGAGGGCCTGCGCAACGTCGCCGCCGGCGCCAACCCGATGTCCCTCAAGCGCGGTATCGAGGCGGCGGTCGAACGGGTCAGCCAGGAGCTGCTGAAGCTCGCCAAGGACGTGGAGACCAAGGAGCAGATCGCCTCCACCGCCTCCATCTCCGCCGGTGACGTCCAGATCGGCGAGATGATCGCCGAGGCGATGGACAAGGTCGGCAAGGAAGGCGTCATCACCGTCGAGGAGAGCAACACCTTCGGGCTGGAGCTGGAGCTCACCGAGGGCATGCGCTTCGACAAGGGCTACATCTCGCCCTACTTCATCACCGACAGCGACCGCATGGAGGCCGTGTTCGAGGACCCCTACCTGCTGATCGTCCAGAGCAAGGTCTCGGCCAACAAGGACCTGGTCCCGGTGCTGGAGCAGGTCATGCAGACCGGCAAGCCGCTGGTCATCATCGCCGAGGACGTCGACTCCGAGGCGCTCGCCACGCTGCTGGTGAACCGGATCAAGGGCCTGTTCAAGTCCGTGGCCGTCAAGGCCCCGGGCTTCGGCGACCGCCGCAAGGCCATGCTCGGCGACATCGCCACCCTGACCGGCGGCCAGGTCGTCTCCGAGGACATCGGGCTGAGGCTGGAGTCCACCACCCTGGACATGCTGGGCCACGCCCGCAAGGTCGTGGTGGCCAAGGACGAGACCACCATCGTGGACGGCGCCGGTGACGCCAACGAGATCGCGGGCCGGGTCAACCAGATCCGCACCGAGATCGAGAACACCGACTCCGACTACGACCGCGAGAAGCTCCAGGAGCGTCTGGCCAAGCTGGCCGGCGGCGTGGCCGTCATCAAGGCCGGCGCGGCCACCGAGGTGGAGCTCAAGGAGCGCAAGCACCGCATCGAGGACGCCGTCCGCAACGCCAAGGCGGCCGTCGAGGAGGGCATCATCCCCGGCGGCGGCGTGGCGCTGCTGCAGGCCTCGAACGGGGCGTTCGAGAAGCTCGACCTGGAGGGCGACGAGGCCACCGGCGCCAACATCGTCAAGCGCGCCCTGGAGGAGCCGCTGAAGCAGATCGCCGTGAACGCCGGCCTGGAGGGCGGCGTCGTGGTGGAGAAGGTCCGCAACCTGACCCCGGGCCACGGCCTCAACGCCGCCACCGGCGAGTACGTCGACATGTTCGAGGCGGGCATCATCGACCCGGCCAAGGTGACGCGTTCGGCGCTGCAGAACGCCGCCTCCATCGCGGCGCTGTTCCTCACCACCGAGGCCGTCATCGCCGACAAGCCGGAGAAGAACGCCGCTCCGGCCGGCGGCGGCGGCGACATGGGCGGCATGGACTTCTGACGTCCCCCCGCCCGTGTTCCGGGGCGCGCTCCGGCCTTCCCGCGGGAGGCCGGGGCCGCCCCGGCATCCGTGGCCCCGTTCGACCAGCCTTGCCCACCCGGCCCGAGCCGACGCAAGCCGACGTACAGCCGACCCGAGGGAGTCCGATCGTGGCGACCGCCACCAAGCTCACGCTCAAGCCGCTCGAAGACCGCATCGTGGTCCAGCAGTCCACGCCCGAGCAGGTCACCGCGTCGGGGCTGGTGATCCCCGACACCGCCCAGGAGAAGCCCCAGGAGGGGACCGTCCTCGCCGTCGGCCCCGGCCGGTGGGAGGAGGGCGGCTCGAAGCGCGTCCCGCTCGACGTGAAGGTCGGCGACACCGTTCTCTACAGCAAGTACGGCGGCACCGAGGTGCGGCACGGCGGCGAGGAGTACCTCGTGCTGTCCGCCCGTGACGTGCTCGCCGTCATCGAGAAGTGACGTGACCACGACACCGCCCCGGCCCGCCCCCTCACGGGGCGGGCCGGGGCGGTGTCGTACGCGGTCAGGACTCCCTGGGGCGGGGGACGTCCGCGGCCTGCCCGGGCTCCTTGCCGAGCTCCCTGCCGGACTCCTTGCCGGGCTCCGGCCCGGTCTTCGGCCCTGTCTTCGGCCCGGTCTTCGCCCCCAGCACCGTCGTCGGCAGGAGAAGCGTCGGCACGACGGCGAGCGCGAGGAAACCGACGCTCCACCAGAACGTGTTGTCGTAGGCGCGGGCGAGCCCGGCCGTGCCACCGGCGGACCCGTGCGCGGCCAGCTGGAACTGCAGCACCACGCCGATCACCGCGGTGCCCGCCGACAGCCCGACCTGCTGGAAGATCCGCGAGCCGCTCGCCGCCCGGGCGATCTGGTCCGGCGGCAGGCCGATGTAGAGCGCGGTCGTCATGGACAGCACCATCATGCCGAGCCCCACCCCGGTCGCGAACATGGCGACCAGGATGACGAGGTGGCCGGTGCCGGCGTCGAACTGCGTGAACAGGAAGCGGCCGAGAAGGGCGCAGGCGAGGCCCGCGAGGCCGACCTTGCGCGGCCCGAGCCGGTTGAACGCCTTCCCCATGACCAGCGAGGCGAGCGCCGATCCGACGCCCGTGGCCACCAGCAGCAGCCCGGTGCCCGACGCGCTCTCGGCGTGGACCTGCTGGAGGAACAGCGGATCCACGTACCCGGCCCCCATGGTGAGCCCGGACAGCAGCAGGAGCGCGCTGGAGGTCGCGAACCCCCGGTACCGGAACATCCGCATCGACACCAGCGCGTCGATGTTCGGCCGCGACGCGTGCAGCGCGAACGCGGCGACCAGGACCGCCCCCACCGCGAGCGGCACGATGGCCCCGGCGCCGTCGAACCCGGTGGAGGGGGCCGCGGAGAAGCCGTAGACGACCGCCACCAGCCCGGGCACCAGCAGCGCGACCCCGAGCACGTCCAGCGCGGCGCCGCTCCGCGCCCTGATGTTGGGCATGGCCCGGCTCGCCACCAGGAAGGCGACCAGCCCGATCGGAAGGTTGACGAAGAACATCCACCGCCAGCTCAGATGGTCGACGATGACCCCGCCGAGCACCGGGCCGAGGGTGGGGCCGATCAGCGCGGGCACCGCCATGAGCGACACCAGCCGGGCCCGCCGCTCGACGCCGCTGAGCTGGATGAGCATGGCCTGGCCGACCGGCACCATCATGCCGCCGCCGAGGCCCTGCAGCACCCGCGCCGCGATGAGCGTCCAGATCGAGTCCGCCACGCCGCACAGCAGCGACCCGACGAGGAACGCGGCGAGGGAGACGTTCCACATCGTCCGGGTGCCGAACCGGTCGGCCGCCCATCCGGCGACCGGCATCCCGGCCATCAACGCGAGCAGGTAGGCGGTCATCACCCACTGCACCGTGGACACCGGCACCGACAGCTCGCGCACGAACTTGTCCAGCGCGATGCTGACCATCGTCCCGTCGAGCTGCATCAGCAGCATGCCGAGCAGCACCACGCCGGTGACCTTCAGCAGCTCCGGCGAGAGACGCTGGCCGTCGCCCGCCGGAGAGTCGTCCAACTTCGCCTGCGCCATCAGAGTCCTTCGGGGTTCAGGAGGTCGCGCGCGACGCGGCGCGCCAGGCATGGCCCTCAGGCTGGCATAGCGTTGCGTGTCACGCAAGCAGGTGCGTAATCTGCAGAAGGTTGCGAGTCATGCAGAGCCCCTGCCATGCTTCAGACGACTTTTAGCGGGACGGGCTTTGCTGGACCCGGTCCGCTGTCGCGGCGGAGCCGGCCACACCGGAAAGGCATGCTGTTGCGAATCCTGTTCACCGTGCCCCCCTTCCCGACCACCCTGTTCCACGCGGTGCCGTTGGCCTGGGCGTGCCGGGCGGCCGGACACGAGGTGCGCATCGCCGCCCAGCCGGAGCTCACCCCGACGACCACCGGCATCGGGCTGATCGCGGTCGAGGTCGGCCACGGCTACGACCTGCTGGACGGCATCCTGCGGGCGCGCGGCGGCCGGCAGGTCGTCGAGTCCCCCGCCGCGGACTGGAAGCGGACGGAGCTGGCCGACTCCCCGCCGGAACCCGGCTCCGCGTCCGCCGGGCTGCCCGCCGACGAGAGGCGCAGGGCCCACGACCGGCTGCTCGCCCCGCACGTCGCGGCGTCCGCCGCGGTCGCGGACGACCTGATGCGGTTCGCCGAACGCTGGCGGCCGGACCTGGTGATCTCCGATCCGCTGCTGTTCGCCGCCCCGCTGGTGTCGGCGGCACTCGGCGTCCCGCTGCTGCGCCACCTGGTCGGGCCCGACATCTGGGGGCGGTTCTGCCCCCTGCAGGGCCAGCCGGACGACGGCGGCGCGCGGGAGCGGTGGCCGGCGGAACTCGTCGCCCTGTACGACCGCTTCGGCGTCGAGGTCCGCGACGACCATCCGGTGGGCGCGATCGACCCCTGGCCGACCAGCCTCCAGCTGCCCGGCGTCGCCGGCCGCGTCCCCGTGCGCTTCGTCCCCTACAACGGATCGGCGGCCGCGCCGGACTGGGTGCTCGACCGGCCCGGCCGGCCGCGCGTGTGCGTCACCTGGGGGACCACGACCGCCGTGCTCGGCGGTGACGACACCTTCGTCCTCCCCCGCGTCCTGGAAGCGCTCGCCGAACTCGACGTCGAGATCGTCCTGGCGGTGACCGCCGCCGAGCGGACGAGGCTCGACTGGATCCCCGGCAACGCGCGGGTCGCCGACAGCGTGCCGCTCCACCTGCTCATGCCCACCTGCGACGCGATCGTGGACCAGGGCGGCGCGGGCTCGGTCCTCACCGCGGCGGCGCACGGCGTGCCCCAGGTGATCATGCCGCGCACCGCGGACACCCCGATCGTCGCCGCCAGCTTCGGCCGCGGCGGGGCGGCCGTCACCCTGGACGCCGACGACGCGACCCGGGAGGCGATCGGCGCGGCGGTGACGCGGACGCTCACCGACGACGCGGTCCGGAACGCGGCGCTGAAGCTGGCCGACGAGATCGCCGCGACCCCGTCGCCCGCCGCCGTGGTGGGCGCGCTGGAGGACCTGGTCGCCCGGCGCCCCGGCGCCCGCGCGTGACCGCACCGGCCGGGGCCGCGCGGTCCCGCGCCGGTAGCCCACCCTCGTTGATCACAGGAGGCAGGATGGCCGCCGAGACCTTCGCCCAGATGCCGTCGCTCGCCGACGGCGGCGCCGAGACGCTGGCCTGGATGCGGCGGATGCGTGACGAGCAGCCGCTCTGGGTGGACGCCGCCAACATGCACCACGTCTTCCGGTACGCCGACGTGCAGGCGGTGATGTCCGACCCCGCGCGGTTCTCCTCCAACATCGGCCGGATCCTGCCCGGCCACGACCCCGAGCAGATCAGCGCCAACCTGCCCTGGCTGGACCCCCCGGACCACCGGCGGCTGCGGCAGCTCGTCAGCCAGGCGTTCGCCCCGAAGACGGTGGTCGGCCTGCGGCCGCGGATCACCGAGATCGCCGCGGGCCTGCTGGCCGCCGTGCCGGACGGCGAGTTCGACTTCGTCGAGCGGGTGGCGTACCCGCTGCCGGTGATCGTCGTCGCCGAGCTGCTCGGCCTGCCCCCGGCCGACCGCGCGTTCTTCCGGGACTGCGCCGACCGGCTGCTGGGCGTCGGCGACGCCGGGTCGGCGGAGGCGGGCAGCGCGGCCATCGCGGAGGCGAACAGGGAGCTCCGGGAGTACCTCACCGCCGAGGCCGGGCGGCAGCGCGGAAGCCGGTCCGACGGCCTGATCGCGGCGCTCACCGCCGCCGAGCTCGACGGTCAGCGGCTGAGCGACGTGCAGGTCGCCACCATCGCCGGGCTGCTGCTCACCGCCGGTCACATCACCACCACGATGGTGCTCGGGAACGCCCTGCTGTGCCTGCGGGACAACCCCGAGGCCGAGGCGCGGACGCGCGCGGACCGTTCCCTGGTGCCCGCCGCGCTGGAGGAGGTCGTCCGGCAGCGGCCGCCGTTCCCCCGCGTCGTCCGGGTCAGCACGCAGGACGTGGCGATCGCGGGAGGCGTGATCCCGGCCCAGCGGCTCGTCGTGGCCTCGACGCTCTCGGCCAACCACGACGAGCGGCAGTTCCCGGACCCGGAGCGGTTCGACATCGACCGGCATCCCAACCGGCACATCGGGTTCGGCCACGGCATCCACTTCTGCCTCGGCGCCCCGCTGGCCCGGGCGGAGACCCAGATCATGCTCGACCTGCTGTTCGACGAATTCGCCGAGCTGCGGGTCGTCGGGGAGCCGGTCCACAATGAGTCCGAGTATTTCGGAACCAGGAAGATGACGGTCTTCGCGCGCCGCTCGTGAAGGAAATGCGAAGTTCCCGGACGGTGATGAGAAAAACGCGAACCGCACGCGTTCCGAACGACCCTGTGATTTTCTGGGAACGCACAACCGGCCATCCGCCGGAAGCCACCTGACGGCGTCACGAAGAAAGAGAAAAGAAAATGGAGTACATCCGACTGGGATCGGCCGGTCTGAAGGTGAGCCGGCTCGCGCTCGGCTGCATGAGCTTCGGCACCCCCTCTCCGCTGAGCCCGTGGGTGCTCGACGACGAGGCGGCCGAGCCGCTGTTCCGGCAGGCGGTCGAGCTGGGCATCACCTTCTGGGACACCGCCAACATCTACGGGATGGGCACCTCGGAGGAGATCGTCGGGCGCGCGTTGCGGAAGTACGCCAGCCGCGAGGAGATCGTCCTGGCGACCAAGGTGCTCTTCCCGATGCGGCAGGGCCCCTCCCGTCCCGGGCTGTCCCGCAAGGCGATCATCGAGCAGCTCGACGCCTCGCTGACCCGGCTCGGCACCGACCACGTCGACCTCTACCAGATCCACCGGTTCGACCCCGAGACACCGGTGGAGGAGACGATGGAGGCGCTGCATGACGTCATCAAGGCGGGCAAGGTCCGCTACATCGGCGCGTCGTCGATGTGGGCCTGGCAGTTCGCCAAGATGCAGCACGCCGCGCAGGCGAACGGGTGGACCCGGTTCGTCTCCATGCAGGACCAGTACAGCCTGCTCCAGCGCGAGGAGGAGCGGGAGATGTTCGGCCTGCTCGCCGACCAGGGCGTGGGCAGCCTGCCGTGGAGTCCGCTGGCCGGGGGACGGCTCGCCCGCCCGTGGGGCGAGGGCGGCACGGCCCGCGCCGAGGTCAGCCCGCCCACCGATCCGTGGGGCCGGCCGCTGTTCCTCGACAGCGACAAGGCGATCGTGCAGGCGGTGCAGCGGATCGCCGAGGAGAGGGGCGTCTCGATGGCGACGGTGGCCATGGCCTGGGTGCTGAGGAACCCGGTCGTGACCGCCCCGATCGTCGGCGCCACCAAGCCGCACCACCTGGCCGACGCCGCCGCGGCCCTGGAGATCCGGCTCACCGACGAGGAGGTCTCCGCGCTCGAATCCCCCTACGCCCCGCGCCTGCCCACGCATTTCTGAGCCCGTGGCGCGGGCGGCCCGGTGGGGCCACCCGCGCCGGGGAAACCGTTCCGTCCACGTTTTAGAGGGGCTTCAGGCATACGTGATGCCATGACATCCGGCGACGGATCCGAAAGGACGACGATGGCGACCAAGGACACCCCGGACGAGCGGAAGAAACCGGCTCCGGAGATCTCGAACCCGACGGAGCTGGCCGATGCCTATCTCGGCCTTCTGAAGAAATGCCTGCTGCGTTTCCACGACGGCGCCGCCTTTCCCTACTCGCCCGACTCGGATCCCGTCGACGCGCGCATGAGCACCCTGCTGAGCAAGGGGATCATGCCGTCGCCGGGCGCGGACACCATGGTCAGCCAGGAACGGCTGGACAACATCCACCACGCCGCCGCGACGGTCATCCGGGAGGGCGTTCCGGGCGACTTCATCGAGACGGGCGTCTGGCGCGGCGGCTCGTGCATCCTCATGCGCGCCGCGCTCACGGCGTACGGGGACCGCACCCGCAAGGTCTGGGTCGCCGACTCCTTCGACGGGTTCCCGCCGCCGACCGACAAGTACCCGTCGGACCCGTGGCAGGGACGCAGCCAGGACATCATCGGCACGCTCGGCGTCTCGCTCAAGGTCACCTTCGAGGAGGTGAAGGAGCGTTTCGCCCGGTACGGACTGCTCGACGAGCGGGTGGAGTTCCTGACCGGGTTCTTCGAGCACACCCTGCCGTCGGCGCCGATCGACAGGCTGGCGATCCTCCGCCTGGACGGCGACCTGTACCAGTCCACCTACGAGGCGCTCGAAGCGCTCTACCCGAAGCTGTCGGTCGGCGGCTACTGCATCATCGACGACTACTTCTACACGATGTGCAGCAAGGCCGTGGACGACTACCGCCGCAAGCACAACATCGACGAGCCCATCGAGGCCGTCGACTGGACGTGCGTGCAGTGGCGGAAGGCCGGGTGACCGAGCTCGCCGGGACTCGCAGCCGGTCCCGGCGAACGCCGGCCGGGGTTAGTGCCGCCCCGGCCGGCCCCCGGCCCTACCGACCTAATCCGGGAGCCCGAGCAGGTCGAGGACGGACGGCGCCAGGTCGCGGGCCCAGGGCGGGTCCGCACCGGGAACGCCGACGGTCGCGGCGGCGATGTGCGCGGCGAACGTCAGGGCCGTCCGGACCTGCTCCGGCCGCACCGCCTCCAGGCGCCCGCCGAGGAGGGCGCCGCGGTTCAGCCAGTGCAGCAGGGCCGCCATGAACGCGTCGCCCGCCCCCACCGTGTCGGCCACCCGGGTGGGGACGCCGGGGACCTCGACGCGCTCGCCGGACAGGGACGCCACCGCGCCGTCCGCGCCGCGCGTCACCACGATCAGGCGCACCCCCGAGGCGTGCCAGGTGTCGCAGACCTCCGCGAGGGACAGGCCGAGGGCGTCCAGGTCGTCCTCGCTGAGGCGGATCACGTCCGCCAGCCGCGCCCAGCGCGGCAGGCGTTCGCGGTAGACGGCCGGGGCGATGATGCCGGGACGCACGTTCGGGTCGATGGAGACCGTCGCGTGGGGGCGCACCCGTTCCAGGACCTCCTCGATGAGCGGGCCGCCGGGGTCGGTCGCCAGCGCCAGGGAGCCCGTGTGCACGGCCGCCCCGTCCGGGACGCGCGCGGCCAGCTCCTCGCGGGTCCACTGCCAGTCCGCCGTGCCGCGCGCGTAGAAGTCGTACTCGGCCTGCCCGTCCTCGCCCACCGTCGCGACGGCGAGGGTCGCCTCCTGCGGCGCGGCCACGCAGCCCGACACGTCCACGTCCGACTCCGCCAGGTGGCGGCGCAGCAGCCGCCCGAACGCCCCGGTGCTCAGCCGCCCCAGGAAGCGCGTCGGGGTGCCGAGGCGGGCCAGCGCGACGGCGGTGTTGGCGGGGCCGCCGCCGGGCCGGACCTCCAGGCGCAGCGGCGGGTCGAGGCCGCGGTCGGGCAGGAACGCGTCGGCGACGGTCTCGCCGATCACCGTGAGGGGCTGCGGGTCCATCCGCCGCACTGTACTCAGCCGCCCGCGGGTTCGCGGCCCACGGTCATGGCCTTGATCAGGCCATCGCCGGTGAACCCGACCGTCACCTGGTCGCCCGCGCCGGACCGGCCGTCGATCACCTCGGCCGACTCCCTGATCCGGAACCCGTGGTGGGACAGGAAGCCGCGCACGACCCGGCGCGCCTCGCCGGGGAAGAGGCCGGCGGCGGTCATCAGCAGGCGCGGCGCGCGGAGCCGGTCGAACGCGGCGGCGGGCAGCGCGGGGTCGTCGAGGTGGACGTAGGCCGTGCCCCGCCCGTCGTTGATGCCGTAGCTGACCACGCCGTTGCCGCCGAGCAGCATCCCGGAGGTGATCGCGATGCTGGTCGCGGCCTGGTGCGGGTCGGGGAAGCCGGACAGGTCCTGGTGCCCGGCGGCCAGCTCGGCGATGCCGTGCTCCTCGCCGTGCTCGCGGACGGCGCGCAGCGGGACGACGGCGGGATGGCCGGCGGCGAACGCCTCGTTCGCCCACGACCACAGCCACGTGCGGCTGAGGTGGGAGAAGCTGCCCAGCAGCGTCACGCCGCCGTAGGCGCGGCCGTCGCAGGTGAGGGTCCGCGCGTCCAGGTCGATCGCCAGGCCGCCGGTGAGCAGGTCGTTGACCTGCTCCTGCCGGTCGAACGCGGCGGCCGCCACCCAGCTCGCCAGCGCCTCGAACTCCGGGCTGTGCGCGCCCGGCCCGGCCAGGAAGTCCCGCCAGTACGCGGCCCGGCGTTCGTCGCCGTGGGCGCGGTACAGCTCGTCGAGCCGGCGCGCGGCGGCCTCGTCACCGGCCTCGTACACCGCGCGGCGGAACCAGGTCACGGCGGTGTCCAGGTCCCCGCCGTTCGCGTGGTGGTCGCCCAGGGCCCCCGCGGCCCGGGGGTGCCCGAGTTCGGCCGCGCGCCGCCAGGACGCCAGCATCCCGCCGGTGTCGCCCCGGTCCGCGCACACGAAGCCCAGGTTGAACGCCGCGCCCGCGTTGCCGCGCTCGGCCGCGCGGCCGTACCAGGTCGCGGCCTGTTCCAGGTCGCCGCGCCCGTCGTCGTCGTACAGCCGCCCCAGGTTGAACGCCGCCGCGTGCGAGCCCAGCTCCCAGGCGCGCCGGTACAGCTCCATCGCGGCGGGGACGTCGCGTTTCTCGACCAGGACCGCCAGGTTCAGCACGCCGCCGGGGTCGCCGCCGTCGGCGGCCTCGCGGTACCGGCGTTCGGCCTCCTCCGGCTCGCCCCGGCGCTCGGCCGCCAGGCCGAGTTCGAGGGCGCTCCCGGCGTGGCCCGTCGCGGCGGCGCGGCGGAACAGTTCCTCCGCCCGCGCGTCGTCACCCTGGCGGATCGCCGCCACACCCGCCTCGTACAGCTCGTTCGCTTCCGGCACCATGGCGACTAGGACGGGTCGGAGGCCTCGCCGCGTTCCCGGAGCAGGGACCTCAGTTCGGCGAGCTGCCGGGCGGACAGGTCCTTCTCGGTGCCGTTGATGCCCATGGCGCCGACGGAGGTGCCGTCGGCCAGGTCCAGGGTGGGCCACGGCTCGCCGACGGCCATGTCGGCGTCCAGGACCTCGGCCCACTCCAGGCGGCGGGTGCGGAACGCGTTGACCACGGTCAGCCCGGTCTCGTCGGCCACCACGCGGCAGCGCGCCAGCATGTGCAGGATCCAGGCGATGAACGCCCCGGACAGCACGATCAGGACGCGGTCGAACAGCTTGAACTGGGGCGCCACCACGACGGCGAGCACGATCATGCCCAGCATGATCACGCCCGCCGTCGCGTAGGCCACGACGCGTGTGGTGCGCGGACGCCACACCGTCGGCAGGGCCGGGATCTCAGTCAACGATCTTGGAAATCGGGATCTCGAGGATGTCGTGGGCGCCCGCGGCCTTCAGCGCCGGGATGAGGGTGTTGACGCCGCGCTTGGCGACCACGCTCTCCACCGCGCTGCTGTCGCCGCCGGCCAGCGAGGTGACCGTGGGCGAGGACATCGACGGCATGATGTCCAGCACGGCCTGGAGGTTCGCGGCGGCGACGTTCAGCTTCAGCAGCACGTTGCCCCGGGCCCGGATCGCCCCCTGGAGCAGCAGCGCGACGTCCTCCATCGCGGCGCGCTTCTCGGGGTCCTCGTAGGCCTCCCGGTTCGCCACCAGCTCGGTGTAGCTGGTCAGCAGCGTGTCCAGGATGCGCAGGCCGTTCTTGCGCAGCGACGAGCCGGTCTCGGTCAGGTCCACGATCACGTCGACGATGTCGGGGACCTTCGCCTCGGTCGCGCCGTAGGACGGGACGACCTTGGCCTTGACGCCGTGCCGCTCCAGGAACCGCTTGGTCATGGCGGGGAACTCGGTGGAGATCCGCACGCCCTCGGGCAGGTCGGAGACCTTCTGCCAGGGGGCGTCGTTGGGCACCGCCATGATCACGCGGACCGGGTTGTCGGTCGCCTTGGAGTACTTCAGCTCACCGAGGCTGACGACGTCGGCGTCGGTCTCGGTGATCCAGTCCCGGCCGGTGATGCCGAGGTCGAACAGGCCCTGTTCCAGGTAGGTGGGGATCTCCTGGGGGCGCAGCACCCGGACCCGGTCGATGCGCGGGTCGTCGATCTGGGCGCGGTAGTCGCGGTCCGAGGAGCGGCGGACCGTCAGGTCGGCCGCGTCGAACAGCGTCATGGTCGCCTTCTCCAGGGACCCCTTGGGCAGGACGAGAGACAGCACGGTGAAACCCTTCCGTGGGTGGGATTGTCGGGAACGTCCGGGACGATCAGGAGCTCAGATGCTCCGCGCCATGCCCGGCGTGACCGTGATGCCGCAGCCCTCGCAGGGTCAGTGCCGTGTCGAGTGCGGCCACAGTCGCCTCCCATCCCTTGTCCTCGTGACTGTCCGGCAGTCCGGCGCGGTCGAGCGCCTGTTCCATGGTGTCACATGTGAGCACGCCGTTGCCCACCGGAGTGGACTCGTCGAGCGCGACGCGGGTCACACCGGAGGTCACCGAGTCGCACACGTAGTCGAAATGGGCGGTCTCGCCGCGGATGACCGCGCCGAGCACCACCACCGCGTCCAGGTCCCGGGCGAGCTGCTGCGCGACCACCGGGAGCTCCAGCGCCCCGGCGACGCGGACCACGACCGGCTCGGCGACCCCGCACGCCTTGGCGGCGTCGGCCGCGCGCTCCAGCAGGCGGTCGGTGATCGGCGCGTGCCAGCGGGTGCAGACGATGCCCAGCGTGAGCCCGGACGCTTCGACGGCGCCGTCCTCGGGACGCCCCGCTCCGCTCATCTCGTGCCTCCCGCGCATTTCCGGGGCGCCTCAAGGCGCCGTCTTCCCTCGTCGCTCTGGTCGCTTCGCTCCCGCTTCGCTCGCTGCACTCGCTCCGCGCGGACGCAGTGCCCATCGGCTCGCTGCGCTCGCGGGTCAGTCCAGACGACGCCGCGCCCCTCCAACGCGCTCATCGCGTGCCTCCCGCGCACTTCCGGGGCGCCTCAAGGCGCCGTCTTCCCTCGTCGCTCTGGTCGCTCCGCTCCCGCTTCGCTCGCTGCACTCGCTCCGCGCGGACGCAGTGCCCATCGGCTCGCTGCGCTCGCGGGTCAGTCCAGACGACGCCGCGCCCCTCCAGCGCGCTCATCTCAGATCTCCCCGATCGCGTGGCCGAGACGGTCGCGCTTGACCGTCAGGTAACGGCGGTTGTGCTCGGTGACCACCACGGGCATCGCCTCGCGGCCCAGCACCCCGATGCCGAACCCGTCCAGCCCGGCGAGCTTGGCCGGGTTGTTGGTCAGCACCCGGATCGAGCGTACCCCCAGGTCACGCAGCATGTGGGCAGCGTTGGAGTATTCGCGCGCGTCGGCGGGCAGCCCGAGCTCCAGGTTGGCGTCGACGGTGTCGGAGCCGTTGTCCTGAAGGGCATAGGCCTTCAGCTTGGCCAGCAGGCCGATGCCGCGGCCCTCGTGACCGCGCAGGTACAGCACGACGCCCCGGCCCTCGGCGCTGATGCGCTCCATGGCGGCGTCGAGCTGGGGGCCGCAGTCGCAGCGCTCGGAGTGCAGCACGTCGCCGGTCAGACATTCGGAGTGGGCGCGGACCAGCACGTCCTCGCCGTCGCCGAGGTCGCCGTAGACGAGCGCGACGTGCTCGCCGCCGTCGATGGCGCTGGCGAACCCGACGGCCCGCCACATGCCGAACCGGTTCGGCACGCGGGTCTCGACCTCGCGGGTGACCATCGTCTCGGTGCGCTTGCGGTACTCCACCAGCTGCTCGATGGAGATCAGCTTCAGGCCGTGCTCCTTGGCGAACACCTGGAGCTCGGGCAGGCGGGCCATGGTGCCGTCGTCGTTGACGATCTCGGCGAGCACGCCCGCCGGGCGCAGCCCCGCCAGGCGGGCCAGGTCCACGGCGGCCTCGGTGTGGCCGCGGCGGCGCAGCACGCCGCCCTCGCGGTAGCGCAGCGGGAAGATGTGGCCGGGCCGGACCAGCTCGTACGGCTCGGTCGCGGTGTCGCACAGGGTACGGATGGTCTTCGCGCGGTCGGCCGCCGAGATCCCGGTGGTGACGCCGTCGCGGGCGTCCACGCTGATCGTGTAGGCGGTGCGCATCCGCTCGGTGTTCTGCGAGGTCATCAGCGGCAGGTGCAGCCGGTCCAGGTCCTCGCCGGTCATCGGCACGCAGATCACGCCGCTGGTGTGGCGGATGGTGAACGTCAGCAGCTCCGGCGTCGCCTTGGCCGCCGCGAAGATGATGTCGCCCTCGTTCTCGCGGTCCTCGTCGTCGACCACCACGACGGCCCTGCCCGCCGCGATGTCGGCGACGGCGTCCTCGATCGGGTCGAAGATCCCTGCGTTGGAGTCGTTGCCGCTCATGCGGTCACCGCCTTGCTCTCGTTCTGGGGGGTGGGAACCTCGCGCCGCCGGGACTCGCGCAGCCAGTTGCGGAACCCGACCATGACCATGACGAAGAAGATGCCGTAGACGGCGGCGGACACGTACAGCCCCGACTTCAGGGCCAGCGGCACGCCGACCAGGTCGACCAGCACCCAGATGATCCAGAAGTCGACCAGGGCGCGGCTCTGCGCGAACGTCGCGACCGCGCTGCCGACGAAGATGTAGGCGTTGGCCCACGGCGACCAGGCGATCTTCAGCCAGTCCAGGTGGATGAACAGCTGCGCCACCAGAACGGTGCCGATGACCAGGGCCGCCAGCAGGACCGCGCGCTCCCGGGCGGTGGCCTGCCGGACGACCAGGCCGTGGTCCGCGCGGCGGCCGCGCGTCCAGGAGTACCAGCCGAACAGGGCCAGGCCGATGAACAGGACCTGCTTGAGGGCGTTGCCGGGGGCCGCCGCGTGCAGCGAGGCGGCCAGCAGCAGCGCCGCGCCGGTGAGCTGGACGGGCCACGTCCAGATGGTCTTGCGCATCGCCAGCCAGACGACGGCCAGCGACAGGACGTTGCCGACCAGGTCGGTCCACAGGATGTGCTCACCGAAGACGGTGAAGCTCGCGTTCAGCCAGCTCACGCGCGGGCTCCGATCATGCGCTCGACGTACTTGGCCACCACGTCGACCTCCAGGTTCACGGGGTCGCCCGGCCGCTTGTGGCCGAGCGTGGTGAGGGCGAGGGTGGTGGGGATGAGCGCGACGGTGAAGAAGTCGTCACCCGCCTCCACGACGGTCAGGCTGATGCCGTCCACGGTGATGGAGCCCTTGTCGACCACGTAGCGGGCCAGGTGGGCGGGCAGGGAGACCGTCACGACGTCCCAGCGTTCGCCGGGCTCGCGGGAGACGATCTCGCCGACCCCGTCGACGTGGCCCTGCACCAGGTGGCCGCCGAGACGGTCGGCCAGGCGCACGGGTCGTTCCAGGTTGACCTTGGACCCCGCGGCGAGCGCGCCGAGGCTGCTCTTGTCGAGGGTCTCCTTCACGACGTCGGCGGTGAACCGACCGTCGATGGCCTCCACCACCGTGAGGCAGACTCCGTTGACGGCGATCGACGCGCCGTGGACGGCGTCCTGGGTGACGAGGGGTCCGCGGACCGTGAGCCGGGCCGAGTCGCCCAGCGACTCGACGGCCTCGATCTCGCCGAGTTCCTCGACGATGCCGGTGAACATCTCCCGGGCCTCCATTGCTCTGGGGCGAAGGCTCCGGGGGTTGCTTGCGTACGACGGAACGTACGGCTGGAGACACCCGTGCCTGGGCACGGATGTCCTGCGCGCTGCCTCCCATCCGGACTTTCACCGTCGGTCCCGGAATTCCACCGGGTCAACCGGCCGATGGCTTCGGCCGGGTCGCGGACTGTCACCGCCGGTTCGGACTTTCACCGACCCCGGAGCACGCTTTCACTGCTAGGCAACCAGTGTGCCATGCCGCGCATTCCCGGGACCCTGTGAAACTCGCCACGGCCACAGTTGGACAACCAAGCGCTCGCTTGTTTACCGGACGGCGACGCGCAGCCCGCCCGGGACGGCCGTGACGGCGGTCAGATCGGGCACGACCACGTCCGCCTCGGCCAGTTCGGCGGCGGGATGGCTGGTGGCGACGGCCAGGACGGCCGCCCCGGCGGCGCGGCCCGCGCGCACCCCGGCCGGGGCGTCCTCGACGACCACGCACCGCGCCGGGTCCACGCCGAGCCTGCGGGCGGCCAGCAGGTAGCCCGCCGGGTCGGGCTTGCCGCGCTCCACCTCCTCGGCGGTCACGACCACCCGCGGCAGCGGAACGCCCGCCGCGCCCGTGCGCTGGAGGAGCGCGCCCCGGTCCATGGAGGTGACCACCGCCCACGGCAGCCCGTCGAGCGAGGCCAGCAGGCCCACGGCGTTCGGCAGCGCGGCGACGCCGTCGCTGCGGGACGCCTCCAGCTCGTCCAGCCGCGCGGTGGCGGCCCGGACCCGGTCGGGCGGCAGGAACTCGGCGATCCGGTCGCTGGTGCGGCGCCCGTGCGCCCCCTCCAGGAAACGCGCCGGGTCGATGCCGTACTCGGCGGCCCACTCGTGCGCGGCGGCCTCCACCAGCGGGGTGGAGTCCACCAGGGTGCCGTCCACGTCGAACAGCACCGCCGCGCAGGGCAGGTCGAGAACGTCGGTCATGGGGTCGGCTTCCCGTTCGCCTTCCGGGGGCGCCGCCGGGGCGCCCCCGCGGTTCGTGTCAGGACCAGTCGGCGTTCGCGGTGGCGGCCTCGGCCTGGGCGCGCAGCTTGCGGACGGCCTCGGCGGGGTCGTCGGCGTTGTAGACGGCGCTGCCCGCCACGAACACGTCCGCGCCCGCCTCGGCGCAGCGCTCGATGGTCTCGGCGCTGACGCCGCCGTCCACCTGGAGCCACACCGGCTTGTCGGCGTCGCGGATCAGCTTCCGGGCGCGGCGGACCTTCGGCAGCACCATGTCCAGGAACTTCTGGCCGCCGAAACCCGGCTCCACGGTCATCAGCAGCAGCATGTCCACCTCGCCGAGCAGGTCGGCGTAGGTCTCCACGGCGGTGCCGGGGTTGATGCCGAGCGACGCGCGGGCCCCGGCGGCGCGGATGGCCCGCAGGGTGCGCACGGGAGCCCTGGCGGCCTCGGCGTGGATGGTGACGCTGCCCGCGCCCGCCTCGGCGTAGGCCGGGGCCCACCGGTCCGGGTCCTCGATCATCAGATGGCAGTCCAGGGGCAGGCGGCTGCTCTTCAGCAGCGCCTCCACCACCGGCAGGCCGAGGGTGAGGTTGGGCACGAAGTGGTTGTCCATCACGTCGACGTGCACCCAGTCGGCGGCGTCGGCGATGCGCTCGACGTCGGCGCCCAGGTTGGCGAAGTCGGCGGACAGGATGCTGGGAGAGATCTGCGGAGCCATGATGCCCCCGAGTCTATGAGGGGCCGCCGCTCACCTGGTCACCGCCCGCCGGTCGGCGGGCGCGCCGGCCGGGGCGCACGCCCCCCGGGTGGCCAGGCCGAGCCGCACGAACGCCTCCGGCGCCCCGGCCGCCGCCCACAGCCCCAGCACGGCCTGCACGCAGAACGCCTGCACCGGCTGCTCCCCCAGGAACAGCCCCACCGAGTAGATCCCCGCCGCGCCCGCCGCGCCGACCGGGATCCGCGCCAGCCTGCGCCACGGGTCGCCGCCGGGGTCGCACCAGCCGCGCCGGGCGGCCACCGACAGCCCGGCCAGGATGCCCGCCAGCCCGCCGGCCGCCCCGGCGGCCTCCGCCAGCGTGACCGGCTCGGCCGAGCCGCCCGCCGCGGCGATCCGCCGCACCCACTCGGCGGGCCACCGCCAGCCGTCCAGCGCGAACCGCAGCGCCGCCCACGCGGCCACCAGGCACAGCAGCCCGATCGCCAGGGACAGCGCGAGCTGGGTCCACAGCGGCTGCCGCGCCCAGCGGGGCGCCACGCGCGGCTCCAGGTACAGCCCGCCGGCCAGCACCAGGCCGCCGACCGCCCACCCGGTGAGGACCTGCGCGAACGAGTGCACGCCCAGATGGATCCGGGAGTACCCGATCAGCACGATGATCACGACGGCGCCCGCCCACACGGCGCGGCGGCGGGACCGGCTGCCCAGGAACCCCCAGGCCACCACGGCGTTCTGGGCGTGCCCGGACGGCATCCCGAACGAGTCGCGCCCCTCGTGCCCGGTGACCCCCGGGTCGGTCCAGAACGGCCGGGGGTCGTGGAACCACAGCTTGGCGACGGTGTTGACGGTCGCGTTCACCGTCAGCAGCACCGCCGCCCGCGCGCCCGTGCGGGGGTCCACGCACCAGTAGACGACCACCAGGAGCGGCAGGTAGAACGCCGCGCTCCCGATGAACGACATGACGTGCATGAACTCGGTGAGCACAGATCTCCCCCGGCGTGTTCGGGCTCCCGGCGTCGTCTCGACCCCGGTCGGTGGACATCAGGTGAACGTCCGGCCGACACGTAAAGGATCCCTGGGGGGCGGGAGTCTAAACGTGGCGGCCTAACGGCGGCGCAGCAACGCCAGGAACATCGCGTCGGTGCCGTGGCGGTGGGGCCACAGCTGCGCCCAGGGGCCGTCGCCGACGCCGGTCAGCTCCGGGGCGACCGCCCGCAGGACGGCCGGGGAGTCGAGGCGTTCGACGTCGTCGCGGTCCGCCAGGACGTCGTCGAGGACGACGCGGGTCTCGGCGAGGTGCGGCGAGCAGGTCACGTAGGCGACCACGCCGCCGGGGCGCACGGCCTCCAGCGCGCGGGCCAGCAGCCGGCGCTGGAGGGCGGCCAGCTCGGGGACCGAGCCGGGACCGCGCCGCCAGCGGGCCTCGGGGCGGCGGCGCAGCGCGCCCAGGCCGGTGCAGGGCGCGTCCAGCATGATCCGGTCGAACGCGGCGGGCCGCCAGGCCGGGGCGGTGCCGTCGGCGACGATCACTCCGGCGCGCGCGTCCACGGCGTGGCCGACCAGGGCGGCGCGGTGCGGCTGGAGGTCGGCGGCGAGCAGCCGGGCCCCGCGCCGGGTGGCGATGGCCGACAGCAGCCCCGCCTTGCCGCCGGGACCGGCGGCGATGTCGAGCCAGCGTTCGTCGCGGCCCTCCAGCGGCGCCTCGGCCAGCGCGAGGGCGACGAGCTGGCTGCCCTCGTCCTGGACGGCGGCGCGGCCCTCGCGGACGGCGGCGATGGCCGACGGGTCGCCCTCGGGCAGCACCGCGGCGGTCGGCGCGTGGGACCCGGGTTCCGCGCCCGCCTCGTACAGCTCCTCCAGGCTGGCGCGGCCGGGGCGGGCGACGAGGGTGACGCGGGGACGGGCGTTGTCGGCGGCGAGCAGGTCGCCGATCTCGGCCCGGTCGGCGCCCAGCGCGTCGCGCATCGCGTCCACGATCCACCTGGGGTGGCTGTGCGCCAGCGACAGCCGGGTGGTCTCGTCCGCGTCGGCCGGGGCGATGATCTCCAGCCAGCCGTCCAGGTCGCGGGTGGTGACCTTGCGCAGCACGGCGTTGGCGAACTTGGCCTGGCCGGGGCCCGACACCGAGCGCGCCAGGTCCACGGCCGTCCCGACGGCGGCGTGCGGCGGGATGCGGGTCGCGAGGATCTGGTGGGCGCCGAGGCGCAGGACGTCCAGCAGCTCGTCGTCGACGCGGCGCAGCTCGCGGTCGCTGCACAGCGCCAGGATCGCGTCGTAGGTGCCGAGGCCGCGCAGGGTGCCGTAGGTCAGCTCGGTGGCCAGGGCGGCGTCGCGGCCGGTCAGCTCGCGGTCGGCGAGCTTCCTGGGCAGCAGCAGGTTGGCGTAGGCGTCGCGGTCCTGCACGGCGCGGACCACGTCGAACGCGGTGCGCCGGACCAGGTCCTGCGGGCGGCCGGTGCGGCGCGGGCCGCCGGGGCGGCGGTTGTCGCCGCCCTTGCCCCGGCGGTCTCCCCGGTGGTTGCGGGTGGGCGGCATCAGTGCAGCGTGTCCTTAGCGTTCAGGTCGAGGCCGCGGGCCCAGTCGGCGGCGTCCATCATCCGCTTGCCCTGGGGCTGGACCCGGCCCAGCGCGACCGGATGGGTGGCGGTGCCGGCCAGCAGCGCCTTCTTGGTGACGTGCAGCTCTCCGGGGGCGAGCGCGACCTCGGCGTCCGGCGCGGGCCGGACGGGACCGAGCTTGAGGCGGGCGTCGCGGAACGTCGTCCACGCGCCGGGCGCGGGCGTGCAGGCCCGCACCAGGCGGTCCACGCGCTGGGCGGGCGCGGTCCAGTCGACCCGCGCGTCCTCGGGGGTGATCTTGGGGGCGTGGGAGACGCCCTCGGCGGGCTGCGGCCGGGCCTCCAGCACGCCGTCCTCGATGCCGTCCATGGTGTCCACCAGCAGCCGCGCGCCCGCGACGGCCAGCCGGGACAGCAGTTCCCCGGCGGTGTCGGTGGGCTGGATCGGCTCGGTCAGCACGCCGTAGACGGGCCCGGTGTCCAGGCCCTCCTCGATCTGGAAGGTGGCCGCGCCGGTCATGTCGTCGCCGTGCAGGACGGCGTGCTGCACCGGGGCCGCGCCGCGCCAGGCGGGCAGCAGCGAGAAGTGCAGGTTGACCCAGCCGTGCCGGGGGATCTCCAGCGCGGCGGGCTTCAGCAGCGCGCCGTAGGCGACGACCGGGCAGCAGTCCGGCGCGATCGCGCGCAGGCGGTCCAGGAACTCCGGATCGCTCGCCTTGGCGGGCCGGAGGATCTCCACCCCGGCCTCGGCGGCGCGCTGCGCGACGGGGCTGGCGACCAGCCTGCGGCCGCGTCCGGCCGGGGCGTCGGGGCGGGTGACGACGGCGGCGACCTCGTGCCGCGACGCCAGCAGCGCCTCCAGCGCGGGGACGGCGGTCTCGGGAGTACCGGCGAAGACGAGTCTCAAGGTCAGATGGCCTTCCCGAACGTGCGGTGCGGCGACTCCTTGACCACCGGGGCGGTCTCGCCGAACCACTCGGCCTCGCGGATCGCCTTCATCGCGGCCTTGCGCTGCTCGGGGTCCATCCGGTCGACGAACAGGACCCCGTCCAGGTGGTCGGTCTCGTGCTGGACGCACCGGGCCAGCAGGTGGGTGCCCTCCAGGGTGATCGGCTCACCGTGCATGTTGAAGCCCTTGGCGACGGCCCGCACCGCGCGCGGCGTCGGGAACGCCAGCCCCGGGATCGACAGGCAGCCCTCGTCGTCGGTCTCGGTCTCCTCCGACAGGTCGAGGCTCGGGTTGACCAGGTGGCCGAGGCGGTCGTCGACGTAGTAGGTGAACACCCGCAGGCCCACGCCGAGCTGCGGCGCGGCCAGCCCCGCCCCGGGCGCGTCGATCATGGTGTCGGTGAGGTCCTTGACGAGCTGGCGCAGCTCCTTGTCGAAGTCCTTCACCGGTTCGGCGGGCGTGCGCAGCACGGGGTCGCCGAACAGGCGGATGGGCTTGACGGCCAACGAGGGCTCCGTTCCTGCGGTCTTCCTGGCGGGTGGTCGGTGTCCAGGGGTCCCAGTCTACGGAGCGGTCAGCCGCGCCCGCGCACCGAGCGCGCCTTGTGGGCGGCGGTCCGCGCGGCCTTGGCGACCGTCCGGTCGGGGTGGTGGGCGCCCAGGGCCTCCAGGACGCGGGCGGTGTCGGGGTGCTCGCTGCGCCACAGCTCCTCGGCGAACGCGACCATGTCGGCCTCGGCGGGGGCCCGCAGCAGCGCGGCGGCGACGGCCTCGCGCGGCTCGGCGGTCTCCAGCATCCCGGCGACGGTGTCGACGAACATCCACAGGTAGTCGTCGCGGGACGGCTCGTCGGCGGCCAGGCCCCGTTCCGCCAGCCACAGCAGCGCGTAGGGGCGGACCGGCTGCCCGTCGGCGGCGGCGCGGACCCGCGGCTCGGCCTCGGGGCCGAGGCGGCCCAGCACGGCGGCGGCCAGGTTGCGGCGGCCGGGCCCGCCCTCGGCGATGACCGCCAGCAGCCCGTCGGCGGCGTCGGCGGCCGGGCGGGCGGCGAGCCAGCGCCCGATCTCCTCGTCGGCGGTGTCCTCGCGGTGCCAGACCAGGCCCGCGACCAGGTCGGCGGCCGGGGCGTCGGCCAGGTCGCCGACCACCGGGGCGAGGAACCCGTCGGCGCGCAGCAGCTCCCGGACGCCCCACACGCCCAGCGGCGTCAGCACCAGGCCGTCGGGGACGCCCTCGACCACGCCCCAGGCGGTCAGGTCGGCCAGCTCCAGTTCCAGTCCGGCGGCGACGGTCGCGGCGATCGCGGCGGGCTCGGCCAGCTCGTAGGAGTCGGCGATGTGCGCGGTCAGCGCCTCGGCCAGCTCCTCGGGGGCGGAGGGGCCGTCCTGCTCGTACAGGCGGATGAGGACGCCGGTCAGCTCGTTCTGCACCAGCTGGGTCGGGTCGAGGCCGTCCTCGCCCTCGTGCTCGGGCACCACGGCGGCGTCGAACAGCTTCAACCAGGTCTCCAGCGCGGCCGCGTCGTCGCCGTCCAGCGCGGCCAGGCCCGGTCCGGCCTGCGCCCGCCCGCCGGAGGTGGTGATCACCTCGGCCTCCAGCGCGGCCCACCACAGCCGTTCCAGCTCGGGCAGGCCGCCCAGGTCCGCGACGTCCGCGGCGCGGCGCGGCGTCGCCAGGCCCAGCTCCCCGAGGGCGGCCAGCGCGTCGGCGACGGACGGCTCGTCGTGCTCGTCGACGGCCCGGCCCTCGGCCCACCGCGCCACGGCGCGGACCTGCGCGGTCAGGCCGGAGGCGCGGGCGGCGGCGGCGAGCTCGGGCTCGGGCGCCAGCCGGACCGGCGGCACGGCCAGCTCCCCGGCCCGCCGCAGGTAGTCCTCGGTGCGGGCGACGCGCTCCTCCTCCGGCAGCTCCTCGAACGCCGCCAGCCACTCCTCGACGGCGGCCTCGTCGTCCAGGTCGACCCCGTCGGCCGCCATCAGCCCGGTGATCATCTCGGCGGCGGCCTGCCGTTCCGGCGAGTCGGCGGCGACGACGGCCTCGGCGAACGCGGGCGCGATCCCGTCCAGCTCGGTGAGCAGGGCCGCGGCGCGGTCGGCGGGGACCAGGTCGCGGTCGCGCAGGTACGCCGCCAGCCCGCGCACGGTGTCCAGGATGGCGGGCACCTCCTCGGCGGAGGCGACCACCACGGCGGGGAAGACCTCCAGCAGCAGCGTCCGCAGCGTCGCGGGGTCCAGTTCGCCGGGCCCGGTCAGCCCCGCCTGCTCCTGCGCGAGCTCCAGCAGGAGCCGCGCCCCCTGCGCGTCGACGGCGCCGCCGCGCTCCTCGCTCCAGCGCCGCAGGTCCTCGCTGGTCGTCTCCACCCACTTCTCGGCCACCCGCGAGAGCCTAGTGCCCCGCGCGGCGCCGCACGCTCAGATGAGCTCCAGCGGGTCGATCCGCACCCGGACCGTCTCGGGGGCCTTGCGGGCGCTGCGCACCCCCTGGGCCTCCTGGAGCGCCCTGGCCAGGGCCGGGCCCGCCGGGCGGGGGACGCGGACCAGGGCGCGTTCCCGCTCCTCGGCGGGGTCGGCCGGGCCGGGCCCCGGCGGGGGCCCGGCCGGGACGGGGCCGAGGACCTCCGCGCCGCCGGGCAGGCGGGTGTCGGCCAGCAGCTCGCGGATCGCGGCGGGGGTGCCGGTGAGGGAGGCCATGCGGACGGCGGGCGGGAACCCGGCCTCCTGGCGTTCGGCGAGCTCGCGTTCGGCGAAGGTGACCGGGTCCCAGCGGATCAGCGCCTGGACGGCGGGCAGCGCGGCGTCGGCGGAGACCACGACGGGGCCGCCGGGGCGGACCAGGGCGGCGGCGTTCATCCAGCGGCGCAGCGTCTCCTCGGCGGCGCGCAGGTCGGCGCGGCCGAGCAGGGCCCAGCCGTCCAGCAGCAGCGCGGCCGCGTACCCGGCGTCGGCGGGCGGTTCGGCGCCCGGCGTGGCCACCACCAGGGCGCGGTCGTCGGTGACGCGCTCCAGGACCGCCTCCCGGCCGGAGGTCCGCACCGGGACGCCGGGGAACGCGCGCCCCAGCTCCTCGGCGGTGCGCCGCGACCCGACGACCATCGCCCGGAACTGGAAGTGGCCGCACTCGGGGCAGTGCCAGTCGCCCGCCAGGTGCCCGCACCAGCGGCAGTAGGGCGTCCCCTTCTGGGACGGCAGCGCCAGGGGGCCCTGGCAGGTCCGGCAGTGCGCCGGGGTGCGGCAGCGCACGCACGCCAGCGCGGGCAGGTAGCCGCGGCGCGGGACCTGCACCAGCACCGGGCCGTCGGCCAGGGCGCGGCGCGCGGTCTCGAACGCCAGCTTCGACAGCCGGGCGGCGCGGGCGGCCTCGTCGCGGGCCAGGTCCTGGTCGTCCCCGGCGGCCCGCACGCGCGGCATCACCGCCCGGACGGTGGTCCGGTCGGCGGCCAGCGCGTGCGCCCATCCGGTCTCGATGAGCTGGGTGGTGTCGGTGGTCCGGGTGAACCCGCCGATCAGCGCGCCCGCCCCGCTGCGGTGGGCGCGCAGCGCCAGGACCTCGCGCGGGTGCGGGTAGGGCGCGTGCGGCTCGGCGTGCACGTCGTCGCCGTCGTCCCAGAGCACGACCAGCCCGAGGTCGTGGACGGGCGCGAACATCGCGGCGCGCGTCCCCACGACCGCCCGGACGCCGCCCCGGCTGATCGCCAGCCAGTTCCGGTAGCGCTCGGTGGGCGGCAGCGAGGCCATCAGCCGTACGTGCCTCCCCTCGCCCAGCTCGGCGGTCAGCGCGGCGTCCACCCGGGCCACGTCGTGCGCGTCGGCCATCACGACCAGCGCGCCGCGCCCGCTCTCCAGCGCCGCCGCCACGGCGCGCGCGATGGCGGCGGTCCAGTCGGGGCCGGGCAGCGCGGTCCACACGGCGCGGGGGGCGCCGCCGCCCGCCAGGGCGTTCAGGAACGAGGGCCCGGCCGGGTAGCGGGCCCACGGCCCCGGTCCCCCGGGCTCCGGCGCGTCCCCGGGGGCGGGGCGCGGCGGCTCGGCCTCCACCCGGGCGTGCCGGGGCGGGATCGCCAGCCGCAGCACGTCGGCCAGGGTGCCCGCGTACCGGTCGGCCACCTCCCGCGCCAGCGCCGCGATCTCCGGGGACAGCACCGGCTCGGCGGAGGTGACCCGCTCCAGGAACGCCAGCCGCCCGTCGTGGCCGCTCTCGGCGACCCGTTCCAGGAGCAGCCCGTCCACGAGCTGGCCGGCGAACCGCACCCGCACCCGGCACCCCGGCACGGCGGTCCCGGCCAGCTCGGTCGGCACCAGGTAGTCGAACGGGCGGTCCAGGTGCGGCAGCGAGATGTCCACGGCCACCCGCGCGACGGGCAGCTCGGCGGCGGGCTCCCGCACGCCCTTGCGCCTCCGCTTGCCGGGTTTGGCCTTCCCGGCGGGCCTCCCCGCCGCCTTCCCGGCCGTCTTGCCGGTCGCCTTCGCGGCCGTCGTCTCCGCCGCCCCCGCCGGGACGTCCGCCAGCCCCGGGATCAGCTCCGCTCCCCCGCCGTCCTTGGTCACGCCCCCGTCCTACCAGATCAGACCGACACCCCCGCCCACCTCCGCCCGCGTCACCCGGTTTGAACTCCCGGGTGCCGATCTTGGATCATGACCGGATATCCCCCGCGCCCCTCCTGTCTCCTATAACCCCTAGGCCACATCAGTGACGACCGCGCCTCCCTCACCCGCGACGACCCTTCCGGTCCGGTCACGACCGGCCCTCCCCACCCCTGCCGCCGCACCGGGGCGCCGCCGGGGATGGCGGCGGTGGACCGATCCGCGCGACCCCGTGACGGCGGCGACGCTGCTGTCGGCCGCGCTGCACCTGGCGTGGGCGTTCCTGCTGTTCACCGAGGGCGGGGACCTGGCGGCGCAGGCGGCCTGGACGCGCTTCGCCGGGGAGCACCCCGGCGCGGCCTACAACATGGCCTGGTACGGGGGCATGCACCCGGTCTCCTACAGCGTGCTGTCGCCGTACCTGATGGCGTGGCTCGGCATCCGCACGGTCGCGGTGGCCGCCGGGACGCTGAGCACGACGCTGACGGCGGCGCTGCTGGTGCGGTTCCGCGTCCCGGTGCCGCTGGCGGCGTCGCTGTGGGCGGCGGTGGCGCTGTGGTGCAACGCCGCGTCCGGGCGGGTGACGTTCGGGCTCGGGCTGGTGTTCGCGCTGGTGGCGGTG
Organism: Actinomadura kijaniata NBRC 14229; assembly: GCF_001552175.1. Lineage (GTDB taxonomy): Bacteria > Actinomycetota > Actinomycetes > Streptosporangiales > Streptosporangiaceae > Spirillospora > Spirillospora kijaniata. The sequence continues at coordinate 31,113 of NZ_BCQR01000004.1, forward strand.
GCGGCGGCGTTCACCCGGCGGGGCACCCCCGCGCTGCGGGGCGCCACGATGGCCGCCGGCGGGGTGCTGGCGACCATGGCCAGCCCGGTGGCGGGGCTGTTCCTGCTGGTGGTGGCCGCCGCGCTGTTCCTCACCGGCCGCCGCCGGGCGGGGGTCGCGCTGGCGGTGGGCATGCCGCTGGTGGTGGGCGTGACGACGCTGCTGTTCCCGTTCAGCGGGGTGCAGCCGATCGGGTTCGCCTCCATCGTGCTCCCGACGGTCACCAGCGTGGTCGCGGTGCTGCTGTGCGCGCCGCGCGAGTGGACGGTGCTGCGCGTCGGCGCGGGCGTCTACCTGCTGGGGGTCGCGCTGACGTTCGCCGTCCCCTCGCCGGTGGGCAGCAACGTCGAGCGCCTGTCGCTGCTGTTCGGCGGCGTGGTGCTGCTGGTGTCGGCGGCGCGGCTGGTCCGGCGCGGCGGGTTCGCCGCGCACCGGGGGCGGCTGGCGGCGCTCGGGGCGGCGTTCCTGGTGACGGCGGGCTGGATGGTCGTCAAGCCGGTGCAGGACATCGTCCACACCCGGCCCGCCGCCCGGTCGGCCGCGCACGCGGGCGGGCTGGTCGCCGAGCTGGACCGGCGCGGGGCGCGGCGCGCCCGCATCGAGGTCGTCCCGCTGCGGTCCCACTGGGAGTCGGCCGGGCTCGCCCGCCACTACGTCCTGGCGCGCGGCTGGAACCGGCAGGTCGACGCCGAGCGCAACGCCCTGTTCTACGACGAGGGCGCCCTCACCCCCGCCTCCTACCGCGACTGGCTGCGCACCTGGGGCGTGCGGTACGTGGTGCTGCCCGAGCAGGAGATCGACTGGTCCTCGCGCGGCGAGGCCGACCTGGTCCGCGCCGGCCAGCCCTACCTGCGGCAGGTCTGGCGCGACGGCTACTGGCGGCTGTACGAGGTCGCCGACCCCGTCCCGCTGGCCGCCGCCCCCGCCACCGTCGCCCGGATCGACGCCGGCGAGCTGGTCGTGGACACCCCCGCGCGCGGCGCCGTCCTGCTGCGGATCTCGTGGTCCCCGTGGCTGGGGGTGCGCGGCGGCCCGGCGGGCGCGTGCCTGTCGCGGGACGGGGACTTCGTCCGCCTGCACGCGCCCGGACCGGGCCGGTACCGCGTCAACGCGACCTACCGGCTGCCGCGCGGCACCGCCTGCTCCTAGTCGGCCCGCTCCCCGGCGGCCAGCTTCTCGTAGCCGACCAGCCGCACGCAGGTCGCCAGGCCCTCGATCGCCTGCTCCAGCTCGGCCAGGTCGGGGAAGCTCGGCGCGATGCGGATGGTGCTGTCGCGCGGGTCGTCGCCGTAGGGGTGGGTCGCTCCCGCGGGCGTCAGCGCGATCCCGGCCTCGGCCGCGCGCCGCACCACCTCGCGGGCGCAGCCGTCCAGCACGTCGAGCGCGACGAAGTAGCCGCCCTTCGGGGCCGACCAGGTCGCCAGGCCGGTGCCGCCGAGCCGTTCGGTGAGGATGCGGTGCACCGCGTCGAACTTGGGCCGCAGCAGCTCGCGGTGCCTGGCCATGTGCGCGCGGACGCCGTCGGCGTCCCGCAGGAACAGCGCGTGCCGCAGCTGGTTGACCTTGTCGGGGCCGATCGAGCGCTTGCCGCTGTAGCCGGTCAGCCAGGCCACGTTCGCCGGGGAGGACCCGAAGAACGCCACGCCCGCGCCCGCCAGGGTGATCTTGGAGGTGGAGCCGAACACGAACACCCGGTCGGGGTTCCCGGCCGCCGCGCAGGCCGCCAGGACGTCGGCGATCTCGACCTCCTCCTCGGTGAGGTGGTGCACCGCGTAGGCGTTGTCCCAGAAGATCCGGAAGTCCGGCGCGGCCGTCGGCATCGCCGCCAGCCGCCGCACCGTCTCGTCGCCGTAGCTGACCCCGCTCGGGTTGCTGTACTTGGGCACGCACCAGATGCCCTTGACCGCCGGGTCGGCGGCGGCCAGGCGCTCGACCTCGTCCATGTCGGGACCCTCGGCCGTCATCGGCACCGGGATCATCTCGATGCCGAACCGCTCGCACAGCGCGAAGTGCCGGTCGTAGCCGGGCACCGGGCACAGGAACGCGATCCGCTCCTCGTCCGCCCAGCGGCGCGCGGCCCCCGGCAGCGTGCCCAGCAGCGCGTGCACCAGGCAGTCGTGCATCAGCTCCAGGCTGGAGTTCCCGGCGGCGACGAGCTGCTCGACCGGCACCTGGAGGTGGCCGGCGAACGCCTCCCGCAGCTCGGGCAGGCCGAGCGGCGCGCCCTGGTAGTTGCGGCAGTCGGTGCCGTCGGAGGCGGTGTGCCGGTCGCCGGGCAGCCGCAGCAGGTCGGCCGCCAGGTCCAGCTGCCGCGCCGACGGCTTGCCCCGCGTCAGGTTCAGCGACAGGCCCCGGTCGACCAGGGCGGCGTAGTCGCGCCGGGCCTCGTCCAGGCGCGTCGACAGCGATTCGGGCGTTACGGCGGTCACGGAAGCGTCCTTCGGCTCGCGGAAAGGTGGCAACGCCGCTGAACGCTACAAGCGCCCAGCGGCCTCGCACAAACGCTATCTCGCCTGGTGAGAACGCATCGCCCGATGAGAACGCAAAGGACTCCAGAGACGCCGTCTCTGGAGTCCTTTCACCCGTGTGCGCCTGCCTCAGCCCCGCACGCGAGCGCGTCCGGAAACTGAGGCGGAAAGCCGAACGACTACGTCTTACAGGCCCGCAGCCTTGGCGAGAGCCTCGGCGCGGTCGGTGCGCTCCCAGGAGAAGTCCGGCTCGGGGCGGCCGAAGTGGCCGTAGGCGGCGGTCTGGGAGTAGATCGGGCGCAGCAGGTCCAGGTCGCGGACGATGGCGGCCGGGCGCAGGTCGAAGACCTCCAGCACGGCCTGCTGGATCTTCTCGACCGGCAGCTTCTCGGTGCCGAAGGTCTCGACGAACACGCCGACCGGGTGGGCCTTGCCGATCGCGTAGGCGACCTGCACCTCGGCGCGGTCGGCCAGCTGCGCGGCGACGATGTTCTTGGCGACCCAGCGCATGGCGTAGGCGGCCGAGCGGTCCACCTTGGACGGGTCCTTGCCGGAGAAGGCGCCGCCGCCGTGGCGGGCCATGCCGCCGTAGGTGTCAACGATGATCTTGCGGCCGGTCAGTCCGGCGTCGCCCATCGGGCCGCCGATCTCGAACCGTCCGGTCGGGTTGACCAGCAGCCGGTAGCCCTCGGTGTCGAGGTCGAACTCGGCCAGCACCGGGTCGACCACGTGCTCCTTGACGTCCGGGGCCAGCAGCTCCTTGAGGTCGATGTCGGGAGCGTGCTGGGAGGACACCACGACCGTGTCCAGGCGCACCGCGCGGTCGCCGTCGTACTCGATGGTGACCTGGGTCTTGCCGTCGGGGCGCAGGTAGGGGACGACGCCGCCCTTGCGGACCGCCGACAGCCGGTGCGACAGCTTGTGCGCGATGGTGATCGGCAGCGGCATCAGGTCGGGCGTCTCGTTGGTGGCGTAGCCGAACATCAGGCCCTGGTCGCCGGCGCCCTGGCGGTCCAGGTCGTCCTGCTGGCCCTCCTCGCGCGCCTCGTAGGCGTCGTCGACGCCCTGCGCGATGTCGGGCGACTGGGCGCCGATGGACACCGACACGCCGCAGGAGTTGCCGTCGAAGCCCTTCTTGGAGGAGTCGTAGCCGATCTCCAGGATCTTCTCCCGGATCACCCCGGGGATGTCGACGTAGGTCTCGGTCGTCACCTCGCCGGCCACGTGCACCTGGCCAGTGGTGATCATGGTCTCGACGGCGACGCGGCTCTTGGGGTCGTCCTTGAGCATCGCGTCCAGGATCGCGTCAGAGATCTGGTCCGCGATCTTGTCCGGGTGCCCCTCGGTGACGGACTCGGAGGTGAACAGGCGGCGAGACACGTACGTGAACTCCTTGCAGCGGCTGCTGACTGACGTCGCAGAACGGACTATTCCTCAGTTCCGGGCGGGGAGCGTCCCCCCGTTCCGGGATGTGCCCACGGTATTCCAGAAAGTCTATCGGGAATGTCTCCGCAGGCAGGTATCGCTGTCGTCGGCGGGGAGGCCCAAAGATCGGCCCCTCAGCCGGAGATCGGTTTCAGCCGTGCGACCACCAGGTCCCAGACGACGTCGGCGAGGTCCTCCTTCGGACCGCGCGGGACCTCCACCGGGTCCCCCTCGGCCGCCAGCACCACGGCGGCGTTGTCGGGACGGCCGAACGTCAGATCCTCGCCCACCTGGTTGACCACCAGCAGGTCCGCGCCCTTGCGGACCAGCTTCTCCCGGCCGTTGGCCAGCACGTCGTGGGTCTCGGCGGCGAACCCCACGACCACCTGGCCGGGGTGCGGGCGCGCGCCCAGCTCGGCGAGGATGTCGGGGTTCTTGACCAGGTGGATCGGCTCGGGGCCCGCCCCCGCCACCTTCTTGATCTTCGCGTCCCGGTATTCGGCGGGCCGGAAGTCGGCGACGGCGGCGGCCATCACGACCGCGTCGGCGTTCCCGGCGGCCTCCAGCACGGCGGAGCGCATCTGCTCGGCGGACTCCACGCGCACGACGGTGGCGCCCGCGGGGTCGGGCAGGCTCACGTTCGCCGAGACCAACGTCACACGCGCGCCCCGTGCCACGGCGGTGCGGGCCAGGGCGTATCCCTGGATCCCGGAGGAGCGGTTGCCGAGGAAACGGACCGGGTCCAACGCCTCGCGGGTGCCTCCGGCGGAGACGACCACGTGCCGTCCGGCCAGGTCGCGGCCGAGGGAACCGCGGGCCAGCACCCGGCGGGCGACCTCGAACAGCTCGGCCGGGTCGGGCAGCCGCCCGGGACCGGTGTCCTTGCCGGTGAGGCGGCCGGAGGCGGGATCGACCACGATCGCGCCGCGGGCGCGCAGCGTCGCCACGTTCGCCTGCGTCGCCGGGTGCTCCCACATCTCGGTGTGCATCGCGGGCGCGAACACCACCGGGCACCGGGCGGTGAGCAGGGTGTTGGTCAGCAGGTCGTCGGCCAGGCCGTGCGCCGCCTTGGCGAGCATGTCGGCGGTGGCGGGGGCGACGAACACCAGGTCGGCGTTCTGGCCCAGCCGGACGTGGGGAACGTCGGACACCCCGTCCCACACCCGGGTGGTGACGGGGTTCCCGGACAGGGCGGCCCAGGTGGGCTCGCCCACGAAGCGCAGCGCGTCGGCCGTGGGGACGACGCGGACGTCATGACCGGACTCGGTGAGCCGCCGCAGCAGCTCGCAGACCTTGTACGCGGCGATCCCGGCGCTCACACCGAGGACGACGCGCGGTTTGGGGGCTGACATGCGACGAGACTCTAGAGCAACCGGTGTGCTCAGCCCTCGATGGGCTCGGCGCGCAGCAGGCCCTCGCGGGTCTCGCGCAGCGCGATCGACAGGGGCTTCTCCTGCACCTGCGTCTCGACGAGCGGGCCGACGTACTCCAGCAGGCCCTCGCCGAGCTGGGCGTAGTAGGCGTTGATCTGCCGGGCGCGCTTGGCCGCGATGCTCACGAGGCCGTACTTGGTGTCGACGACCTCCAGGAGCTCGTCGATCGACGGGTTGGTGATGCCTTCGCTGCTGGCTGCCACTCGGTGGCCTTCCCCTAGTGCTTAAGAACGAACAGCCATCAAGGTTAGCAGTTCGCCGACGACGTCCCGGACCGACGTGTTGACCAGGGTGACGTCGAACTCCTTCTCGGCCGCCAGCTCGACGCGGGCGGCGGCGAGACGGCGCTCGATCACCTCGGGCGGCTCGGTACCGCGCCCGGTGAGCCGGCGGACCAGCTCCTCCCAGGACGGCGGGGCCAGGAACACCAGCCGCGCCTCGGGCATGGCCCCGCGGACCTGCCGGGCGCCCTGGAGGTCGATCTCCAGCAGCACGGGCTCGCCACGGGCGAGCCGCTCCTCGACCGGGCCGCGCGGGGTCCCGTAACGGTTGCCCGCGAACTCGGCCCATTCGAGGAGCCGCCCCTCGGCGACGAGCCGGTCGAAACCGGCGTCGTCGACGAAGAAGTACTGCACACCGTGGATCTCACCCGGCCGGGGGGACCGGGTGGTCACCGAGACCGACAGCCACACCTCGGGGTGCGCACGCCGGATCTCGGCGACGACCGTGCTCTTGCCGACGCCGGACGGTCCGGACAGGACCGTCAGACGGCGGACGAGAGGGTCACGGGGTTGGGAGCCGTCCGACGCAGTCATGGGTGCGCCGGAGCTGGACGGGATGGTGCCGGAGCCGGAAGTGGGTACGACCGGGCCGGCCGCGACGGCAGCACCGTCGCGCCCGTCCGCGGTTCGGGGGTCAGTGCTTTCCACCGCCGCCGAACTCACGCTCCAGGGAGGCGCGCTGGTTGGCGCCGAGACCGCGCACGCGGCGGGACTCGGCGATACCCAGACGCTCCATGATCTGCTTGGCACGGACCTTGCCCACGCCGGGCAGGGACTCCAGGAGGGCCGAGACCTTCATCTTGCCGATGACGTCGTCGGTCTGCCCCTCCTTGAGAACCTCGGCCAGGGTGGTGCCACCGTGCTTGAGCCGGTTCTTAACCTCGGCACGCTCCTTGCGGGCCTTGGCAGCCTTCTCCAGGGCTGCGGCGCGCTGTTCGGGGGTTAGGGGCGGAAGAGCCACGCCGGGTCACCTCAGGTTTCCACTCGACGGAGTCGGACGGGTTCGGAAACTAGCGAGTTCACAGCCCATAAGGCAACGTGAAGTGCCGTTTAGCCCGCCACAAAATCACGAAAATCACTCCTTGAAGTGTCCTGAATACAGAGTGTACCCAACTCGGGCCCTCGTTCCGGCGACCCCCGTCCCATGCTGGACCTTTACAAGATCGACAAAAAGCGTCGTCGGAGGGTGGTTTTCCGTTGCCCTTCGACACCGTGTCGAACAACGGACCATCCCGTAAACGCGATCTTCGTCACTCCGGTTCCCGGCGTGTCGCACACCGCCCCCTCCGGCGCCCATCAACCGGCCAAGGACCGAAGCCCTTCGGCCGAACACCGGAGCGCGCCCGAAAACCTCAGCCCGCACGCGAGCGCGTCCGGAGGCTGAGGCCGGGATCAAAGCCGAAGGCGAGATCCCGGCGGAAGATCGCGAAGCGATGCAGCGCTCGCCCGCGTAGCGGTCAGCCCCGGAGCCCCCCAGGGCGGAGGGGATGGGCCGTGAAGCCAATGAACACAGCCGAAAGGCCTATAGACGACGCAGCGACGCGGCGATGGCGGCGGCGGCCGCGCCCGGGTCGGGGGCGCCGGTGATCGGGCGGCCGATCACCAGCAGGTCGGCTCCGGAGGCCAGGGCCTGCTCGGGTGTGGCGATGCGCGTCTGGTCGTGTGAGGCGGCCCCTGCGGGCCGAACACCCGGAGTGATGAGGGTGATACCGGGTCCGACCTCCGCGCGCACCGCAGCGGCCTCCTGGGGCGAGCAGACGAGGGCCTGCGCGCCCGCACCGACCGCCAGGGACGCCAGGCGCCGCACCGCGTCGGGGGCGGGGCCGTCCAGCCCGATGGCCGTCAGGTCGGTGTCGCCGAGAGAGGTCAGCACCGTCACCGCGGCGACACAGGTGTCGGGGGCGGCCTCCACCGCCTCGCGGATCATCGCCGGGCCGCCGGCCGCGTGCACGGTCAGGTAGGCGGGCTTGAGGCGGGCCACCGCGCGGGCCGCGCCGCGCACGGTCGCGGGGATGTCGTGCAGCTTCAGGTCCAGGAACACCTGCACGCGGCTGGCGCCGCGCACGCTGTCGACCGCGTCGGGGCCGTAGCGCATGTACAGCTCCAGGCCGACCTTGACGGTGCTGACGTGGGGGGTGACCAGGCTGGCCCACCGGGCGGCGGTCTCCAGGTCGGGCGCGTCCAGGGCGACGGCGATGGGGGCGGTGGCGGTCACGGCAGTCTCTCCTTAGCTTCCCCAGGGTCGGCGACGGCCGCGTCGAGGGGGGCCTGGACGGCCTGCGGCTCCGGTCGCACCTGGGGCGGGACGTATCCGGCGGGTCGGTGGGCGAGCCCGACGGCGTCGGCCAGCCGCATCCGGCGGGCCGACAGCGCCTCCTCCAGCTCGCGCAGGATGCGGGGGGCGGCGGTGGGGTCGTGGAACAGGGTCGTCCCGACGGCGACGGCGGACGCGCCCGCCAGGACGAACTCCAGCGCGTCCAGGCCGGTGGCGATCCCGCCGACCCCGATGATCGGCAGGTCGGGCAGCGCGGCGTGCACCTGGTAGACGCAGCGCACGGCGATCGGCCGGATGGCCGGGCCGGACAGCCCGCCCGAGACGCCGGTGAGGGCGGGGCGGAGGGTGGCCGGGTCGATGGCCATGCCCTCCACGGTGTTGATCAGGGTGAGCCCGTCGGCTCCGGCGTCGGCGCAGGCCAGCGCGACGGTGGTGATGTCGGTGACGTCGGGGGCGAGCTTGGCCAGCACGGGCACGCCGGGCCGGGCGGCGGCGCGGACCGCGCCGACCACCGAGGCCGCCGCGCCCGGGTGCCAGGCGAACATGCGGCCGCGGTCCTCGACGTTGGGGCAGGCGGTGTTGACCTCGATGGCGGCGACGCCCGGCACCGCGCGCAGCCGCCGGGCCAGCTCGGCGAACTCCTCGGCGGTGTTGCCGGCGATCGACACGATGAGCGGGACGTCCTGCTCGGCCAGCCACGGCAGGTCGCGTTCCAGGAAGCCCTCGATGCCGGGGCCGGGCAGGCCCATGGCCGTCAGCAGGCCGGCGGGGGCCTCGGCGGCGCGGGGGGTGGGGCGTCCGGCGCGCGGCTGGGACATCACCGAGGTGGTGACGAACGCGCCGAGGCGGGACAGCTCGAAGAACTGGGCCAGCTCCCGGCCGGTGCCGCCGCAGCCGGAGGCGTTCAGCAACGGGCCGGACAGCTCCAGGTTCCCGATCCGGGTCTTCAGCCGGTCACTCATGCCGGGCCCCCTTCCATGGCGCTGAGGACGCGCGGCGCGCCGAGCGCGTCGAACGGGATGGTGCCCAGATCGCCCCACCGGACGCGGTCGCCGCGCAGGACGGGCCCGTCGGCGCAGGCCCGCACCATGCGGGTGACCCCGTCCTCGCCGTGGACGGGCAGCACGCAGGTCATGCAGGTGCCGATGCCGCACGCGCCGGTCCGCTGGAGGAACTCCTCGACCGACACCTGCGAGGGCAGGCCGTGCTCGGTGGCGATGCGGGTGACCGACCGCAGCAGGCTCGTGGGGCCGCAGGCGTACACCACGTCCGCGCCGGTCTCGGCGATGACGCGGGGCATGACCTCGGGGACCGCGCCGCGCTCCCCCATCGACCCGTCGCCGGTGACGACGGTGGCCGAGTCGCCGATGCGGTTGGCCATGCGGGAGCCGAACACCTGCCGGGCGGCGGGGCCGCCGAGCAGGAAGTGGACCGGGCAGCCGCGCCGCCGCAACGTGTCGGCCAGCGCGAACAGGGCCGCGCCGCCGGGGCCGCCGCCGACCAGCAGGCAGCCGACCGGGTCGCGGGGCAGCCGGAACGGCCGGCCGAGCGGCCCGACGACGTCGACCTGGTCGCGGGAGCGCAGCCCGGCCAGCCAGGCGGTGCCGGGCTCGGTGTCGGCGAACACCAGCTCGACGGTGCCGCCGTAGTCGGACTTCACCTCGTACACCCCGAAGCAGCGGCGGACCAGCCGGCCCGAGTGCTCGCCGCCCACGGCGAGCGCCACGAACTGACCGGGCCGGAACCGTTCGGCGATGGCCGGGGCCACCAGTGTGATCGCGTGGTAGTCCTGCACCTGGCGGACCGTCAGGACCGTCGCCGACGTCTGCACCGGTGTGTCCGACACCCGTCTCCCTCTCGTCGTCGTCTGGCCGCGCGCGGGGCCCGGCGCGCGGTGACACGGCGGCACCGCGCGCCGGGCCCCGGACCGGCCCGTGTCAGCCGGGCGTCACCCCTGCCCGGTCACGCCGTGCGCGCCCTTGAGGCGCTCGGCGTGCTCCTGGAGGGAGCGCACGCCGACCGCCCCGGCCGAGACCGCCTCGATGCCCTGCACGGCGGCCGCCAGACCCTGCACGGTGGTGACGCACGGCACGCCGCGCAGCACCGCGGCGGTGCGGATCTCGTAGCCGTCCAGCCGGGGCCCGGACTGCCCGGGGCTTCCGAACGGAGTATTGACGATGAGGTCCACCTCGCCGTCCAGGACGCGCCGCACGATGGTGGGTTCCCCGTTCGGGCCGGGACCCTCGCTGTGCTTGCGCACGATCTTGGCACGCACGCCGTTGCGGCGCAGGACCTCGGCGGTCCCCTCCGTGGCAAGAATCTCAAAGCCCAGGTCAGCAAGGCGCTTCACCGGGAAGATCATGTGGCGCTTGTCCCGGTTCGCCACCGACACGAACACCCGGCCCTTGGTGGGCAGGGAGCCGTAGGCGGCCTGCTGCGACTTGGCGTAGGCGGTGCCGAACACCTCGTCGATGCCCATGACCTCGCCGGTGGAGCGCATCTCCGGGCCGAGGACGGTGTCGACGAACCGGCCCTCGCGGTCGCGGAACCGCTCGAACGGCAGCACCGCCTCCTTCACCGCGATCGGCGCGTCCAGCGGCAGCGAGCCGCCGTCGCCGGACTCGGGCAGCAGCCCCTCGCGGCGCAGCTCCGCGATCGTGGTGCCCATCATGACGCGGGCGGCGGCCTTGGCCAGCGGCACGGCGGTCGCCTTGGACACGAACGGCACGGTGCGCGAGGCGCGCGGGTTGGCCTCCAGGACGTACAGGACCCCGGCGGACAGGGCGTACTGGACGTTCATCAGGCCGCGCACGCCGATGCCCCGGGCGAGGGCCTCGGTGGACTCGCGGATGCGGCGGATGTCGTCGTGGCCCAGGGTGATCGGCGGCAGGGCGCAGGCGGAGTCGCCGGAGTGGATCCCGGCCTCCTCGATGTGCTCCATGACGCCGCCCAGGTACAGCTCCTCGCCGTCGTAGAGGGCGTCGACGTCGATCTCGATGGCCTCGTCCAGGAAGCGGTCCACCAGCACCGGGTGCTCGGGGGAGGCCGCGGTGGCCTTGGCCATGTACGACTCCAGCGTGGCGTCGTCGTACACGATCTCCATGCCGCGGCCGCCCAGCACGTAGGAGGGCCGCACCAGGACCGGGTAGCCGATCTCGGCGGCGATCTCGCGGGCCTCCTCGAAGGAGGTGGCGGTGCCGTGCTTGGGGGCCAGCAGCCCGGCGCGGTGCAGCACGCGGCCGAACGCGCCGCGCTCCTCGGCCAGGTGGATGCTCTCGGGCGAGGTGCCGACGATCGGCACGCCCGCGTCCTTGAGCTTCTGCGACAGGCCGAGCGGGGTCTGCCCGCCGAGCTGGACGATCACGCCCGCGACCTCGCCGGAGCGCTGCTCGGCGTGCACCACCTCCAGGACGTCCTCCAGGGTGAGCGGCTCGAAGTAGAGCCGGTCGGAGGTGTCGTAGTCGGTGGAGACGGTCTCGGGGTTGCAGTTGACCATGACGGTCTCGTAGCCCGCCTCGGCCAGCGTGAACGAGGCGTGCACGCAGGAGTAGTCGAACTCCACGCCCTGCCCGATCCGGTTGGGACCGGAGCCCAGGATGATGACCTTGGGCTTCCTCCCGGGCGGCACCTCGGTCTCCTCGTCGTAGGAGGAGTACAGGTACGGGGTCTGCGCCTCGAACTCGGCGGCGCAGGTGTCGACCGTGAGGTACACCGGGCGGATGCCGAGGGCGTGCCGCAGCTCGCGGACGACCTCCTCCGACAGGCCGCGCAGCTCGCCGATCTGGGCGTCGGAGAAGCCGTGCCGCTTGGCGGCCAGCAGCTTGTCCCGGGTCAGCGCGTCCTCGGCGGTGCGGATCCCCTCGGCGATCTCGTTGATCCCGGCGATCTGGTCCAGGAACCACGGGTCGATCCGCGTGGCGGTGTAGGCCTGCTCGATGGTCGCCCCGGCGCGCAGCGCCTGCTGGACGTCGCGCAGCCGGCCGTCGTGCGGCTGGGCGGCGCGCCACAGCAGCTCCTCCACGTCGCCGGGCTCGCCCGCCCAGGTGAACGCGGTGCCCTTGGCCTCCAGCGACCGCAGCGCCTTCTGCAGCGCCTCGGGGAAGTTGCGGCCGATCGCCATGGCCTCGCCGACCGACTTCATGTGGGTGGTCAGCGAGCCGTCGGCGGCCGGGAACTTCTCGAACGCGAACCGCGGCACCTTCACCACCACGTAGTCGAGCGTCGGCTCGAACGAGGCGGGGGTCTCGCGGGTGATGTCGTTGGGGATCTCGTCGAGGGTGTACCCTATGGCCAGCTTGGCGGCGATCTTGGCGATCGGGAAGCCGGTGGCCTTGGAGGCCAGCGCCGAGGAGCGCGACACCCGCGGGTTCATCTCGATGACGATCATCCGGCCGGTGCCGGGGTGCACGGCGAACTGGATGTTGCAGCCGCCGGTGTCGACGCCGACCTCGCGGATCACGGCGATCGCGACGTCCCGCATGTTCTGGTACTCGCGGTCGGTGAGCGTCATCGCGGGCGCGACGGTGATCGAGTCGCCGGTGTGCACGCCCATCGGGTCGAGGTTCTCGATGGAGCACACGATGACCACGTTGTCGGCGCGGTCCCGCATGACCTCCAGCTCGTACTCCTTCCAGCCGAGGATGGACTCCTCCAGGAGCACCTCGGTGGTCGGGGAGGCGTCCAGGCCCGCCCCGGCGATGCGGCGCAGGTCCTTCTCGTCGTGGGCGAAGCCGGAGCCCGCGCCGCCCATGGTGAACGAGGGGCGCACCACGACGGGGTAGCCCAGCTCGTCCGCGGCGGCCATGACCTCGTCCATGGTGTGGCAGATCACCGAGCGCGCGGACTCGGCGTTCAGGCCCTGCTCGCGGGCGACCTTGGCGACGATCTCCTTGAACTTCTCGCGGTTCTCGCCGGCCTGGATCGCGTCCACGTCCGCGCCGATCAGCTCGACGCCGTAGCGGTCCAGCACGCCGCTCTCGAACAGGGAGATGGCGGTGTTGAGGGCCGTCTGGCCGCCCAGGGTGGGCAGCAGCGCGTCCGGCCGCTCCTTGGCGATGATCTTCTCGACGACCTCGGGGGTGATCGGCTCGACGTAGGTGGCGTCGGCCATCTCCGGGTCGGTCATGATCGTGGCGGGGTTGCTGTTGACCAGCGTGACCCGCAGGCCCTCGCTCCTCAGCACCCGGCACGCCTGGGTGCCCGAGTAGTCGAACTCGGCGGCCTGACCGATCACGATCGGTCCGGAACCGATGACCAGGACGCTCTTGATGTCCTCGCGGCGCGGCATTACTGGGACGCCTCCATGATCTCGCAGAACTGGTCGAAGAGCCCGGTGGCGTCGTGGGGGCCGGCGGCGGCCTCCAGACGGCGCGTGGTGGTACCGGACGCTGAACGCCTCCGCATCAGCCACGCACCTCCCGTCGATCCATCAGCTCGCAGAAGCTGTCGAAAAGGTAGGAAGCGTCGTGGGGGCCCGCCGCCGCTTCGGGGTGGTACTGGACGCTGAACGCCGGGCGGTCGAGCAGGCGCAGGCCCTCGACGCAGCCGTCGTTCAGGTTGACGTGGCTGACCTCGGCGCGGCCGTAGGGGGTGTCGAACGGCCCGTCGGTCGGCGCGTCCACGGCGAACCCGTGGTTGTGCGCGGAGACGTCCACCTTGCCGGTGCGCCTGTCCTGGACGGGCTGGTTGATGCCCCGGTGGCCGAAGCGCAGCTTGTAGGTGCCGAGGCCGAGCGCCCGGCCGAAGATCTGGTTGCCGAAGCAGATGCCGAAGAACGGCCGGCCCGCGTCGAGCACGCCGCGCAGCGCCGCCACCTGGGCGTCGGCCGTGGCGGGGTCGCCGGGGCCGTTGGAGAAGAACACGCCGTCGGGGTCCACCGCGAGGATGTCTCCGGTGGTGGCGGTGGCGGGCAGCACGTGCACCTCGCAGCCGCGCTCGGCCAGGCGGTGCGGCGTCATGCCCTTGATGCCCAGGTCCACGGCCGCGACGGTGTACCTCTTCTCGCCGATCGCCGGGACGACGTAGGCCTCCCTGGTGGAGACCTCCTCGGCCAGCGCCGAGCCCTCCATGCGGGGGCTGTCCTGCACGCGGGCGACCAGCTCGTCCACCGGCGCGGCGGCGGCGCCGCCGGAGAAGACCCCGGCGCGCATGGCGCCGCGGTCGCGCAGGTGGCGGGTCAGGGCGCGGGTGCCGGGGATCGCGATGCCGACGACGCCCTGCTCGCGCAGCGCGGCGCCGAGCGAGCCGGTGGCGCGCCAGTTGGAGGCGACGCGGGCGGGCTCGCGCACGACGTACCCGGCGACCTGGATGCGGGCGGACTCGGGGTCCTCGGCGTTGACGCCGGTGTTGCCGATGTGCGGGGCGGTCATCGCCACGATCTGACGGGCGTAGGAGGGGTCGGTGAGGGTCTCCTGGTAGCCGGTCATGCCGGTGTTGAAGACGATCTCACCGAAGGTCTCCCCCTCGGCTCCGTAGGCGACCCCGTGGAACGTCCTGCCATCTTCGAGGACCAGCACGGCGGGGGGTGGGGTCACTGGAGTTTCCCTTCCAGAACGGTCGGCCTGCCGCGCAGGAACGTGGCGACGACCCGGCCCGGCAGCTCCATCCCCGCGTACGGGGTGTTGCGGCTCTTGGAGGTCATCGCCGACGGGTCCACGGCGCGGCGCGGCGACGGGTCGTACAGCGTGATGTTGGCGGGGGAACCGGCCTCCAGCGGACGACCCTGTCCGTTCAGGCGGCCGATGCGGGCGGGCGCGAACGACATGCGCTCGGCGACCCCGGCCCAGTCCAGCAGGTCGGTGTCGACCATGGCGTGCTGGACGACCGACAGCGCGGTCTCCAGACCGATCATGCCCATGGCGGCCACGTTCCACTCGGTCTCCTTGGCCTCGACCGGGTGGGGGGCGTGGTCGGTGGCGACGACGTCGATGGTGCCGTCGGCCAGGGCGTGCCGCAGCGCGGTGACGTCGTCGGCGGTGCGCAGCGGCGGGTTGACCTTGTAGATCGGGTCGTAGGACTGCGCGCAGGAGTCGGTGAGCAGCAGGTGGTGCGGGGTGACCTCGGCGGTCACCGGCGCGCCCTTGCTCTTGGCCCAGCGGATGATCTCCACGGACCCGGCGGTGGAGACGTGGCAGACGTGCAGGCGGGCGCCCACGTGCTGGGCCAGCAGCACGTCCCGGGCGATGATCGCCTCCTCGGCGACGGCGGGCCAGCCGGTCATGCCGAGCCGGGCGCTCATCTCGCCCTCGTTCATCTGCGCGCCCTCGGTCAGGCGCGGCTCCTGGGCGTGCTGGGCGACGACGCCGTCGAACGCCTTCACGTACTCCAGCGCCCGGCGCATGATCACCGCGTCGGAGACGCAGTGGCCGTCGTCGGAGAACACCCGGACCCGGGCGGCCGAGTCGGCCATCGCGCCCAGCTCGGCGAGCTGCTGCCCCCGGATGCCGACGGTGACGGCGCCGACCGGCTGCACGTCGCAGTAGCCGGCCTCGCGGCCCAGCCGCCAGACCTGCTCGACGACGCCGGCGGTGTCGGCGACCGGGTCGGTGTTGGCCATGGCGTGCACGGCGGTGTAGCCGCCCATCGCGGCGGCCCGGGTGCCGGTGTCGACGGTCTCGGCGTCCTCGCGGCCCGGCTCGCGCAGGTGGGTGTGCAGGTCCACCAGGCCGGGCAGGGCGATCAGGCCCGTGGCGTCGACGACCTGGGCCCCGGGGGCCGACAGGTCCCGGCCGACCTCGGCGATCTCGCCGTCGCGGACGAGGATGTCGGCGGGGTCGCCGCCGAGGAGGCGGGCGTTCCTGATGACGTAGACGGTGCTCATTTACTCCGAGACCTCCTTGCCGATCGCCGGCTCGGAGCCGCCGAGGAGCAGGTACAGGACGGCCATGCGGGCGCTGACGCCGTTGGCGACCTGTTCGACGATGGTGGACCGGACCGAGTCGGCGACCTCGGCGGCGATCTCGACGCCGCGGTTCATCGGGCCGGGGTGCATGACGATGGCGTGCTCGGGCAGCGTCGCCATGCGGGCGGCGTCCAGGCCGTAGCGGCGGCTGTACTCGCGCACCGTCGGGAAGTACGAGGCGTTCATGCGCTCGTGCTGCACGCGCAGCATCATCACCACGTCGCTCTTGGACAGCACGGCGTCCAGGTCGTAGGAGACCTCGGCGGGCCAGCTGTCCACCGCGACCGGCAGCAGGGTCGGCGGGGCGACCAGGGTCACCTCGGCGCCCAGGGTGTGGAGCAGCAGCACGTTGGAGCGTGCCACGCGGGAGTGCAGCACGTCGCCGACGATGGTGACCCTGCGGCCGTCCAGGTCGCCCAGGCGGCGGCGCATGGTGAACGCGTCCAGCAGCGCCTGCGTGGGGTGCTCGTGGGTGCCGTCGCCGGCGTTGACGACGCTGCCCCGGACCCAGTTGGCCAGGCGGTGCGGCGCGCCGGAGGCGCCGTGCCGGATGACGACGCCGTCGGCGCCCATCGCCTCCAGGGTGAGGGCGGTGTCCTTCAGGCTCTCGCCCTTGGAGACGCTGGAGCCCTTGGCGGAGAAGTTGATGACGTCCGCCGACAGCCGCTTGGCGGCGGCCTCGAACGAGATGCGGGTGCGGGTGGAGTCCTCGAAGAAGAGGTTGACCACGGTGCGGCCGCGCAGGGTCGGCAGCTTCTTGATCGAGCGGTCCGACAGCTGGGCCATCTCCTCGGCGGTGTCGAGGATCAGCAGCGCGTCGTCCCTGGTGAGGTCGGCCGCCGAGATGAGGTGACGCTTCATTCCTTCTCCTCCTTCGGACCGAGAAGAACCGCGTCGCGATCGTCGTTCTCGGCCAGCAGGACCTTCACCGTCTCGCGCATGGAGGTGGGCAGGTTCTTGCCCACGTAGTCGGCGCGGATCGGGAGTTCGCGGTGCCCGCGGTCCACCAGGACGGCGAGCTGGACGGCGCGGGGGCGGCCGAGGTCGTTGAGCGCGTCGAGCGCGGCGCGCACGGTGCGTCCGGAGAACAGCACGTCGTCCACCAGCACGACGACCCGGTCGTCCACGCCGTCGGCGGGCAGCTCGGTGCGGCCGAGCGCGCGGGCGGGGCGCATCCGCAGGTCGTCGCGGTACATGGTCACGTCGAGCGAGCCCCACAGGAACGGGCGGCCCTCGACCTCCTCCAGCTTGGCGGCCAGCCGCTCGGCGAGCGTGACGCCGCGGGTCTGGATGCCGAGCAGGACGACGTCGTCGCCGCCCTTGGTGCGTTCGAGGATCTCGTGCGCGATGCGGGTCAGCGCGCGCCGGATGTCGGGACCCTCCAGAACGGCCTTCTGCCGGGGGTCACCGTCCGCCACACGCGCCCCCGCCGGTTCCACCGGCCGGTGGGCAGCATTCACCACCGAAACCTCCTTTCCCGCCTCACGGGACGGGCCTTAAAGGACGTCTTGTCCCTCACACCGTAGCAGCCCGTGCCCGGCGTTCCGAACCCGACCGGTGGGTATCTTCCCTGGTGAGAGCGGTCACACTCGGCGTTCACCAGGCCTGGTGGAGCACACTCGAACGCCCGTACGGCCGGGCTCGGGGGTGATCCGGACGGCCCGGATAGAGACCTGTAGATTCGACCGCTTTTTTCCGAACAGCTTGACCTGAGGCCGTCACCGTTTTACCGTCACTGTCCGTAACCATCCCTGGAGACGGACCCATGGGGCCGCAACGCCGCGCGGGCCGTCTCCTCCCCGGGCCGCCGGTCCGGGGAATCGACGACGACGAAAGTGAGCCTGGGGGGCCGCGAAATGCCGTCTGAATATGCTAAGGCTCTCGGCGCGCGCCTGCGCGCCATCCGCACCCAGCAGGGCCTGTCCCTGCACGGCGTGGAGGAGAAGTCCCGGGGCCGCTGGAAGGCCGTCGTCGTGGGTTCGTACGAGCGGGGCGACCGCGCCGTCACCGTTCAGAAGCTGGCCGAGCTCGCCGATTTCTACGGCGTGCCGGTTTCCGAGTTGCTGCCCGGCGGTGCCGCGCCGAGCCCGCTCGGGCCCACGCCCAAGCTCGTCATCGATCTTGAGCGACTGCAGCAGCTTCCGAAGGACAAGGCCGGTCCTCTCGCCCGCTACGCCGCGACGATCCAGAGCCAGCGGGGCGACTACAACGGGAAGGTGCTGTCCATCCGCCAGGAGGACCTGAGGTCCCTGGCCGTCATCTACGACAAGTCCCCGACGGAGCTGACCGAGGAGCTCATCGGCTGGGGCGTGCTGGACCCCGAGGCGCGGCGCGCCGTCGAGTCCTTCTGATCCCTCTCCCACCGCGGACGGGGCGTCCCCCCGGCGTCTCGACCCCCGACACCGCCGAGCCCCCGCAGGGCCTCCCTGCGGGGGCTCGGCGCGTCACGGGCCGGCCGCGCCGCCCGTCCTGGAGGCCGTGACGGGCCCGCCGTCCGCCGCCTCCCGGCGGTCCCCCGGGCCGTCCTCGCCGCCGCCCTCGCCGTTCCTGGGGCGCCGGGGCGCCAGCAGCGCCAGCGCCAGCACCCCGGCCATCGCGCCGCCCGCCGCCGCGAAGCCGGTGACGAAGCCGCGTTCGGCGGGGTGGCCGTGGACGGCGGACGCGGCGACGATCACCGCGCTGACCTGGGTGCCCAGCGACGCGCCGACGGTGCGCAGCAGGGTGTTGACGCCGGTGGCGACGCCGGTCCGCTCGTGCGCGACGGCCGCGACGACCAGGTTGGCGACCGCCGCGTAGGCGAGGCCGAGCCCCGCGCCGCGCGCGACGCCGCCCGCGTAGAGCTGCCACATCGCGTCGTGCCAGAACGCCACGAACCCGTACCCGCCGCCGGTCAGGACCGCCCCGGCCAGCAGCACGGCGCGCGAGCCGACGCGGCGGTGCAGCGTCCCGGCGGCCATGCCCGCGACGGTCATGGCCGCGCCGGCGGGCAGTTGCAGCATCGCCGCCTGGGTCGCGGTGCCGCCGAACCCGAAGCCGGTCGAGGCGGGGAGCTGGACCAGCAGCGGGAACAGCACCCCGCCCGCCATCAGGGCGTAGCCGGCCAGCACCGAGGCGGCGTTGGCGGTCCACACCCCGCGCCGCCGCATCAGCCGCAGGTCCACCAGCGGCTCGGCCACGCGGGACTCCACGCGCAGCCACACCGCCAGCAGCACGGCCGCCAGAACCGACAGGCCGATCACTCCGGGTGACGTCCAGCCCCAGTCCATGCCCTGGGTCAGCGCCGTCAGCGCGGCCACCAGGGCCCCCGCGAACAGCGCCGCGCCCCACCAGTCGACCCGGGCGGCCGGGCGCGGTGCGGACTCGGGAACGATCCACCAGGCCGCGACCAGGCCGGGCATCAGGCCGAGCACCGGAATCCACAGCAGCCAGCGCCAGCCCGCCAGGTCGATGACCGGTCCTGCGACGCACCACGACAGCGCGCCGCCCAGGCCGAGCATCGACGACATCAGGCCGACCGCCGGGGCGGTGCGCTCGGGCGGGAACACCTCGCGCACGATCGTGTAGGCGAGCGGGAACACGCCGCCGCCGACCCCGGCCAGCGCCCGCCCGGCCAGCATGACCGGCAGGTTCGGGGCGGCCGCGGCGGTCACCATGCCGGCGGTGGCGACGGCCAGCACGACCAGCAGCACGCGGCGCGGCCCGTACAGGTCGCCGAGCCTGCCGACGACAGGGGTGGCGACGGCCGCCGACAGGGTCATCGCCGTCAGCGCCCAGGCGGCCCCGGCGGCGCTGGTGCGCATGTCCTGCTGGAGCAACGGGAGCGCGGGGGTCACCACGGCCATGGCCAGCGAGTAGGCCATCACGCCGAGGAAGGCCAGCAGGGGGACCAGGCCGCGCGCGCTGTTCCGTTGTCTCACGGATGCACATTCTCATAAGGGGCGAACGCCGCTTCTCGCCCGCCCCCCTTCACAGTCAGCGCTGACTGTGAGATGGTCGGCTTCACCGTCAGGACTGACGGTGAAGCCGGAGGGGGAGCGATGACCCGGGTGCAGCAGCGGGACGCGACCCGCCGCCTGCTGGTGGACGCGGCGGTGGAGACGCTCATCGGGAAGGGCTACGCCGCCACCACGACGCTGGAGGTGCAGCGCCGCGCCGGGGTCAGCCGGGGCGCGCTGCTGCACCACTTCCCCACCCGCCAGGCGCTGTTCGGGGCGGCGGTCGCGGGCCTGGTGGAGCGCAACGAGCGCGCCGTCCGCGAGGCCCTGGCGACCGTCGCGCCGGGCGCCGACCCGGTGGCCCGCGCCCTGCACGTGCTGCGCGCCGCGCTGCTGACCCCCTCGTTCGGCGCGGAGCTGGAGCTGTGGACCGCCGCCCGCACCGACCCCGGCCTGCGCGCCGAGCTGCGCCGCGCCGAGGGGGCCGCCCGCCGCGACCTGTACCGGGTGATCGACGAGGTGGTGGGGCCGCGGGTCACCGCCTCCCCCGCCTACCCGGTGATCGCCGACCTGACCGTGCAGCTGCTGCGCGGCATCGCCATCTCCGACGTGCTCTACCCCGACGGCGCCGACCGAGGGGCGCTGCTCGACCAGTGGGCGGGCGTGGTCCGCCTGATGCTGAAGGAGAACCCGTGACGTTCGAGACCCTCCGGTACGAGACGCGGGACCGCAAGGCGTACATCACGCTCGACCGGCCCGACCGCCTCAACGCCATCGACTTCCGCATGCCGGGCGAGCTGCGCGCCGCCGTCCGCCGCGCCAACGACGACCCCGGGGTCCATGTGATCGTGCTGGCGGGCGCGGGCCGGGCGTTCTGCTCCGGCTACGACCTGAAGATCTCCGCCGAGGATGGGCAGGGCACCCAGCGGGAGCACACCTGGGATCCGATCGCGGACTACCGGGTGATGAAGGAGTTCACCGACGACTACTTCACGCTGTGGCGGTCGCTGAAGCCGACGATCGCCAAGGTCCACGGGTACGCCATCGCGGGCGGCAGCGACATCGCGCTGTCCTGCGACATCGTGGTCATGGCCGACGACGCGCGGATCGGCTACCCGCCCGCGCGGGTGTGGGGCTGCCCCACCACCGCGATGTGGGTGTACCGGCTGGGCGCCGAGCGCGCCAAGCGCATGCTGTTCACCGGCGACACCATCGACGGGAGACAGGCCGCCGAGTGGGGCCTGGTGCTGGAGTCCGCGCCCGCCGACGAGCTGGACGCGCGGGTGGAGGAGCTGGCCGACCGGATGGCGGGCGTTCCGACCAACCAGCTCGCCATGCAGAAACTCATGATCAACCAGGCGTACGACAGCATGGGCCTGCACGGCACGCAGATCCTGGCGACGCTGTTCGACGGCATCACCCGGCACTCCCCCGAGGGCCGCTGGTTCCAGGGGTTCGCCGCCGCGCACGGCTTCCACGAGGCCGTCCGGTGGCGCGACTCGGGACGGTGGATCCCCGAGGGCGGCGGCCCGGTCCCCGCGCGCGAAGACCTGGAGGGATAGACGATGCTCACCGAGTCGTACTGGCCCGCCGACACCTCGCGGCCCGTGCTGGAGACGACGCCCGGCGACGTGCTGCGGCGGGCCGCCGCGAACGCCCCCGACCGGATCGCGCTGGCCGAGGTCGCCCCCGAGGCGCTGACCGGCGACGGCCGCACCGACCGCACCTGGACCTACCGGGAGCTGCTCGACCAGGCGCACCGCGCCGCCACCTGGCTGTCGGCGCGCTTCGCGCCCGGCGAGCACGTCGCGGTGTGGGCCCCCAACGTCCCCGAGTGGGTGATCCTCCAGTACGGCGCGGCCATGGCCGGCCTGGTGCTGGTCACCGCCAACCCCGCGCTGCGCGAACCCGAGCTGGAGTACCTGCTCGCGCAGTCGCGCTCGGCGGGCGTCGCGTACGTGGACGCGTTCCGGGGCACCGACATGGCCGGGACCGTGGAGCGGATCGCCGCCCGGACCCCGGCGCTGCGCGAGCGGATCCCGCTCCGGGACTGGGCCGCCGAGATCGCCGCCGTCGGGCCGGGCCCGCTGCCGGACGTCGCGCCCGGCGACGCGGCGCAGGTCCAGTACACCTCCGGCACGACCGGCCGCCCCAAGGGGGCGCTGCTGCACCACCGGGGGCTGGTCACCAACGCGTTCCTGGTCGCCGACTGCGCCGGGTTCCCCGCGGGCGGGACGTGGGTGACGGCGCTGCCGCTGTTCCACACGGCGGGCTGCGGGCTGTCGGTGCTGGGCACGGCGGTCAACGGGGGCACGCTCGTGCTGGCGCAGTCCTTCCACCCCGAGCTGCTGCTGCGGGCGCTCCAGGACCGGCGGGGGCACCTGTTCGGGGGCGTACCGGCGATGCTGACGGCGATGCTGGCGCATCCGGGCTTCGACGCGTTCGACCTCTCGGCGCTGCGGCTGGTGATGTCGGGCGGCGACACCGTGCCGCCCGCGCTGGTGAGCGAGGCCGAACGCCGCTTCGGCGCGCGGTTCTCCACGGTGTACGGGCAGACCGAGCTGAGCCCGGTCGTCACGCAGACGTCGCCGGACGACGCCCCGGAGGACAGGGCCGGCACCGCCGGACGCCCGCTGCCGCAGGTCGAGGTGAAGGTCGTCGACCCGGCGACCGGGCAGACGACGCCGCCCGGGACGCCGGGCGAGGTCTGCGCGCGCGGCCACCAGGTGATGCTGGGCTACCTGGACCTGCCCGAGGCGACCGCCGCCACGGTCGACCCCGACGGCTGGCTGCGCACCGGCGACCTCGGCGCGCTCGACGGGCGCGGCTACCTGACCATCACCGGCCGCCGCAAGGACATGATCATCCGAGGCGGGGAGAACATCTACCCCCGCGAGATCGAGGAGGTGCTGTCCCGGCATCCGGGCGTGGCGGCGGTGGCGGTGCTGGGCGTTCCCGACCCCGGCTGGGGCGAGCAGGTCGCGGCCGTCGTGGTCCCCGCCGATCCGGACCGGCCGCCGACCGCCGCCGAGCTGCGCGACCACGTGCGCGCCCGGCTCGCCCCGCACAAGACGCCGCGGACCTGGCGGCTCGCCGGGGAGCTGCCCGCCAACGCCATGGGCAAGACGCAGAAGTTCCTGCTCCGCGACCGGCTCGCCGACCTGCCCGAGCCGCCGTGACGCCTCAGGCGAAGCGGGGCGGGCGGCGCGGCCAGGGCCGGGCGGCCTCCAGCTGCGCGGCCAGCCCCAGCAACAGCGCCTCCCGTCCCGGCGCGGCCACCAGCTGGACCGACAGCGGCAGCCCCGACAGGCCCACGCCCATCGGGACCGAGGCCGCCGGGAACCCGGCCAGGTTCCAGGCCGCCGTCATCGGCGCGTAGAGCATCGCGGAGCCGACGCTGCGCACCCAGGCCCCGGCCACGCCCCACGAGCGGGCGGCGGGCGCGTAGCGGGCCAGGGTCGGCATCACCAGGACGTCGCGGCGCTCGAACAGCGGGGCCACGGCCGCGCGGAAGCGTTCCCGTTCGCCGGGGCGGGGCGGACGGACCCTGGCGACCAGCCGCCCGGCCCTGGCGTGCCGCCGGGTGCGCTTCTCCAGGCGCGGGTCGGCCGCGTACTGCTCGGCGTCCGCCGCGGGCAGCGCGAGCCACCGGGAGACGACGGCGGTCGCCGCCCACAGCGGATAGTCGGGATCGTCGCGGACGACGTGGTGCCCCAGCCCCACGAACGCCGCCCCGGCCTCCCGGACCGCCTGGCGGAACTCGGGGTGGATCATCACCCCGGCGGCGGGCGGCCGCACCGACAGCGCGATCCGCGTCCGCCCCGGCTCGGCGACCCCGGCGAGCGACGGGTCGTCCGCCATCGCCGCCAGCGCCAGCGCCGCGTCGGCGACGGTCGTGGCGAGGGGCCCGTTCTCGGCCATGTGGTCCCAGGCGTCGGTGCCGATCTCGGCGGGCACCACGCCGAGGCCCGGCTTGATCCCGAACAGCCCGCAGTTGGCGGCGGGGATGCGGATGGACCCCGCGCCGTCGTTGCCGTGCGCGACGGGCGCCATGCCCGCCGCCACGGCCGCCGCCGCGCCCCCGGAGGACCCGCCCGCCGTCCGGGACGGATCCCACGGGTTGCGGCTGGTCCCGAACGCGCTGTCGGTGAACGGGTAGATGCCGAGCTCCGGCAGGTTCGTCTGCCCCACCACCACGGCCCCGGCGGCCCGCAGCCGCGCCACCACGGGGTGGTCCTTCTCCTGGGGCCCGTCGGGCGTGGCCGCCGACCCCGACCGCATCGGCTCCCCGGCGACCGGAACGTTGTCCTTGACCGGAACCGGAACCCCGGCGAGCGGCAGCTCCGCCCGGTCGGCCCGCGCGTCCACCTCGGCCGCCTCGGCGAGCGCCCGCTCCCGCCGAACCCGCGCGAACGCGCCCAGCTCGTCGTCGAGGGCGTCGATGCGCTCCAGATGCTCCCGCACGACCTCGACCGCCGTGACCTTCCCCGCCCGCACCGCCGCCGCGATCTCCGTCGCCCGCCGACCCACCCATTCACCCATAAGCCGGAAGTTTGCCATTTCATGGACATTCGCGGCGGCCCACACCTCCAGAACCCCGACGTCCGCCGAGAAGCACCAGGAGGCATCCGTGCCATGACGGCACACCGACCAGAGCCGAAAGGTCGCTCAACACGACATCGCGCCAACGGGCCGCGCCGGTATCGGGCTCGGCCCCAGGGGGCGGGGCGTACACCCACAAAACCTCAATGTCCCGAAGACCGGGACAGGGGGCCGACGCCGGGAAGCACGACATCGCACCGACGGACCGCCTCGGGGGATGACGGCGCCGCCGGCGCCCCCGGAGGCCGGGGCAGGGGGCCGACGTCGAAGGCGAGATCCCGTGGAAGTACGACATCGCGCCGACGGACCGCCTCGGGGGAATTACGGTGCCGTCGGCGCGATGCCGGTATCGGGCCCGGCCCCAGGGGGAGGGTGGACCGAGGCCCGGGTATCGGCGGACCCATCTCAGCCCGCACGCGAGCGCGTCCGGAGGCTGAGGCCGGGATCGAAGCCGAAGGCGAGATCCCGGCGGAAGATCGCGGAGCGATGCAGCGCTCGCCCGCTTTTCGGTCAGCCCCGGAGCCCCCAGGGCGGAGGGGATGGGCCGGAAGGCCAATCAATCCAACGTCGGTTGTCCCGGGATGCCGAGGGTGTCCTCCACGAGGGACACGAAGACGCCGGCGTCGTGGAGGAGTTCGTCGGCCTCGCGCGGGGTGACGGCGCGGGGCAGGCCCGCCTCGGCGGCGGCGCGTTTGTCCGCTCCGGCGGCGAAGAACGCCGCCCACTCGCGCAGGGCCGGTTCGGCCTCGGGGAGCAGGACCCACACGCTGCGGGGACCTCGGCGGCGGCCGGGGTCCACCGGCTCCCTCGCGGCCAGCACGGCGGCGGCCGCGCGCAGGGCGGCCAGGTGGGCGCAGACGTAGCGGACGGCGGGCGAGGTCGCCTCGGCGGCCTCGGCCAGGCTCATCCGCGCCGAGTGCAGCTGCCCCGTGACCGTGTGGGCGGGGCGCGGGGCTGGGTGCGGGCGGGATCGGGGGGCGGGGGTCCCGCCGGGACGAGCGGAGTGCGCGCCCGCGTCGGCGAACGCGAAGTGGGCTCCGCGCGCGGTGGGGGTACCGGACATAGGGCCTCCTTCCGGGGCTCGGGCCGGCCGGGCGGAGAGCTTCCCCTCTCTCCGCCCGGCCGTCCGTCCCACCGCGGCCGTCGCGCGCACGGCCACGGTGGGGACGCTGCCCTGATACGGTCCGCGAGTCCCGTATCACGTCGAACATAGGTTCGACGCATTCACAGTAAACCCCGCTGGCGCCGATTCGTCAACGCGTTCGAACACGTGTCACCACCCTGGGCGACCGCGTGGATGATCTCCCAGGTCAGACGATCAGCGGGGCTTTCGAACATGGACGGGGACACCGGTCCTGACGAGCTTCGGGAAGTACTCGGCGACGTGCATCGGCATTCGAACGCAGCCGTGCGAGGCCGGGGACGAGGGCACGTCCAGCGCGCCGTGGAACGCGATGCCGCCGTTGAAGTAGATGGGGTTGTAGAGGCGCCCGAGCGGCGAGACCTCCCACCCCGAGGCGCGCCGCCCGGTCCGGAAGTCCCCGGTGCCGGTGGTCGCGTAACGGCAGCGCGCGACGGTGGCGCCGCGGTCCTTGGCGCAGTAGTACTCCCCCGACCCCGACGAGATGTGCGTGATCAGGGCGGGCCGTCCGTCCCGGTAGACCACGAGGTACTGGCGGCGCAGGTCCACGTCCACCCGGTCGCCCTCGCGTTTACGGGAGACCGGCGACGGCTGTTTCGGGGCGTCCAGCGCCGCCCACACGCGTTTGCCGACGACGCCGTTGGGCTTGAGCCGGTGGACCTTCTGGAACGCCCACACCGCCATCCGCGTGGACGGCCCGTAGCGCCCGTCGGCCTTGCCGGGGTCGTAGCGCAGCGCCCTCAGCCGCCGCTGCAACGCCCGCACGTCCTCCCCCTTCGCCCCGGGCTTGAGCGTGCGCCGCACGGGAGCCGGGGTGGGGGCCGGGGCCGGCCTGGTGGTCGTGGGGGTCTCGGGCGTGGGCCGCGCCTGCGTCTCCTCCGGGCCGCATCCCGCCGCGAGCAGGGCCCCGCCCGCGAGAATCACCGCGAACCGCCTCCGCACGGGATCACCTCCCTCACTAGGGTTCTGCCCATGCATCCCAACGTCGAACGCGTCATCGCCGACCTGCGCGCCCGGGGCGCCACCGGCGAGGTCCGCGAACTCCCCGACGCCGCCCGCACCGCGCGGGCCGCCGCCGACCAGCTCGGCTGCGAGGTCGGCGCCATCGCCAACAGCCTGGTCTTCGAGGCCGACGGGGCGCCGCTGCTGGTGCTGACCAGCGGCGCGCACCGGGTGGACACCGCCCGGGTCGCCGCGCTGGTCGGGGCGGCGAAGGTGGGGCGCGCGACACCGGAGTTCGTGCGCGAGGCCACCGGTCAGGCGATCGGGGGCGTCGCCCCGGTCGGCCACCCCGCGCCGGTCCGTACCCTCGTGGACGTCTGGCTGGACAAGTACGAGCGGGTCTGGGCGGCGGCCGGGCTCCCGCACACCGTCTTCCCGACCTCCTTCGAGGAACTGCTGCGCATCACCGGGGGCGACCCCGCCGAAGTGGGAGTGGACGAATGAGCACGAGCCGACGCGCGTCGTCTGGACTGAGGAGCGTAGGGAGCTTGCGACCGGAGCGACGAGGGAAGACGGCGCGTAAGACGGCGGCGAGTAGCCGAGCGGAGGCGAGGCAATGAGCACAGAGCTGTGGCACAACCCGCGCTGCTCCAAGAGCCGGGCGGCCAAGGCGGCGCTGGACGAGGCGGGCGTGGCCTACACCGAGCGGCGCTACCTGGACGAGCCGCCGACGGCCGAGGAGCTCGACGCCGTGCTGACCTCGATCGGCGCGGAGCCGTGGGAGGTCGCGCGGCTGAACGAGGCCGTCGCCAGGGAGCTGGACCTGAAGAACCTGGAACGCGACCGCGCCAGGTGGATCGAGGTCATGGTGGCCAACCCGGTGCTCATCCAGCGGCCGATCGTGGTCACCGGCGGGGGCGCCGTCGTGGCGCGCGACGACGAATCGGTACGCCGGGCACTCGACAGCGCGTGATGCGAGTGTGATTCTGGGGATTTACCCGGGACCTCTCGTCGGCGACCCTCGGAGGGGCTGGAATGCCATCGCAGATGCGCGGCGCGGCCGCGCGTGACTCCGACTTCCGGGGGATCGACCCGCCCGCGCTGAACGCCCTGCTCAAACAGGTCCGTGACGCCCACACGGCGATCACCGGGTGGCTGTCGGCGCACCGGCCGCCGCCCGGGGTGTCGTCGGCCGGATACCGGCAGGCCGAGCAGGTCGCGCAGTGGGCGGCCGACCAGATGAGCATGCTGACGCGGCGCTACAACTACGCGATCACCCATCCCGACCGGGGCGGCGAGGTGGCGCCGCCCCCCGTCCCCGCGCCGCCGCGCGCCGGGGGGAGCCCCGGCTCCGGCCCCGCCGGGACGCCGCGGGCGCCGCGTCCGCCCCGGCCGAACACCACCCCGCGGGGCGCGGGCGACCTGGGCGGCTTCCCCGACCGGGAGTCCGCGCTCAGGGCGGCCCGCTCCGACGCGCTGGCGGCGACCGCCGCGATCCAGGACCGCAAGCCGATCCCGGACGCGGTGTGGAGGAACCTCAGGGCCAACGCCGACGACCCCGACTACACCGAGAAGCTGTACGAGCGGCTCGGCCCGGCGGGCGCGGCGGCCCTGCTGAAGGCCGCCGGGAACGACGGGGCCCGCCTCAGGACCGTCGAGGAGTCGCTGGGCACGGCCAGCCACCACCTGACGATGGACGTCCGGTGGCTGCGCGCGTTCCTGGCCGAGGCGGACCGCACCGGCGTGCGCGCGGTCGCCGTGCAGGTCCTGACCGGCGCGGACATGAGCAAGCGGACCCGGGAGGCGATCGGGCGGCTGGAGCTGCGCGGCGATCCGGCTCCCCCGCCCCGGGACCGGCCCGCCGGGCCCGCGCACCCGCCGCTGAAACCGGGCGCCCCGGCGTTCGAACAGACCTCCGGCTAAGAGGGACACCATGGCCGCACCACCGCCCCCCGGCGCGCTGCCGCCGCCGCTCGACTCGGCCGCGGCGGCGAAGCTGCCGCCCACCGAGCAGCCCAACCCCGCCTACCGGCAGCTCTACCAGGCCTACGCCGACGCCTACGGCAGCATCGACCGGCTGCGCCGCGCCCTGGACCCGGCCCACCGGACGCTGAACGGCACCGACGCCTGGCTCGGTCCCGAGGCGCGCCAGTGGGGCGGGCAGCTCGACACGCAGCGCGGCCAGTTGCAGAAGGCGGCCGACCGGATCCTCTGGGACATCTACGAGCGCCTTTCGGCGACGCAGCGGACCATCGCCCGGGTCTAAGCTCGCTCGCGTGAGAGAGCCCTGGGTGCGTGAGATCGACCGGCGGGCGTTCCTGCGCCGGCTGCGGCCGATCCTGGAGGTGTACGCGGCGGCGATGCGGCCGCCGCCGGAACAGCTGCCGGGACGGCACACGATCATGGAACGGCACGCGTCGTACCCGCGCTTCCGGGCGCTGGTCGCGGAGCGGCGGCCGGCGTTCCCGGGGCTGCCGGGGACGGTGCGCGGCTTCGCCTACGGGTTCCACGGCGAACGCGGCCAGTGGTGGCACGACGTGGTGCACCAGGCGCTGGAGCGCCGGGGCGGGCCCGGGCACGCCGCGGGGTGGCTGTCGGACGCGTTCGAGGTCGCCGAGCTGCACGTCCACCCGGAGGCGCAGGGGCAGGGCCTGGGGCGCAGGCTGCTGACGGGGCTGTGCGAGGGGCGTCCGGAGACGACGGTGGTGCTGTCGACGCTGGACGGGCCGGAGGACTCCCCGGCCCGCCGCCTCTACCGGTCGGTGGGCCTGGTCGACCTGCTCACCGACTTCGAGTTCCCGGGGGGCGGGCCGCGCTACGCCGTCATGGGCGGGCGGCTGCCGTTGGCCCCGTACCCGGAGCCGGCCAGCAGCTCGTAGACCTCGCGGGTCGCCGTCGACTTGTTGAAGGTGATGAAGTGGATGCCGGGCGCGCCCTCGTCGAGCAGCTCCCGGCACAGCTCGGCGGCGTGCTCGATGCCGAGGCGGCGCACCGCCTCGGGGTCGCCGGCCACCCGCTCGAAGCGCTCGCGCACCTCCGGCGGGAACGGCGCGCCCGACAGCTGCTCGGACCGCTCGATCGTGCTGAGCTGGGTGACCGGCATGATCCCCGGGATGATCGGAACGTCGCAGCCCTGCGCGACGACCCGGTCGCGCAGCCGCAGGTAGTCCTCGGCGCGGAAGAACATCTGCGTGATCGCGTAGTCGGCGCCCGCCCGGCACTTGGCCACGAAGTGGCGGGTGTCGCTCTCGATGTCGCCCGAGCGCGGGTGCTTGTAGGGGAACGCCGCCACGCCCACGCAGAAGTCGCCGTAGGAGCGGATCATGCGGACCAGCTCGGCGGCGTACTCCACGCCCTCGGGGTGCTTGACCCACTCGCCCATCGGGTCGCCCGGCGGGTCGCCGCGCAGCGCCAGGATGTTGCGCACGCCGACGGAGGCGAACCGGCCGATCAGGTGGCGCAGCTCGGCCTGGGAGTGGTCGACGGCGGTGAAGTGCGCGACGGGCGTGAGGGTGGTGTCGGTCGCGATCCGCTCGACGATGTCGACCGTCTTGTCGCGGGTGCCGCCGCCCGCGCCGTAGGTCACCGACACGAACGCCGGGTGCAGCGGCTCCAGCTCGCGGATGGTACGCCAGAGGGTCCGCGCGCCCTTCTCGGTCTTCGGCGGGAAGAACTCGAACGAGAACGTGGGGCCGCCCGCCGCGAGCAGCTCGCGGACGGTGGGCGCTCTGTCGGGGCGTACGCGTCGCATCCGCCCAGCGTACAGAACCGGGCTGAACCCCGGGTAAGCGTGACTTCGCGCACATCCGGCACCGGCATGACCTTTTCTTTCGGGTATCGATGCCTTTGCGGGGTGCTGCGGCGACGCGTCCGCTCTGCGGGTGGATACGATCTCGGCATGCCTACCAGCCGTATCCGCAAAGAGGTCGACGAGGCGTTGTTCTCGTTCGTCGACCAGCGCCGCCCTCTGCTGCTGGGCATCAGCGAGGACCTGGCGGCGCTGATGGCGGCGCTGCGGGCCCTGTTGCAGGGCGGCAAGCGGCTGCGGCCCGCGTTCGCCTACTGGGGCTGGCGGGCCGCCGACGGCGAACCGTACGGCGACGGCATCGTGCGCGCCGCCGCCTCGCTGGAGTTCCTCCAGGCCAGCGCGCTGATCCACGACGACGTGATGGACTCCAGCGACACCCGCCGGGGGCAGCCGGCGGCGCACCGCCGGTTCGAGACGATGGCGGCCCGGATGGGCTGGCCGGGCGCGGCCGCGCCGTTCGGCGAGGGCGCGGCGATCCTGCTGGGCGACCTGTGCCTGGCGTGGTCGGCGGAGATGTTCGAGGCCAGCGGGCTGGAGGAGGAGCGCCGCGCGGCCGGGCGGCGGGTCTACGACCTGATGCGCACCGAGGTCATGTGCGGCCAGTACCTG
Organism: Actinomadura kijaniata NBRC 14229; assembly: GCF_001552175.1. Taxonomy (GTDB): domain Bacteria; phylum Actinomycetota; class Actinomycetes; order Streptosporangiales; family Streptosporangiaceae; genus Spirillospora; species Spirillospora kijaniata. Next base: position 61,971 of record NZ_BCQR01000004.1, read on the forward strand.
GACCTGCTGGAGGGGGTGCGGGCGCAGGGCACGGTCGATCGGGCCCTGAAGGTCGTGGAGTACAAGAGCGCCAAGTACACCATCGAACGCCCCCTGCACCTGGGCGCGGCGCTGGCGGGCGCGGACGCGGCCACGATGGGCGCGCTGACCAACTACGGGCTGCCGCTGGGCATCGCGTTCCAGCTGCGCGACGACGTGCTGGGCGTGTTCGGCGACCCGGACGAGACCGGCAAGCCCGCCGGGGACGACCTGCGCGAGGGCAAGCGGACCGCGCTGGTGGCGCTGACCCTGGAGCGGGCCGGCGAGACCGCCGCCGCCGAGCTGGAGCGCCGGCTGGGGGACCCCGCCCTGGACGAGGCCGGGGTGGACGCGCTGCGCACGATCATCACCGAGTCCGGCGGGCTGGCGGCCTGCGAGGAGATGATCGAGAAGTACGCGGGGCAGGCGCACCGGGCGCTGAACATCGCGCCGATCACCGCCGAGGCGCGCGACGCGCTGGCGGACCTGGCCGTGAAGGCGACCACCCGCCAGTCCTGAGCCGGTGCCGAGCCGGGCCTGACCGGCTGCGGCGGGGGTTTACCGCCGCGCCGAAAGTGACTCGTTCCGGCCAAATACGCCCCGTGGGGTAGCACCGTTCCACCGCCTGGTGGCACAAATGTCGCCATGGCCGCCGAACCGCGCATCCCCCCGCTCCCCGAGAACCAGTGGGACGACGTCCTGAAGGCCGTGGCCGCGACCACCGGTCCGCTGCACGTCTTCACCACCCTGGGCCGCCACCCCGAGCTGTTCGCCGCCTGGATCGGCCTCGGCTCGCAGCTCCTGATGAAGGGCACGCTGGGCGACCGCGTCCGGGAGCTGGCGATCCTGCGCACCGCCCACCACCGGTCCTGCGGCTACGAGTGGACGCACCACCACCGGCTGGGCCTGGCGGCGGGGCTGACCGAGACCGAGATCGCCGCGCTGCGCCAGGACCGGGACGCCCACCCCTGGGACGCCGGGGACCGCGCCGTCCTGCGCGCCGCCGACGAGCTGCACGCCACCGGCACGCTGGGCGACGCCGCCTGGGCCGACCTCGCCGGACGGTTCGACGAGCGCGAGCTGATCGAGCTGGTCATGCTGATCGGCCACTACCACATGCTCGCGTTCGCGCTGAACGCCCTGCGCGTCCAGCCGGAGGAACCGGACCGTCCGGAGGAAGGCGGGTCCCGCTGATGGGCGCCGCGAAACGCTGGATCGCGATCACCGGCTCCCTGGCGTCGGCGCTGGCGCTGCTGTCGGCCCCCGGGCCCGCGCGGGCGGCGGGGCGCTGCGGGGACCCCGCGCGCCGCCCCTGGTGCGACACGAAGCTCACGCCCGACCGGCGCGCGGCCCTGCTGCTGGCGAAGCTGACCGAGGACGAGAAGATCGGGCTGCTGGCGTCCGACGACCCCTTCGGCGGCCCGCTCGGCGGGATCTCCGAGAACGCCCACGCCGACACCTCCCACGGCGTCCCCCGCCTCGGCGTCCCGCCCCTCTACATGGCCGACGGCCCCGCCGGGGTCCGCCAGGGGAGGGCGACCGCGCTGCCCGCGCCGATCGCGATGGCCGCCGCGTTCGACGAGGACGCCGCCGCCCGCTACGGCGCGACCGTCGGGTGGGAGGCCCGGCACCGGGGCAACGACGTGCTGTTCGGCCCGACCGTGGACGTGCTGCGCGCCCCGCTGAACGGCCGCGCGTTCGAGGGCCTGGGCGAGGACCCCCACCTGTCGTCGCGGACGGCCGCGGCCTGGGTGAACGGCCTGCAACGGCAGGGCGTGATGGCGTCGGTCAAGCACCTGGCCGTCTACACCCAGGAGACCGACCGGCTGGAGCTGCGGATGAGGGTGGACCCGCGCACCCTGCGCGAGATCTACCTGCCGCCGTTCGAGGCCGCCGTCCGGCAGGGCCGCGCGGCGACCGTGATGTGCGGGTTCGGGCAGCTCAACGGCCGCTGGGCGTGCGAGGACGGCGGCGTCCTCACCGGGATCCTGCGCGGCGAGTGGGGCTTCAAGGGGTTCGTCGTCTCCGACCACACCGCCCTGCACGACGCGGCCCGCGGGATCAACGGCGGCCTGGACATGGAGCTGCCGATCGGCCTGAAGTACAACGCCTGGACGCTCAGGCAGGCCGTCCAGCAGCGGAAGGTCACCTGGGCGACCGTCGACGGGCGGGTCCGCGCCATCCTGCGCACGATGTTCGCGTTCGGGGTGTTCGACCGCGCCGCCCATCCCAACGACCTCACCCGCGTCGACCGCACCGCCAGCGAGGAGACCGCGCGGCGCGTCGCCGAGAGCGGCATGACGCTGCTGAAGAACGCCGGCGGGATCCTGCCGCTGAAGGCCCCGAAGTCGATCGCGCTGATCGGCCGGGGCGCGGTGGAGAACCCCAGCGGCTTCGGCTCGGCCAAGGTCGAGCCGTTCACCCAGGTCACCCCGCGCGACGGCATCGCGCGGCGGGCCGGGAACGGCACGACCGTCACCCACCACGACGGCCACCACCGGGCGGCGGCGGTGGAGGCGGCGCGCCGGGCCGACGTGGCGATCGTGTTCGTCTCCGACACCCAGGGCGAGTTCTTCGACAAGTCCTGCCTCACCCTCACCTGCGCCCGCGACCCCCTCAAGGGCGACCAGGACGGCCTGGTCGCGGACGTCGCCGCGGCGAACCCCGACACGATCGTGGTGCTGGAGACCGGCGGTCCGGTGCTCACCCCCTGGGCCGGCCGGGTCAGGGGCGTCGTGCAGGCGTGGTACCCCGGCCAGCGGGGCGGCGAGGCGCTGGCGCGGGTGCTGTACGGGGACGTCGACCCCGGCGGGCGGCTGCCGATGACGTTCCCGGCCGCCGAGAGGGACGCGCCCCTGGCCGGGAACCCGGCCCGGTACCCGGGCGTGGGCAAGACCGTGACGTTCTCCGAAGGCGTCATGGTCGGGTACCGGCACTACGACGCCAGGAGGCTCACGCCGCGGTTCCCGTTCGGGCACGGCCTCTCGTACACGACGTTCCGCTACGGCGGGCTGTCGGTGCGGCCGGACCGGGTCCAGGTCACCGTCACCAACACCGGGAAGCAGCCGGGCTACGCGGTCCCGCAGCTGTACCTGGGGCTGCCGTCGCCGCGCGCCGGGATCCCGCAGCCGCCCCGCCAGCTCAAGGGGTACGACAAGGTCCTGCTGGCCCCCGGCGCGAGCGCCCGCGTCACGTTCCCGATCACGTCGCGGTCGCTGGCGTACTGGGACGAGGCCGCCGGGGGCTGGCGGGTCGCGCGGGGCTGCTACACCGTCGGCGTCGGTTCCTCCTCCCGCGACCTGCCGCTCACCGGCCGGTTCGGGCAGGGGGGCGCGGCCTGCTGACCGCGCGTTCGCCGTCCGACTGCGGGGCGTCGCGGGGACGCGGTACAAATAACGCGGTACAAATGAGGCATTCCCCGTCCGTCCCCCGCCCCGCCGGAGTCCCCCGTGCCGCATGACCCCTCCCCCGCCACCCGGCGGCGGCCGGGCCGCCCCCTCGGCCCCGACGACCCGGACGAGATCGGCGGCTACCCGCTGGTGTCCCGGCTCGGCGAGGGCGGCCAGGGCGTCGTCTACCTGGCGCGCGACCCGGCCCGCAAGGACCGGCCAGTCACGGTGAAGCTGCTGCGCGGCGGCCGGGCCGCCACCGCGCGCGCCCGCGGCCGGTTCGTCAAGGAGGCCGCCGCCGCGCGGCAGGTCACCGGGCGGCACACCGCGCGGGTGCTGGACGCCGACGTCACCGGCGACCGGCCCTACATCGTCAGCGAGTACGTCGAGGGCCCCACGCTCCAGGACGTCGTGGCGGACCGGGGCCCGCTCCGCGGGGACCGGCTGCGCCGGACGGCGCTGGGCAGCGCCGCGGCGCTGGCGGCGATCCACCGGGCCGGGGTCGTGCACCGCGACTTCAAGCCCGGCAACGTCGTGCTCGGCCCCGGCGGCCCCAAGGTGATCGACTTCGGGATCGCCCGGACCGCCGACGCGACCACGCTCACCACCGGGCCCGTCGGCACCCCCGCCTACATGGCCCCCGAGCAGATCGAGGACGAGCCGGTCGGGCCGCCGGCCGACGTGTTCGCCTGGGGCGCGACGATCGTGTACGCGGCGACGGGGCGGCCGCCGTTCGGCACCGGCCCCAACGCCGCCGTCATGCGGCGCATCACCACCCGCCGCCCCGACCTCGGCGACCTGGAGGGGCCGCTGCGCGAGCTGGCCGCCCGCTGCCTGGACAAGAACCCGGCGGCCCGGCCCACCGCGCGCCAGCTCGTGCGGGCATTGCGCGAGGACCGCGCCCCCGCGCCCAAGCCGCCTCCCCGGGAGATCCCCCGCTACCGGTGGCGGATGATGGTCGCCCTTGCGGTGGTCTCGGTGCTGGGGTTCACGCTGGGCATCCTGATCTGACGGGCCGGGCCCGGGGTTCCGGGCTCACCAGTGCGGTGGGCGTTCCTCCAGGAAACGCGCGTCGTCGCCGTCGTCGGAACCGCGCCACTCGCCCCAGCCGGTGTCGGTGTCGTCGGAGGTCTGGTCGGGCAGCACCGGCAGGTCGTCGTCCAGCTCCACCGGGCGCTCGTCGTCGGGTCGCACGCTCATGTGATCCATTGTCGGGGATGACGGAACGTGCCCGACCGGCACCCCCTCGGCCGCGGCGGCGCGCGTCACAGCTCCGGCAGGCGGCGCGCCAGCTCGGCGGCGGCCGCGCCCGGGTCGGCGGCCTCGGTGATCGCCCGCACCACCACGATCCGGCGCGCCCCGGCGGCCAGCACCTGGTCCAGGTTGGTCGCGTCGATCCCGCCGATCGCGAACCACGGGCGGCCCTCCCGCTGCCCGGCCACGTACTCCAGCAGCTTGGGGCCGGGGGCCTCGCGGCCCGGCTTGGTCGGCGTCGGCCACACCGGACCGGCGCAGAAGTAGTCCACGCCCGGCTCGGCGGCGGCGGCCGAGGCCTGCTCGCCGGAGTGGGTGGACCGGCCGATCAGGATGTCCTCGCCGGCGATCTGGCGGGCCAGCGGCACCGGCAGGTCGTCCTGGCCGAGGTGCAGCACGTCGGCGTGCGCGGCGCAGGCGACGTCGGCGCGGTCGTTGACCGCCAGCAGCGCCCCGTGCCGCTCGCACGCCTCCCGGAACACCTTCAGGTACTCCAGCTCCCGCCGCGCCTCCAGCCCCTTCTGGCGGAGCTGGACGATGTCGACGCCGCCCGCCAGCACGGCGTCCAGGAACTCCGGCAGGTCTCCCTGCCGCTCCCGGGCGTCCGTGCAGAGGTAGAGGCGGGCGCGGCTGAGCCGGGCCCGCAGGGAGACGGCGCGGTCGGAGAGCAGGTGCCTGGACACTGGGGGTGGTGTTCCTTTCCGGGGCGTGGGGCCACGGGCCACGGGGCGAACCCCGCGGCCCGTGGCCTCGTCAGTTCAGCGGTCGAGCGGGTGGAGGCTCAGAAGGCCAGGGCCTGGGCGCGGCGGCGCACCTCGGTGCCCCGGTTCTCGCTGAGCGCCTGCACGGGCGTGCCGGGCAGCGTGTCGTCGGCGGTGAACAGCCAGCGCAACGTCTCGACCTCGCCGTAGCCCGCGTCCGACAGCAGCGTCAGCGTTCCCGACAGGCCCTTGATGACCTGGCCGTCGTGGATGAACGCCGCGGGCACGACGAGCACCCCGTCGCGCCGGACCGCCAGCAGCTTGCGCTCGCTGATGAGCTGCTTCAGGCGGTTGATCTTGATGCCGAGGCGCTCGGTCGCCTCCGGGAGGGTCAGCCACTCCCCGACCAGGGTGTCGGTGCCGGGGTCGAGGGTGCTGTCAACGGTCGTGTGCGTCTGGGTCACGCCCCCTTGCTACCACGTCCCGCCGAAAGTCAAACCCTCAGCTCCGCGCCGCCTGGCGCACCGGGACGTCCGGATCGGCCAGCGCGCCGGGGTCCACCGGCGTCCCGGCGGCGATCAGGCGTCTGGCCTGGACGAGGTCGCGGGGCCGGTCCACGGTCAGGATCGCGTCGAGGCGGTCGCCGGTCAGCCACGCCACGGCCCATTTGCGGTCCGCCGGGTCGCCCCGGCGCACCATCCGCCCGGAGGCGGCGTGGAAGCCCGCGTACTGGACCATCCGGCCGAACTGCTCGGACCAGAAGTAGGGGGCGGCGTCGTAGGCGGCGTCCTGGCCGAGGAGGGTCGCGGCGGCGACCTCGGGGGCGTTGAGGGCGGTGTCCCAGTGCTCGACCAGCAGGCGGCGGCGGTAGCGCTCCGACCACCAGGCGGCCACGTCGCCGACGGCCACGATGTCGGGGCGGGCGACGCCGCCGGCGTGGGCGCGCAGGGAGGCGTCGACGACCACGCCGCGCTCGACGTCCAGGCCGGAGCCCTCCAGCCAGGCGACCTCGGGGCGCACGCCGACGCCGACCACGATCTCGTCGGCGTCGATCCGGCCGCCGTCGGCCAGGAGCAGGTGCCCGTCCCCGACCGAGGCGACCTTGACGCCGGTGCGCAGCCCGACGCCCGCCTCGGCGTACCAGGGGGCGGTCAGCGCGCCGACCTCGGGGCCGAGCGCGTGCGCCAGGGGCGTGTCGGCGGCCTCCACGACCGTGACGGCGCAGCCCTTCCGCGCGGCGGTGGTGGCGACCTCCGCGCCGATCCAGCCCGCGCCGACGATCACGACGCGGGCGCCCTCGACCAGGCGCTCGCGCAGCGCGAGGGAGTCGTCGATGGTGCGGACCACGTGCTGGCGGCCGTCGCCGGGCAGGGTGACCGGGGCGGCGCCGGTCGCGATGACCAGGCCGTCGAACGGCAGCTCGCCGGCCGTGGTGGCGAGGACGCCGCCGCCCTCGTCCGCGGCGGCGAGGGTGAGGCCGGTGGCGCGGTCGCCGAGCAGCAGCTCCACGTCCAGCGCGGCCCAGTCGGTGTCCACGGTGGTGTCGTCGCTGTCGCCGGCGAGCACCGCCTTCGACAGCGGAGGCCGGTCGTACGGCCGGTGCCGCTCGGCCGACACGAGCGTCAGCGCGCCCTCGAAACCCTTGCCCCGCAGGGCCTCCACGGCGCGCACCCCGGCCAGTCCGCCGCCTGCGACGATCACCCTCTCCATGGGGCCGAACCCTACTCGGCCGCCGTGCGGCGCCAGAGGGCGGCACCGGAGCACGGCCGGGGGTCGTAGGGTGGAAACCGACAAAGCGCGGGAGTCCGGGCATCGCCGGGCTGAGAGGGCGGCTGAGCGTGCCGCCGACCGCCAGGACCTGATCCGGATCATGCCGGCGAAGGGAGCGCGCATGGACATTGTGATCATCGGCGCCGGGGTGGTCGGGCTGGCCACCGCGTGGCGGGCCGCCGCGCGGGGCGCGGCCGTCACCCTGGTCGACCCGGCCCCCGCCAGCGGGGCCTCGAACGTCGCGGCGGGGATGCTCACCCCCGTCAGCGAGCTCACCTACGGCGAGGAGCCGCTGCTGCGGCTGGGGCTGGCCTCGCGGGAGCGCTACCCGTCGTTCGTGGCCGAGCTGGAGGAGCTGACCGGGCACGACACCGGGTACCGCGCCGACGGCCTCCTCCAGGTCGCCTTCGACGCCGACGACCTGGCGTCCCTGGAGGACCTGCGGCGCTTCCAGGAGTCGCTGGGCATCCCCAGCGAGGCGCTGAACGGCCGCGAGTGCCGCAGGCAGGAGCCGATGCTCGCGCCGGGCGTCCGGGGCGGGCTGCTGGTCCCCCAGGACGGCTCGATCGACCCCCGGAGGCTGGCGCCCGCGCTGCTGGCGGCGGCCGAGAGGCTGGGCGTCACGCTGGTGCGGCGGCGCGCGGCCGGGATCGTCGTGGAACGCGACACCGCCACGGGCGTCCGCCTCGACGACGGGACGGTGCTGCGCGCCGACCGGGTGCTGCTGGCCGCCGGGCCGTGGTCGGGCGACCTGGAGGGGCTGCCGCCGGGCCTGGTGCCGCCGGTGCGGCCCGTCAAGGGGCAGGTGATCCGGCTGCGCGCGCCGGTGCCGTTCCTGCGGCGCTCCACCCGGGGCCTGGTCCGGGGCTTCTCGATCTACCTGGTGCCGCGCGGCGACGGCGAGCTGGTGGTGGGCGCGACCCAGGAGGAGCTGGGGTTCGACACCCGCGTCACCGCCGGGGGCCTGTGGGAGCTGCTGCGCGACGCCCGCGAGCTGGTGCCCGGCGTCACCGAGCTGGAGTTCGTCGAGGTGTCGGCCGGGTTGCGGCCCGGCTCGCCGGACAACGCCCCGGTGATGGGGCCGACCGCGCTGCCGGGCCTGGTGCTGGGCACCGGGCACTTCCGCAACGGCGTGCTGCTCACCCCGGTCAGCGCCGACGTCCTGGCGGCGGCGCTGCTGGACGGCGCGGTGCCCGAGGTGGGCCGCCCCTTCACCCCCGACCGTTTCGAACAGAGGGTCTGAAAACGTGCAGGTCATCGTGAACGGGCAGCCGCGCGAGCTGCCCGAGGGAACCACCGTGGCCGACGCGGTCGCCACGGTCACCGCGGCCGGGTCCGGGGTCGCCGCGGCGGTGAACGACGAGGTCGTGCGGCGCGCCGACTGGGCGGCCACGACGTTGCGGGACGCGGATCGGCTGGAAGTGCTGACCGCGGTGCAGGGAGGCTGAGGCATGGGCGACGACAGGAACGGCACCGGCGGGACCAACCCGGGCGGCACCGACCCGGGCGGCACCGACGCGCTGGTCATCGCGGGGCGGGAGTTCGGCTCCCGGCTGATCATGGGGACCGGCGGCGCGCCGAGCATGCACGTGCTGAAGGAGGCGCTGGTCGCCTCCGGCACGGAGCTGACGACCGTGGCGATGCGCCGGGTGGACCCGGCGGCGCGCGGCTCGGTGCTGGACGTGCTGCGCGAGTGCGACATCGCCGTGCTGCCCAACACCGCCGGGTGCTTCACCGCGGGCGAGGCGGTGCTGACCGCCAAGCTGGCCCGCGAGGCGCTCGGCACCGACTGGGTGAAGCTGGAGGTGATCGCCGACGAGCACACGCTGCTGCCCGACCCGATCGAGCTGGTCGACGCCGCCGAGCAGCTGGTGGCCGACGGCTTCACCGTGCTGCCCTACACCAACGACGACCCGGTGCTGGCGCGCCGACTGGAGCAGGTCGGCTGCGCCGCCGTCATGCCGCTGGGCTCCCCCATCGGCTCGGGCCTCGGCATCCGCAACCCGCACAACATCGAGCTGATCGTGGAGCGCGCGAACGTCCCGGTGATCCTGGACGCGGGCCTCGGCACCGCCAGCGACGCCGCCCTGGCCATGGAGCTGGGCTGCGACGCGGTGCTGCTGGCCACCGCCGTGACGCGCGCCCGGCACCCGGCGCGGATGGCCGCCGCGATGCGGCACGCCGTGGAGGGCGGGCGGCTGGCGAGGCTGGCCGGGCGCATCCCCCGGCGGCGGTACGCGCAGGCGTCGTCACCGTTCGAGGGAATCGCCACCTGACTGAAGGATCACTTAACGGTCGGGTCCAGATTTAGTCGCTGGACCCGAAGGTTCCGGTCGCACGAAACTGGGTGCAACCGGTGCGCACCATTCGGTGTCCACCGAAATGAACCAGACCTAGGGTGCGGTGCATGGGACAGAGAGCAGATCGGCGCGCGGTGGCCGCGGCGGCGGTGACGGTGGTGCTGTGGGCGTCGGCGTTCGTCGCGATCCGCAGCGCCGGGACGGAGTTCGGCGCCGGCGCGCTGGCGCTGGGCCGGATGTTCACCGGGGCCCTGACCCTCGGCGTGATCTGCCTGGTGCGGCGCGAGGGCCTGCCGCCCCGCGCCGCCTGGCCCGGCATCGTCGCCTCCGGCGTGCTGTGGTTCGGCCTCTACATGATCGCCCTCAACTGGGGCGAGCAGCTGGTGGACGCGGGCACGGCGGCGCTGGTGGTCAACATCGGCCCGATCCTCATCGCGCTGCTGGGCGGCTGGCTGCTGAAGGAGGGCTTCCCGCCGCGGCTGATGGCCGGGATGGCGGTGTCGTTCGCCGGGGCGGCGGTCGTGGGGCTGTCGATGTCGGGCGAGGGGCGCGCCTCCCTGCTGGGGGTCGTGCTGTGCCTGGTCGCCGCCGTCACCTACGCGGCGGGCGTGGTGAGCCAGAAGCCCGCGCTGCGGCACGCCTCGGCGTTGCAGGCCACCACCTGGGGCTGCGTGATCGGCGCGGTGGCGTGCCTGCCGTTCGCCGGGCAGCTGATCGACCAGCTCGGCGACGCCTCGCCGACCGCGATCGGCAACATGATCTACCTCGGCGTCTTCCCGACCGCGCTGGCGTTCACGACCTGGGCGTACGCGCTGGCCCGCACCTCGGCGGGCAACATGGGCGCCACCACCTACGCCGCGCCGGCGCTGGTGGTGCTGATGTCGTGGGCGCTGCTGGCCGAGGTCCCCGGCTGGCTGACCCTGACCGGCGGCGTGCTGTGCCTGGCGGGCGTCGCGGTGTCCCGCAGCCGTCCCCGCCGCCCGGCCCCGGTCGACGACCCGGCCCCCGAGGCCGTCGCCGAAGGGGCCACCGAGACGCCCGTGCGCTGACGGTGTGACCGGTTGCGGACGGGACCGCCACCCAACCGCACCCTCCGGGTGACTGTTCCCGGGGGCGCGGCCGGGGTGCACTGGTCCCCGAACGCCTCAGGGGGACGCCATGCAGCACACGCCGACGTTCCGGACCGCGTCGCCGTTCCTGGCCGCCGGGGCCCTCGCCGCCGTCCTGACCGGCTGCGGCGGGGACGGCGGGTCCTCCGGGGGCGGCTCCTGCCGGGGCGACCGCTGCGTGGGCCAGAGCCCCGTCACGACCCGCTGCGCCGACAGCGGCCGCCGGCTGGAGACCCGGGACATCGACCGCAACACCGGCGACCCCGAGACCAGCCACCGGGTCGCCACCGCCGAGCTGTGGCGGTCCCGCCGCTGCGAGTCCGCCTGGATCCGCATCGTGAACCGGGACGGCGCGGCCTCCGCCGAGGACGTCGCGGCCGCCGTGGTGCTGGTGTGGCTGCGCTGGCGGGAGGTCCCGGCCACCCGGGGCCAGGACCTGTCGGGGTTCACCGCCGGGTGGGAGGTCCACTCCCGCGTCCGCGTGGGCGGCCGGGAGGGCGGCGGCGGCGAGCGCTGGTCCACGATGATCGCCACCGCGCGGCGCGGGGACCGCTTCCAGATGTGCGTCCACGACCTGTTCCACCGCGACGACGGCGAGGCCCCCGTCGCCGGGTCCTGGGACTGCACGCCCCGTGGCCAGGGCTGATCGCGGGTCTCCAGGCGGTCACCCGCCGTGACCGGTCACTCCGGGCAGCCGCCCATGCTCATCCTCCGGACTGATGAGATGCACCCGGAAACGCCCTTAAACTCACTTCGATGGACACGACGGTTGCTGATCCCCTCGTCGGGCAGGTGCTCGACGGGCGCTACCGCATTGAGTCCCGGATCGCCCGCGGCGGGATGGCCACGGTCTACGTGGCGCGCGACATCAGGCTGGACCGCACGGTCGCCATCAAGGTGATGCACGCCCATCTCGCGGCCGACGACGACTTCGTGCGGCGCTTCATCGACGAGGCCAAGGCGGCCGCGGCGCTCTCCCACCCCAACGTGGTGGCGGTCTACGACCAGCGCACCGACGGCGAGCACGTGTTCCTGGTGATGGAGTACGTGCCGGGACGCACCCTGCGGGACCTGCTGAGCGAGCGCGAACGGCTCGGCCCGCGCGCGGCGCTGGAGATCATGCAGCCGGTGCTGGCCGCCCTCGGCGCGGCGCACCGCGCGGGCCTGGTGCACCGGGACGTCAAGCCGGAGAACGTGCTGATCACCGAGGACGGCCAGGCCAAGGTCGCCGACTTCGGGCTGGCCCGGGCCGAGACCGCCAGCAAGATGACCCGCACCGGCGTGATCATCGGAACGGTCGGGTACCTGGCGCCCGAGCAGGTCCTGGCGGGCCGGGCCGACGTCCGCTCCGACGTCTACGCCGCCGGCATCCTGCTCTACGAGCTGCTGACCGGCGAGCTCCCGCACCGCGGCGACACCCCGCTCGCCGTCGCCTACAAGCACGTCAACGAGGTCGTCCCGCCGCCGTCGGCCGCCGTCCCCGGCCTGCCGCCGCAGGTGGACGCCCTCGTCTCCCGCGCCACCGCGCACGACCCGGCGCAGCGCCCGCAGGACGCCAACGCGTTCCTGGCGGCCGTCGCCGAGGTGGCCAACGGCCTGCCGCCCGGCATCGACGAGCGCCTCGCGGACCAGCTCGACGGGCACAACGCCACCTCCGTCCTGCCGACGCCCGCACCCGCGCCCGCCAGCGACGGCCGCACCGCCGTCTACGACGGCACCGCGATCCCGCCGGGCGCGACCCGGACCATGGCCCCGGGCGGGATCCCGCCCGCGGGACCGCACACCGCGCCGCCCCGGCCGCGCGGCACCGGCGACCGCGTCATCGGCGCGCTCACCGGGCGCTACGTGCTGATCGCCATCGGCACCGTCGCGGCCGTGGTGCTGGGCTGGGCGGTCTGGTACCAGGTGTCGGGCCAGTACGAGCACGTGCCGAACACCGTCGTCGGCATGACCGTCTCCGACGCGCGCAGCACGTTGCAGGGCAAGGGCCTGACCGTCCAGGTCGGCCGGCAGAAGGTCTACAGCGACCGGGTCGGCAAGGGCCGGGTCGCCAGGACCGACCCGGCGCCCGGCACCCGCCTGACGCAGGGCCAGGCCGTCACCCTCTACGAGTCCAAGGGCCGCGAGCCCAAACGGGTCCCCGACGTCGTCGGCAAGTCGCAGTCGGAGGCGACGCGGACGTTGCGGGACGAGGGCTTCACCGTCGGGCAGGTGCGCCGCGCCTCGTCCCAGTCGGTCCCCAAGGACCACGTCGTGTCCACCTCGCCGCGCGCCGGGGACATGCAGTCCCCCGACGAGCCGGTCGGGCTGGTGGTCAGCAACGGGATGACGATGCCGTCGCTGGTCGGCCAGAACGGCGACGACGCCGCCGACCAGCTGCGCGGCATGGGCCTGGACGTCAAGGTCGAGAAGAGCAGGGACGGCTCCCGGCCGCCGAACACGGTGCTGAGCCAGAACCCGTCCGCGGGCACCGCCGTGTCCCGCGACGACCGCGTCACCCTGGTCGTCAACAAGAAGGACTGCCTGTTCGGCGACTTCCTGTGCGACGAGGGGCCGCGCCGCGGCGGCGGGGACGACGAGCAGCTCCCGATCCCCACGGTGATCGGCCGCACCTTCGGCGAGGCCCGCCAGGCGCTGGAGAGCTCCGGTTTCAGGATGAAGGTCGGCAGCCGCCGCCTCGGCGACCGGGTCATCGGCCAGAACCCCCTGGGCAACGCGCCCCGGGGCTCGGTGGTCACCGTCTGGGGCTGATCCTCCCCGCCGCCTCCCCCACCTTCGCCGGGCCCCGGCCGGGTCGCGTCCCGACCTGGCCGGGGCTCGGCGTCTCCGCGGCTAGGCTGGGCGGCCTATGACGACTCTCAAGAGCCCCATCGGGGCCCATGTTCCGGTGGCCGGGGGCCTGGCGACGGGGGGCCTGAAGTACGCCGCCGAGATCGGCGCCGAGACGGTCCAGGTGTTCACCTCCAACCCGCGCGGGTGGGCCCTGCCCGAAGGAAAGCCCGAGGAGGACGCCAGGCTGCTGGAGCGGTCCGGCGAGATCCCGGTGTTCGTGCACGCCCCGTACCTGGTCAACTTCGGCACGCCCAGCGCCGAGACGCTGGAGAAGTCCCTGGCCACGGTGCGGCACTCGCTGCGCCGGGGCCGCGCGATCGGCGCGCGCGGCGTGGTCGTGCACACCGGCTCGGCGGTCAGCCAGAGCTACGACGCGGCGATGAAGCAGGTGCGCGAGCACGTGCTGCCGCTGCTGGAGGAGATCCCCGAGGACGGCCCGGACCTGCTGCTGGAGCCGATGGCCGGGCAGGGCGCGATGCTGTGCGCGAAGGTGCTCGACCTCGGCGAGTACTTCGACCGCCTGGAGCGCCACCCCAAGCTGGGCGTGTGCCTGGACACCTGCCACGCGTTCGCCGCCGGGCACGACCTGGCCGCGCCGGACGGCGTCGAGCGGACCATCGCGGACCTGGTCGCGACCGTCGGCCCCGGCCGCCTCAAGCTGGTCCACGCCAACGACTCCAAGGACGTGTGCGGCTCCTGCAAGGACCGGCACGAGAACATCGGCAAGGGCCACATCGGCGAGGAGCCGTTCGCGGCGCTGCTGCGGCACCCGGAGGTGGCGGGGGTGCCGTTCGTCATCGAGACGCCGGGCCGCGACGCCGAGCCGCACCGGGCCGACGTGAACGTCCTCAAGCGCCTCCGGGACGCCTGAGCCCGCGCCCGGGTCCGGAAAAAGGACTCAGGTGCCGCTGAACAACCCCCCGACTGTCCAGCGGCACCTGAGCCGTACACCGTCGGATCCCACCCCCCCGGTACGGGATCCGCCGGCTCTGATCCGGCGCGCGACTCGCGCCCGCCGGATCTCCGGTGTTGTCTTGTGCGGGGCTCCGCGCCGTCACCGGCGCCCGCTCCCCGGAGCGGTGCGGCGTCCTGCCGCCACGGAGAACACTAGAGGTGTTCTGATACCGATCGGGGGACGGGAAACGCCACCCTCGATAAACGGTCCGTAGTCAGCGTTATACGTAGAGTAATCGAGCGACGAGCGGTCGGTCCGCCGCGACGAACGGCCGGGCGCGCGCCCGGGAACGGTCCAGCCGGGGCGCGGCGGGTGTCGCCGGAGTGTCGCGGGTTCATCGCGCGGGTCGTTCCGCGCGGTCAGCGGATGACGATCTCTTCGGGCAGGTGCATCCGCGCCATCGCGCGGTCGGCGCGGCGCGGCACGCTCCGCCGGGTGGCCAGCGACACCCCGGCCATGACGGCGAACGAGATCGGCGCGACCACCAGCGCGGGCTGCTCCAGCAGCGCCGCGGGCCAGCCCGTCCACGGGCCGCCGAACAGCGCCGCCACGCCCGCCGCGACCGCCAGCCCGCCGCCGACCACCAGGCCCGCCCCGGCCCCGGCGGCGGTCAGCCCGCGCCACCACAGGCCCAGCACCAGCAGCGGGCACAGCGAGCACGCCGAGACCGTCAGCGCCAGCGTGACCAGCACCGCCGACCCCAGCGTCCCGATCTCCGACACCAGCGCCAGCGGCACCACCAGCGCGAACACCGCGCCCAGCCGGAACACCGTGACGCTGCCGCGCCCCACGCACTGCGCCACCGTTCCGGCGATGGCCACCACGATCCCGCAGGAGGTGGAGATGAACGCCGCGAACGCCCCGGCCGCCACCAGCCCGGTCAGCAGCGCCCCCGCCGGGTCGGGCAGCAGCTGCTGCGGCAGCATCAGGATCGTCGCGTCGGTGTCGCCGGTCATCAGCAGCTCGGGCATGTAGACGCGGCCCAGCGCGCCGTACAGGGCCGGGAAGACGTAGAACAGCGACAGCAGCACCGGCACCATCGCGGCCGTGCGGCGGGCGGCCCGGCCGCAGGTGTTGGTGTAGAAGCGCATCAGGATGTGCGGCAGCCCCACGGTGCCCAGCACCACGCCCAGCAGCGCCGAGTAGACGGCGTACAGGCCGTGGTCCAGGGACGCGCCGTCGGGCATCGACCAGCGCGTGCCGTCCCGCGCGGGCACGTGGTCGACGTGCGGCACCCGCGCGCCCGCCGGGAACGTCAGCGTCGCGCCCTCCCCGACGGTGTGCCCGCCCGGCGCCAGCGTCAGGTCCGCGCCGTCGTGCGCGGCGCCGTCCACGGTCCCGGTGGCCCGCACCCGCGTGGGGTGGGCCACCCGGACGGTCACGCCCGTCTCCACCCGCACGTCGGTGACGCGTTCGAAGCGCGGCGGCCCGCCGGTCGTGGGGTCGGCCGCGCCGTCCAGCTGCCACACCGACAGCACCGCCACGGCGGGCACCGCGACCGCCACCAGCTTGATCCAGAACTGCACGGCCTGCACCGCGGTGATGCTGCGCATGCCGCCCGACAGCACCAGCAGCAGCACCACGGCGACGACCACGGCCCAGCCCGCCCACACCGGCGCGCGGGTCAGCACCCGCAGCGTCACGCCCGCGCCCTGGAACTGCGGCAGCAGGTAGAACCAGCCGATGAAGATCACGCACCAGGACACCAGCCGCCGCACGGCCCGCGAGCCCAGCCGCCACTCGGCGAAGTCGGAGATCGTGTAGGCGCCCGAGCGGCGCAGCGGCGCGGTCACCAGCGCCAGCAGCAGCACGTACCCGGCGACCGCGCCGAGCGGCAGCCACAGCATGTCCGCGCCGTGCGCCAGCACCAGCCCGGCGGTGCCGAGGAACGCCGCCGCCGAGATGTACTCGCTGCTGATCGCCGAGGCGTTCCACAGCGGGGTGACGCCGCGCGAGGCGACCAGGAAGTCGGAGGTGGTGCGCTCGGTGCGGCGGCGGCCGTAGGAGCCCAGCACGGCCGTCAGGCCCAGCACCGCGACCAGCGCGGCCAGCGCGGCCGTCACCGCCATGACGATCACGACCGCTCCACCAGCCGCAGGAAGTCGCGTTCGGTGCGCTCGGCCCGCCGGGCGTGCCGGACCGCCAGCCCGATCCACAGCGGTTGCAGGCCGAGCGCCAGCAGCAGCCACGGCAGCGGCACGCCGTGCAGGCGGGCCTGCGCCAGCGCCGGGACCTGGAACAGCAGCGGCAGCGCCACCAGCACCCCCGCGACGGCCGCGCAGGTCGCCAGCGCCGAGCGGAGCTGGGCGCGGATCAGGGACCGGACGTAGACCGCGCCCAGCTCGGTCTGCTCGTCCAGGTCGCGGACGACGCTCCAGTGCGCCGCCGGGCGGTCGCCGCGCCCCGGATCGGTCCGGGCCTGGTCCGCGCGGGTCCGGTCGGCACGGGCCCGGTCGGCGCGGGCGCGGTCGGCGCGGGCCCGGTCGGCACGGGCCCGGTCGGCACGGGCGCGGCCGGTGCGAACGCCGGTCACCACGACCCGGCGCGGCCTCTCTCGGTGGGGTTCGTCGCCGGGCTCGGCGAGCGTCTCGGCGGGCGGGCCCATGGTCGGCTCAGGCATCGGGTCCGTCCCCCTGGATCGCCTCGTTGTGCCGGAACCGGCGGACCAGCAGGTCGCGCACCTCCCGGGTGTGGCGGCGGCTCACCGGCAGCAGCTCCTCCCCCACCTGGACGGCGGCGCGGCCCCCGTCGAAGCGCAACTCGCTGATGTGCGCCGAGGCGACCAGCGTGCTGCGGTGGATGCGGATGAACCCGGCCGCCTCCCACCGCCGCGCCAGCGACGCCAGCGACATGCGCACCAGGTAGCTGCCCTCGTCGGTGTGCAGCCGCACGTAGTCGCCCTGCGCCTCGACGTGGGTGACCGAGCTGCGCGGCACCAGGCGGGTGCGCCCGCCGAGCTCGACCGGGACCATCTCGTCCTCGGCGGGCGGGCCCCCCTCCGACGGCAGCGCCCGGTGCACGGCCTCGTCGACGCGGCGGACCGCCTCGGCGAGCCGTTCGGGCCGCACCGGCTTGAGCAGGTAGTCCAGGGCACCCAGCTCGTAGGCGGCCACCGCGCAGTCGTCGTGCGCGGTGACGAACACCACCTCGGGCGGCGCGGCGAACCCGGTCAGCAGCCGGGAGAAGTCCAGCCCGTCCAGCCCCGGCATGCGGATGTCGAGGAAGACGGCGTCGAGGCGGTCCCCCGCGACCAGCATGCGGCTGAGGTTGCGCAGCGCGGCGGCGGCGTCGCCGGCGCCGGTGGCCTGCTCGATGCGGGGATCCTCCCGCAGCAGGTAGCACAGCTCTTCGAGGGCGGGCAGCTCGTCGTCGACGGCCAGGACGCGCAGCATACAGAGGACCTTGCCGCGATTACGGTCCGCACGCAATAGGTTTCGTCAGGTAAGGGCCCCCGCTAGTCCGGGAAGACCCCCGGCCGGTACTTCGGCACCCGGAGGCTGACCTTGGTCCCGGCGCCCGGCGCGGTCTCCACCGTCAGGCCGTACTCGTCGCCGTAGACCTGGCGCATCCGCTCGTCGACGTTGGCCAGGCCGATGCCCGCGCCGCCGCGGTCGCGCCCGGGGCCGGGCGACAGCGCGCCCGCCGACAGGATCCCGCGCAGCCGCTCGGGGTCCATGCCGACGCCGTCGTCCTCCACGCTGATCGTCGCCTCCGGACCGGCGTCCCGCGCCACGATCTTGATGTGGAACTCGGTGCGCGCGCCCTCCATGCCGTGCCGGATGGAGTTCTCCACCAGCGGCTGGAGCGACAGGAACGGCACCGCCACCGGCAGCACCTCGGGGGCGACCTCCACGCTGAAGTGCAGCCGGTCGCCGAACCGGGCCCGCTCCAGCAGCAGGTAGCGGTCGATGGAGCGCAGCTCGTCGGCCAGGGTGGTGAAGTCGCGGGGGTTGCGGAACGAGTAGCGGGCGAAGTCGGCGAAGTCCAGCAGCAGCTCGCGGGCGCGTTCGGGGTCGGTGCGCACGAACGAGGCGATGGTGGTCAGCGAGTTGTAGACGAAGTGCGGGGAGATCTGGGCGCGCAGCGCCCGCATCTCGGCCTCGGCGAGCCGGGCGCGGGAGGAGTCCAGCTCGGCCAGCTCCAGCTGCCCGGCGACCCAGCGCGCGACCTCCCCGACCGCGCGCACCCGGGCGGCCGAGGCGCTCGGCCCGTAGACGGCCAGCACGCCCGTCACGCGGCCCTCGACCGTCAGCGGGGCCAGCATCCCCACCCGGATCCGGCACGCGGGGTCGTCGCACGCCAGCGCGTCGGGGGTGAGCACGCGGGGGCGCCCGCCGGTCAGCACCGGGCGGGCCTGGCAGGCCGCGCCGGCCGAGTGGCGGTCGCCGCCCTCGCCGTCCCAGACCAGCAGCTCGCCGTCCGTCTCCTCGTCGTCGGTGTCGACGTCGTCGGCGGCGGGCCGGACGGCGACCAGCGCGACCGCCTCGGCGCCCAGCAGGGCGCGCAGGTGCCGGGCGGCCTTGCGGGCCGACTCGCGGGTCAGGCCCGCGCGCAGCGACGGGGAGGCGCGGGAGATGGTGTGCAGGGCCCGGAACGTCGCCTCGTCGGCGGGCGTGCCGAACCCGTGGCGCCGCGCCCGCAGCCGGGACGGCAGGGTGCGGCCCGCGGCCCCGGCGAACACCGCCATGAAGACGGCCCCGACCAGCACGAGGACGGACGGTGCGGACATGGGAACTCACGGTAACGTGAGAATCCCATCACCGCAGTGCTTTCCCGGGTTCTCCGTCCCCGTCACAGCGGCGGGGACTCCCCGTCCTCCTCCTGGTAGGAGTAGCGCTGCTCGCGCCAGGGGTCGGCGACGTTGTGGTAGCCGCGCTCCTCCCAGAACCCGCGCCGGTCCTTGACCATGTACTCGATGGCGCGGACCCACTTGACGCTCTTCCACGCGTACAGGTGGGGCACCACCATCCGGACGGGGAAGCCGTGGTCGGGGGTGAGGCGCTCGCCGTCGCGGTGGGTGGCCAGCATCGCCCCGTCGGCGAGGAAGTCGCCCATGCGGACGTTGGCGCTGTAGCCGTACTCGGCCCACACCATGACGTGCGTGACGTCGGGATGGGGCGGGGCGAGCTCGACGAGCGCCGAGCCGGGCACCCCCTCCCAGGCGATGTCGGGGATCGTGAACTTGGTGACGCAGTGGAAGTCGGCGACCGTGGTGACGCGCGGCAGGGCGTCGAACTCGTCCCAGGTCCACCGGTGCTGCCCGCCGTCGGCGGTGGCGCCGAAGACACGCAGATCCCAGTCCTTGGGACGGAACTTGGGGACCGGGCCGTAGTGCAGGACCGGCCAGCCGCGGGGGATGTACTGCCCTGGCGGCAGTGGCTTCTCGGGTGGGGACATGACGCGGGACATCCTCCCACCCGGCGTGAGGTGTGCCACGCCCGGGGGTGCGGTCCCCACGGCGACCGTTCATCGGCTAGCCTGTGACCCATGCGCAACCTCGTCTATCTGTTTTGGTTCGACCAGCCCGGGAGGCTGGTCTGCCAGACGTTGCGCTGACAGACCTCAGTCAAAGAGCCCCGGGCCTCCGTAGCCCGGGGCTCTTTGTCGTTTCAGGGGTTCCACCCATCATCGGAGAGGCAGCAGTACATGGTCGTCGTCATGGCCCCGGGGGCCACCGAAGCGGATATCGAGCGCGTCGTCTCACTGGTCGAGACGGCCGGGGGCGACGCGTTCGTCAGCCGGGGCGTGGAACGCACCATCATCGGCCTGGTCGGGGACGTGCAGCAGTTCGGCTCGCTGAACCTGCGCTCGCTGAACGGCGTCAGCGACGTCATCCGCATCTCGGCCCCCTACAAGCTGGTCAGCCGGGAGAACCACCCCGAGCGTTCGATCGTGCGGGTCGGCGGCGTGCCGGTCGGCCCCGGCACCATGACCCTGATCGCCGGTCCGTGCGCGGTCGAGACGCCCGAGCAGACCCTCGCGGCGGCCGAGATGGCGCGGGCGGCGGGCGCGACGCTGCTGCGCGGCGGCGCGTTCAAGCCGCGCACCTCGCCCTACGCCTTCCAGGGCCTGGGCGAGACCGGCCTGAAGATCCTCGCCGACGTGCGCGAGGAGACCGGGATGCCGATCGTGACCGAGGTGGTGGACGCCGCCGACGTCGAGCTGGTCGCCTCCTACGCCGACATGCTCCAGATCGGCACCCGCAACGCGCAGAACTTCGCGCTGCTCCAGGCCGCCGGCGAGGCGGGCAAGCCGGTGCTGCTCAAGCGCGGCATGAGCGGCACGATCGAGGAGTGGCTGATGGCCGCCGAGTACATCGCCCAGCGCGGCAACCTGGACATCGTGCTGTGCGAGCGCGGCATCCGCACCTTCGAGAAGGCCACCCGCAACACCCTGGACATCTCCGCCGTCCCGGTCGCCCAGCGGATGTCGCACCTGCCGGTGATCGTGGACCCGTCGCACTCGGGCGGCCACCGCGACCTGGTGCTGCCCCTGACCCGCGCCGCCATCGCCGTCGGCGCCGACGGCGTCATCATCGACGTCCACCCCCACCCCGAGACCGCGCTGTGCGACGGCCCGCAGGCCCTGGTCGACGGTGACCTGCGCGAGCTGGCCAAGGTCGTGCGGACGCTGCCGCCGCTGGTCGACCGGGTGCTGACCGCGGCCCCCGAGGCCGTTCCGGCCTGACCCCGCGCCCGCGCCGGGCGCCGCCTCTCCCCCTCCCCGCCGTGGTCGGGTCATCCCACGACGACCGGCCCGGCCACGGCGGGTGGTAGGGTCCCGTCCATGGCGTACTGGACCTCCAACTGCGGACCGCCCCGCTCCTGACCGGGGCGCGGCGATCCCTCCTGATCCTCGTGTGACGACCCCGCGCTGACGCGCGCCGGGGTCCGTCCTCCTGCGCCCCGGATCCGAATCCTCCCTGTCGATTCGAGTCCAGGAGCGTTTCCTCCAGTGTCCGTACGCACTGATTCCGCACGTACCGGTTCCACGCGCCCGTCCGCCCTGCGCACCGGCGGCGCCGACATCCTGCTGGCCGCGTGCCTGTGGGGCACCACCGGCACCGTCCGCACCTTCGCCCCCGAGGCCTCCAGCCTGTCGATCTCCGCCGTCCGCATCGTGCTGGGCGGCCTGGTCCTGGCGGTCCTCGTCGGGTGCACCGGGCGCGGCGGAGCCCTGCGCGCCCTGCTGGGCACGCGCCGCGGCCTCGTCCTGATCGCGCTGGGGGCGGTGGCGATCTCCGTCTACCAGACGGCGTTCTTCACCGCCGCCGCCCGCACCGGGGTGGCGATCGGCACGGTCGTCACCATCGGCAGCGCCCCGGCGTTCAGCGGGCTGCTCGGCGTCCTCACCCGCCAGTCCCGGCTGACCGGGCGCTGGGTGCTGGCCACCGCCGGAGCCGTGAGCGGCTGCGCGCTGCTGGTCGGCGGCGGCGAGGACGCGGGGGCCGACCCGCTCGGCATCGCCCTGGCGCTGCTGTCGGGCCTGTCCTACGCGGTCTACGCCACGGTGGCCGCCACCCTGATCACCCGGGGTCACCAGGACCGCGTCGTCGCCGGCGCCCTGTTCGGCGCGGCGGGGCTGCTGTTCCTGCCGGTCCTGCTGGTGAACGTCCCGGCCTGGGCGTTCACCGGGACCGGCGCGGTGATCGCCCTGTACCTGGGCGTGGTCACCACCGGCGGCGGCTACCTGCTGTTCGCGCGCGGGCTGCGCACCACCCCCGCCACGACGGCGACCACGCTGACCCTGGCCGAACCGGCGGTGGCGGCCCTGCTCGGCGTGGCCGTGCTCGGCGAACGCCTGGGCGTCCTCTCCCTGACGGGTCTGACCCTGCTGGCGGCGAGCCTGGTGATCCTCGTCTGGCCGAACCGCCGCTGAATTTCAACCAGGGAAAAAATTGGTCTGAACCACTCGCCAGGCGGGGACGGGGCGGGGATGATGCTCGGCATGACTACGGGTGACGGCGACACCGGTCGGCTGTTTCCGGAGGATCTCGGAGACGTCGATCCGGTCGCCGCGGTGATGCTGGCCGACGCCTGCCGGGCCATCGCCGCCTACCCCGAACTCGTCGTGGTGGGGGCGTTGTTCACCGCCACCGAGCGGGTGGTGGACGGCTGGCAGGTCGTGTGTCCGTACGACCCGCTGCCCCAGGGGGCGCGGGAGATGCTGGCCGACCATCTCGGTGACCGGGCGGCGCTCGCCGGTGGCGGCGCCGCCCGGGAGCTGGGCGCGGCGGCGCGGTCGCTGCGGGCCAGGCCGCGCGACGAGGTGCGCGCCGACGGGCGGCGGTTCCGGATCGTGCGGATCGAGCAGCTGGTGCGGACCGGGCTCGACGGGCCCGAGCCGCCCCGGCCCACCGATCCCGATCCGCGCGCCGACGGGCGGCGGCCCGTCCCGGCCCGCCCCTACGAGCTGCTGCGGGACGGGGCCGGGGTGCCCGAGTCGGCCGCCGGGGAGCTGCTGTGCCAGGTGCTGGACGCGGCCGCCCGGACCGGCGCCGAGCCCGCCGAGGGGTTCTGGGTGCCGGTGCCGCTGGCGCCGGCGTTCACCGTCGCCGAACGCGTCGAGGGCCGCTGGCAGCCGGTCGGGCGGCTGTACGACGCGCCGCGGCAGGCCCGGGACTCGCTGGCCACCTACTTCCGGCACGTGGTCCCGGCGGTGGAGCGGCCGGACGAGGCCGCGCTGGCCGAGTACGCGCGGGCCGCGACGGCGATGCGGGACGGGACCCGCCGCAACGGGATCGCCGTGGCGGGCCGCCGGTTCCGGATCGTGCGGATCGAACGGATCACGCTGCTGGGGCCGGACGGCCCCGAGCCGCCCCGCCCCACCGACGCGGACGTGGCCGGGTAGGGCTCAGGAGGCGTTCGCGTCGCCGTAGACGGGACGGTGCTCCTGGACCGACTCGACCAGCTGGTCGGCGAGGTCGGCGACGTCGAGGCGCTTCTCGATCTGCCGCAGATCGGCGATCTTGGCGCGGGTCTCGGCGCGGCGCGGGGCCAGCAGGGTGCAGCAGTCCTCGTCGGGCAGCTCGGAGATCGACAGGGTGCGGATGCGGCGCGCCTGGTCCATGATCTCGATCTTGTCCATGCCGACCAGCGGGCGCAGGATCGGCATCTCGACCGCGTCGTCGAGGGCGGTGAGGTTGGTGAGGGTCTGGCTGGAGACCTGGCCGAGGGCGTCCCCGGTGATCAGCGCGGCGCCGCCCAGCCTCCGGGCGAGGACCTCGCCGGTCTTGAGCATCAGCCGGCGCTGGGCGATCACGGCGAGCTTGTCGGCGCCGGAGGACTTGATCTGCTGCTGGGCCTTGCCGAACGGCACCACGAACAGCCGCGACCCGCCCTGGAACTTGTCCAGCTCGCGGACCAGCGCGTACGCCTTGTAGATCGACTCGGGGCCGGTGAACGGCATCCCGGAGAAGTGCAGGAAGTCCACCCGCAGGCCGCGGCGCATCATGCGGTAGGCGGCGACGGGCGAGTCGATGCCGCCCGACATCAGCACCAGGCCCCGGCCGCTCATGCCGACGGGCAGGCCGCCCTGGCCGGGCAGGCCGCCGGAGAACACGAAGACCTCGTCCCGGTCCACCTCGATGGAGACGGTGTGGTCGGGGTTCTTGAGCCGGACGGGCAGCCCGTACGCCTCGTTGATCTTGGCGCCGACATGCCGGTCCAGCTCGGTGGAGGTCATCGGGAAGCGCTTGTCGCGGCGCTTGGACCGCACGGCGAAGGTGCCCGAGATCCCGGCGGTCAGCTCCAGCGCGGCGCGCTCGACGCTCTCGACGTCCTTGCCGACCCGCCAGGCGCGGTGCGCCCACACGATGCCCATGACGTCGGTGATCCGCTCGGCGAGGCGGTCCACCAGCTCGGCGGTGGCGTCCTTGGTGCGCACGATGAACACGCCGTGGCGGCGGATGACGTCGACGCGGGCGATGGGGCGCACGGCCATGCGGACGTTGTCGGCCAGGCGGCGTTCGAACTGCTCGCGGTTCTTGCCCTTGAGGACGACCTCGCCCAGCTTCAGCAGCACGCACGGCTCGCCGTCGACGGCCGGCACCTGCTCCCGGGACTCGACGGCCGCGGTGTCGAGCGTGGACATGCGAGATCCTCCTGTGTGACCGGGTGGAAGAAAAGGTGAACCTACAGTGTGGCCCACAGATCGGAACACCGCGACTCACCAACGTGTTCCCCCGGCATGACGCCGCCCCGGGGCCGAGGGGCCGCCGGGGCGTCGTCGCGTGTCTCAGATCACCCGAAGTCCCAGGTCACCCGAAGAAGACCTCGGCCTCGGAGTAGCGCTCCAGCGGAACGGTCTTCAGCTCCTTGGTCGCCTCGTCGAGGCCCACGCGGACGATGTCGGTGCCGCGCAGGGCGACCATCTTGCCGTAGTCGCCGTCCTTGACCGCGTCGATGGCCTGGAGCCCGAAGCGGGTGGCCAGCACGCGGTCGAACGCGCTGGGGGTGCCGCCGCGCTGGATGTGGCCGAGGACGGTGGCGCGGGCCTCCTTGCCGGTGCGCTTCTCGATCTCGTCGGCCAGGCGCTGGCCGATGCCGCCGAGCCGGACGTGGCCGAACGCGTCGCGCTCGCCGGTCTGCAGCTCCATCTGCCCGTCGATCGGGTGCGCGCCCTCCGACACCACGATGATCGGGGCGTAGCGGGTCTTGAAGCGGCTCTCGACGTACTCGACGACCTTGTCGATGTCGAACGGCCGCTCCGGGATGAGGATGACGTTGGCTCCGGCGGCCATGCCCGCGTGCAGGGCGATCCAGCCCGCGTGGCGGCCCATGACCTCGCAGATCAGGGCGCGGTGGTGGCTCTCGGCGGTGGTGTGCAGCCGGTCGATGGCCTCCATCGCGATGTTGACGGCGGTGTCGAAGCCGAACGTGTAGTCGGTGGCGTTGAGGTCGTTGTCGATCGTCTTGGGGACGCCGACGACGTTGACGCCGTTGGTGTACAGCTCGCGGGCCACCCCGAGGGTGTCCTCGCCGCCGATGGCGATCAGGGCGTCCACGCCGAGCCCGGCCAGGTTGTCCTTGATCCGCTCGATGCCGCCCTCGACCTTGATCGGGTTGGTCCGGGACGAGCCGAGGATGGTGCCGCCGCGCGGCAGGATGCCGCGCACCGCCTCCACGTCGAGGGCGAGGGTGTCGCCCTCCAGCGGACCCCGCCAACCCGCGCGGAAGCCCACGAACTCGTACCCGAAGACCTGCACGCCCTTGCGCACCACGGCGCGGATCACGGCGTTCAGTCCGGGGCAGTCTCCTCCGCCGGTCAGCACTCCGACGCGCATACCCTCTCCTTCTCCCCACGGGGCCTTCCTCGGCTCGCGCGGCCCCCATTGGTCTAGACCATAGTGGTTCGGAGCGGGCCGGGGGCGGGTTCGGCGATCACCGGCGCGCGGCTTTGCCGAAGACCCGCAGCCTCCCCCGGACCTGCACGGCGAAACCTCCGGGGACGCGCCGGAACGCCGCTTTGCGCAGGCGCGGCTCGCCGGTCCCGTCATAGTCCCAACGGGTCTCGCGGAGGGCCAGTTCCAGCGCGACGGCCGGGGACAGCCCGTCCCGGTGCGCGCGGGCGAAGTCCCAGGAGTCGCGGAACGACCCGCGGGTGGGACGCTCCGCCGCCCACGCCGTGAACGCCGCCCTCCACCGGTCCCCGTAGCAGGCTGCCAGGGCGGGCCATGCCCGCGCCACCTCCCCCGCCCGTTTCCGCAGGATCGCGTCGGCGGCGGCGCGGACGGCGGCGGCGTCGAAGCCGGGCGGCAGCGGCCCGCCCGCCGTCATCGCGCGGACCAGAGCCTCCTGCCGGGCGGCCAGTTCCTCCAGCCCGCCCGGGTCACCGGCGCTCATGTGACCGGTACTCATGTGACCGGCTCCAGGCCGGACGCGGCGGCGATGGCGTCGAGCTCGGCGCGCAGTTCGGCGGCGGGCGGGTAGCGGCCGTCGCGTTCCAGCAGGAAGCCCGGCGGGCGCGTCCGGTCCGGGAGCCGCGCCGACAGCTCGGCGACCAGGTCGATGACCTCGGGCGGGACGGGCGCGGTGTGGGTGTCGTGGTAGCGGCCCCCGCCCTCCTCGCCGCCCGCGACGTGGCAGTAGGCGACGTGGTCGAGCGGGAGCCGGTCCAGCAGCCCCACCGGGTCCCGGCCCCGGTTGCGGGCGTTGGCGTAGACGTTGGCGACGTCCAGCAGCAGGAGCACGCCGGTGCGCTCGACCAGCTCGGTGAGGAAGTCGCCCTCCTCGTACTCGTCGTCGGGCCAGTCGAACAGCGCCGCGATCGGCTCGACGGCCAGCGGTACCGGCAGCTCCGCCCGGGTGCGGCGGATGTTGGCGGTGAGGGCGTCCAGCGCGGCGCGGCTGCGCGGCACCGGCAGCAGGTGCCCGGCCTCGACGCCGCCCGCCCGCACGAACGCGACGTGCTCGCTGACCAGCGGCGAGCCGAGGAGCTCGGCGCAGGCGGCCAGGTGCGCGACGCGTTCGGGGGCGACCGGCTCGGCCCCGCCCAGCGACAGCTTCACCCCGTGCGGCACGACCGACGCGCCCCGGTCGCGCAGCTCCAGCAGGTGGTCGGGGGGATGGGCGAGGTGCACCGACTCGGCGATCACCTCGGTGAAGCGCAGTCCGGGCAGGTCGGCGACGAACCCGGCGATCTCGGGCCGCCACCCGATCCCCACGCCCAGCCGGGGCAGGCCCTCGGTGCCGTTCAACTGCTGCTCCCTCCCCCGCCGCAACTCGATCCTCCACCACCGCCGCCGCAGCTCGATCCGCCGCCGCCCCCGCCGGAGGAACAGACCGAGGCGCTCGACGAGCAGCTCGACCCCGAGTAGCCGATGCCTCCGGAGGAGGAGTCGGGCCCGGCCATCTCCAGCAGCCTCCCCAGCCCGGCGCACTGCGTGAAGTCGGGATCGACGGCCATCAGCGCGGCGGTGCCGAACAGCGCGGTCCCCATCGCGGCGGCCCCGATCCCGTAGGTCGGGTACGAGGGGGCGAGCCGCGGGTCGAGATGGGAGTGGCGGTTCCGGACGTGTTCGAGCACCTGGTCGGCGGCGCGCGTCCGCTGCCGTTCCCCGCCGCCCAGGACACCGAACAGCAGGAACAGCGCGACCAGGAGCCCGAGCGGCAGGATCGCCTGGAGTCCTCCCCGTTCGCCGATCGGGGAGGAGACGGCGACGAAGAAGGCTGCCCCGAGGATCCCGTAGAAGACGTAGGACATCGACCGCAGCGTCCGCGCGGCCGACGGCGGTGGGACCATGCCCTGCTGGACCAGGCCCTCCCGCATGCCCTCCAGGGCCTGCCGGACGCCCGGGTCGGCGGTGACGCGGGCCACCGTCGCGACGGCGCGCCGCACCGCGTGGTGGACCGCCAGGTCGAGGGGCGTGGTCGCGGCGCGCGGGTCGGCGACGGCGGTCAGGCGGCCGTCGGGTCCGGCGATGACCGCCCCGTCCAGCCGGAGCGTCAGCAGCGCCGCCGCCACGGCGTGCCGTCCGCCGCCGGTGAGGTAGGCGATCTCGTAGGGGTGCGGGTCGCGCACCGGCGGGTGCCCGGCCAGCAGCCGGTGGGCCAGCCACCGGCGCGCGATCGTGAGGGCCAGGGCGAGCGCGACCAGCAGCCCGAGGAGGGGGATCATCCGCCGCAGCCACCGCCGCCGCCACCACCGCAGCCGCCGCCACCACCGCCGCAGCTGCTGCTCGACCCGCTGCACCCGGAGGTGGAGGAGCCCGACGACGAGCTCGACCCCGTGGTGACCGCCGTGGTGGCCGCGAACTGCTTCTGCATCTCGGCCTCGGCGGAGAAGTGCGGGTCGAAGCTGGCCAGCGCGGGCACCCCGTACAGCGCGACGGCGAACGTCGCGGCGGACGCGCCGTAGGTGGTCCAGGCCGGAGAATAGACCGGGTCGAGGTGCCGCATCGCCGTACGGGCCCGGTGCAGCTCCCGCTTCCCCTCCGGGGTGACGGCCGCCCAGTGGAACGTCAGCACCAGCGCCACCACGGCCACCGCGATCGTCGCGAGGACGAGGAACGCGACCGGCCTGCCACCCGCCACGCCCGCCACGATCCGCACGACCCCGAGCGCCACCAGCGCCACCAGCGGGAGCGCCGCCCGGCGGCGGGCGCGGCGCGCGGCCGGGCCGAGGACCAGGCCCCGGTCCACCAGGCTCCGCCGGATCGGCTCCAGCTCCGCGCGGACCGACGGCCACCAGCTCAGGTCGCCCGGCGACTCGGCGCCGTCGCGCAGCCGCCCGTGCACGGCGCGGTCGAGTGGCGTGGCGTTCGCGGGCGGCTCGCCGACGGCCCGCACCTTCCCCGCGCCGGCCGCCTCGACGGCGCCCTCGGCGCGCAGCGCCGTCAGCACCGCCAGCACGGCCCGGCCGGGCCCGCCGTCGAGGTAGGCCAGCTCGTAGGGGTGCAGGTCGCCCGCGAAGCGGCGGCCGGGGGCCAGCGCGCGGCGCAGCAGCAGCACCAGCCCGACCAGGACCAGCGCCGCCGGGACGTACATGCCCCAGATGAACAGCGGACCCGGGATCCCCCAGGTGTCACCCGCGGCGGACAGCGCCATGGCGCCCTCCCTCTGTACTCGCCGGTCCCCCCGGCTCATCTCTATAGATGCCGGGAACCCCGGGTTCGTTCCGCGTCAGATGACCCAGAACGGGAAGATCCACCGCCGGTTCATCGTTCGTCGTCGCGGTCCAGGCCCTTCTCGATGGCGTAGCGGACCAGTTCGACGCGGTTGTGGAGCTGGAGCTTGCCGAGGGTGTTCTGGACGTGGTTCTGCACGGTGCGGTGCGACAGGACCAGGCGCTGGGCGATCTGCTTGTAGGTCAGGCCCTTGGCGACCAGGCGCAGCACCTCGGTCTCGCGCTCGGTGAGGCGCGGCGCGTCGTCGTCGCGCCGGGGGGCGGCGGCCAGGCGGCGGTACTCGCCGAGGACCAGCCCGGCCAGGCCGGGGGTGAAGACGGCGTCGCCCTGCCCGGCGCGGGCGACCGCGTCCAGGAACTCCTCGCGGGCGGCGGACTTCAGCAGGTAGCCGGTCGCGCCCGCCTTCACCGCCTCCAGGACGTCCTGCTGCTCGCCGCTGGCCGACAGCACCAGCACCCGCACCGGCGGATCGGCGGCGACCAGCTGCCGGGTGACCTCCACGCCGCTGATGTCGGGGAGTTGCAGGTCGACGATCGCGACCTGCGGCCGGGCCGCGGCGGCCACCCGCACGGCGGTGCGGCCGTCCCCGGCGGTGGCGACCACCTCGTGTCCGGCCTCGGCCAGGTCGCGGGCCACGGCGTCGCGCCACATCGGATGGTCGTCCACGACCATCACCCTCAACGGAACGGCAGGAGGTTCACTCACAACGGCCACCCTAAGGCCGGTCCCGGACACCGGAATCACCGCGTGATCGAACAGAAGCCGGGGTGTGATCCTCCGACAAGGGCATGAACAGGGAGGAGAATCCCCGGAACCACCCCCGCGGAGACCTCATGGCGCGAGGCGCGGCGCGCGTGGTTTCCGGGGCATGGGCTCCACGGTGTCCACCCGGCTCGGGCTGGGCGCGCGGGAGGCCGAGCGCGAGACGCGGCGCGAGCCGGCCGACCGGATCGAGGACCTGCTGTCGGCGCTGCTGGAACGGGCCGAACGCCTCCTCGCCGACGACCGCGCGGCCGTGCTCGCCGTGGCGCACGCCCTGGAGACCCACCGGACGCTCCAGGGCGAGGACGCGGCGGCGCTCGGCGCGCACGGCGGACGCGACCCGTTCCGGCCGGGGACGCCGCCGGTGCCGGGCGGCGCGGCGGCTAGCGGGGCGCCGGCACCGTCATCTCGATCTCGGTCCCCTCGCCCGGGGCCGAGTGGATGACGACGGCGCCGTTCAGGTCGCGGATGCGGCCCCGGATGGACTGGACGACGCCGAGGCGGCCGGCGGCGGCGGCCTCCTCCAGCCGGCCCGGCGGCATCCCGGGGCCGTCGTCGCGGACGCTGACGATCACCTCGCCCGCGCCGTCGTCCTCCAGCAGCACCCACGCGCGGGCCTGCTCGCCGCAGTGCACGCGGACGTTGTCCAGCGCGGCCCCGACCGCCGCCGCGACCTCGCGGGCGGCCGGCTCGGCGAGCGGCACGGGCGTGGCCGGGGTGGAGACGGTGACGGTGGTGGAGCCGTAGGCGGTCAGCAGCGGACGCAGGTCGGTCGTGGTCCCCGGGCGCGGCGGGTCCCCGGCGGCCGCCGGGCGCGGCGGCGGCAGGGGCGCGCCGCGGATGCTGATCAGGTTGCGCAGGGCCGCCTCCTGCTCGCCCGCCATCCGGCCGAGCTCGGCGGCCTCTCCGCCCAGCTCGACGCCGCGCCGCTGCACCATCGCCAGGACCTGGAGCACCGAGTCGTGGATGCCGCGCGCCAGGCGTTCGCGCTCGCGGGTGGCGGCCTCCAGCTCCACCGCCCGCGCCAGCCGCGCCTCGGCGTCCCGGGCCAGCTTCACCACGTGCCCGACCACCATCCCGGCCAGGAACAGCAGCACCACCCCGTTGACGGTGCTGGGGCCGCCCCGCACGCCGGTGTCGGCGAACACGTGGACGAGGAAGTTGCCCACCGCCAGGATCGCGGCGGCGGCGATGCCCGCGCGCTTGGCGCCGACCACCGCCCACGCCAGCACGCTGGCCGCCACCCACGACACCGGCAGCGTCGGACGGCCCTGCTGGAGGTGCGCGGTGGACTCCACCCAGGCGGTCGCCAGCAGGCAGCCCATCGCCACCGTCATGTCGGCGGCCAGCAGCGGCCAGCCCCGGCGGCGCGGGTCGGAGAACGCGAACGTCGCGTACGCCGTCCACACCGTCATCACGGCCAGCACCGCCCAGCCGCCCGCCGGGTGCTCGTACCCGTCGGGACCGCCGGAGTTCATCGCGATCAGGACGGCGGCGTACCCCAGCGCGGCGAACCGGTACACCGCGACGGCGCGCCACAGCGCGACCTCCAGCCCCATCGCGGCACCACCTCCGGAAGATCAGTGGTCGGTCACTCGTCGTCGCTGACCGGACGCGGGGTCTTGCCCGCCATCTCCGCCTTCACCTCGGCGGCGTACCGGTCGACGTACTCCTGGCCGGACAGCTTCCGGATGGCGCGCATGATCTCGTCGGTGACCTCGCGCAGCACCTCCCGGTCGTCCTCCTTGCCGTAGAAGCGGGAGAAGTCCAGGGGTTCGCCGAACCGCACGCCGGGCCGGATGCCGAGCCGCGGGTAGGGCTGGCCGGGCGGCATCAGCTCGAACGTGTTGATCATCGCCATCGGGATGACCGGCACCCGCGACTTCAGGGCCAGCCGCGCCACCCCGGTCTTGCCGCGGTACAGGCGGTTGTCGGGGGCGCGGGTGCCCTCGGGGTAGATGCCCAGCAGCTTGCCCTCGCCGAGGATGCGCAGGCCCGTCTGGAGCGCGGCCTCGGCGGCGGTGCCGCCGGTGCGGTCCACGGGCACCACGCCGACGCCGGTGAAGAACGCCTTGCTGACCAGCCCCTTGAGGCCCCGGCCGGTGAAGTAGTCCTGCTTGCCGATGAAGAAGATCGGGCGCAGCAGCGGCAGCGGGCCGAAGAAGTGGTCGGCGAACGACAGGTGGTTGCTGACCAGCAGCGCGGGACCGCGCTTGGGGACGTTCCTCATACCCGAGTTCTGCGGCCGCCACACCAGGTACATGATGGGCGAGAGGATGATCCTCAGCAGGATCCAGAACCAGAGCATCCGGGCACCTTCCTCTGGCCGCGGTCACGCGGCGCTTCCTTCCGTGTCCCCCGGGCAACGGGGAGATGATGGAACATCTTCCCATTCCGTCCGGGCACTGCCCACACCCCCGCCCGGCGGGACGGGAATGAACGTAGGCTCGGAACGGTAATTCTCAATGGGTGTGCCCCGGGGGCTTGTTCCCGGCGGCGCAGCGAATACCGTGGGACACACGTTTCGGGGTGTCCGAGGGCCGTCGCAGGCGGTTCCCGGGCGCATGTCTGTAGGGGGAGCGGAGGCCGTGATGCCGGTGCCGTCGGTCACGCCGGAGTCGACCAGGGAGCCGACCCCGTGAATCGCCGTGGCAATGGACTGTCGGCCGACGCCTACGCCCCGCTGGCCGATCTGGCGCCGGACCTGGCCGACGCGATGCTGACCGCCCTGCGGGAGGCCGGGATCGCCGCCTACGCCCTGTCCGAGCAGGACGTGGACCGGCTGTACGTGGACGTCGCGATGAAGCCGACGGCCGAGGGCGTGCTGCGCGCGCACCTGCCCCGGCAGGGTGAGCCCGACCCGCTGGAGCAGACCGGGGACGCCGACGACGGCGCCGACGGCGCGGCCACCGGCGGGCAGCCCACCGGGCCGCAGCCGACCGGGACCCTGACCACCGGGCCGCAGAGCCCGGTCGGCGGCGACGCCGCCGGCGCGGGCGACGGCGGGCGGGCCGACGAGCGCGACGAGGACGCCATCTGGGCGGAGATCGTCGCGGGCTACGACGCCGTCCACGAGGGCGACCGGGTGCCCTGGCCGGACGAGGAGAACATCGACGAGCCCGCCGCGCGCGACGAGCCGCGCGAGGGCGAGGACCGCACCGGCCGGTTCCCGGACGCCCGGGTGATCCGCGCGGCCCACGACGACGAGGACGACTACCCGCCCGCGCCCGACGAAGAGGGCCACTACGTGCCCCCGGCCCCGCCGCCGCTGCCCAGCGCCGACCCCCTCACCAAGGGCGCCTGGATCGCGCTGGTCGGCGGGCCGCTGTACCTGCTGCTGACGGTGCTGCTGAGCTGGCACGTTCCGGGCTGGGCGGCGTTCCTGGCGGTGGCGGCGTTCATCGGCGGCTTCGTCACGCTGGTGCTGCGGATGGGCGACGAGCCGCGCGACGACGACGACGGCGCGGTCATCTGACCCCCGGCCGTCCGGTGATCGAGGCCCCGGACGGCTAGGGCAGGCGGAGTTCGGCCAGTACCGGTCGGTGGTCGGTGGCCTTGGGGTACAGCTCGACCGGCGCGGGCGGGCCGGGCACGCCGCAACCGGCGACCTCGATCCGCGGATCGACGAAGATCCCGTCGATGCGGCGGCGCGGCGCGGCCGACGAGAACGTCAGCTCCTCCCCCGCCGGGGCGACGGCGTACCCGTCCTGGAAGCGGCCCGCCAGCAGCGCCCAGGAGTCGCCGCCGGGCTCCTGGTTGACGTCCCCGGCGACCAGCATCGGCGCGCGGTGCCGCCGCCCGGCGCGCTCCAGCAGCGCCAGCACCTGGCGGGTGTGGGCGCGGCGCGGCGCGTCCACCAGGTCCAGATGGGTGCTGGCCGCCACCAGCCGCGCCCCCTCGACCTCCAGCGCCGCGATCGCCAGGCCCCGCCGGTGCAGCCCCGGCACCCGGTGGAGCAGGTGGAACTCGCGGGCGACGGGCGTGACGCGCGGCCCGGCCAGCACCGCCAGCCCGCAGGCGCGCCGCCCGGCGGCGACGGTCATCCCGCACGCGGCGGCCAGCCGGCGGCGCTTGCCCCACCAGCCCCAGAACCGCGGGACCTCCTGGAGGCACAGCACGTCGGGCCGCAGCGCCCGCACCACGCGGACCAGCGCGTCCGGGTCGTCACGCAGCGAACGGATGTTGTAGCTGACGACCCGGAGCACGGGCATGGCGTCTCGCTCCTCAGAGGCGGGCCAGGTCGGCGGCGCCGACGATGCCGGCGGCCGAGCCGAGCTCGGCGATGCGGATCTCCGGCTCCGGCCGGTGGCCGCGTCCGGTCAGCGCGTTGTGGAACGCCGCGCGCACCGGGTCCAGCAGCAGGTCCCCGGCGTCGGACAGGCCGCCGCCGATGATGAACAGGCCGGGGTCGAGGATCGCGGTGAGGTCGGCCAGGCCCTGCCCGGCCCACTTGGCGACGGTGCGGAAGCACTCCAGCGCGGCCGGATCGCCCTCGCGGGCCGCCTGGGTGATCTCCGGGCCGCTGATGCCCTCGGGGCTGCCCTCGCCCAGCTCCAGCAGCCGGCCGGCCATCGCCGGGGACACCCGGGCCAGCTCGCGGGCCTCGTGCAGCAGGGCGTTGCCGCTGGCGTACTGCTCCCAGCAGCCGCGGTTGCCGCAGCCGCAGCGGCGGCCGTCGGGCACCACCCGGAAGTGGCCGACCTCGGCGCCGATGCCGAACCGTCCCCGGTACAGCTCGCCGTCGATGATGATGCCGCCGCCGATCCCGGTGCCCAGGGTGACCAGCACGATGAAGTCGTGGCCCCGGCCGGCGCCGAACCGCGCCTCGCCCCAGGCGGTGGCGTTGGCGTCGTTCTCCACCACCACCGGCAGCCCGACCCGGTCCTCGACCTTCTGCTTGATGGGCTCGTCGCGCCAGGCCAGGTTGGGCGCGAACAGCACGGTGGAGCGCGTCTCGTCGACGAACCCGGCGGTGCCCAGGCCGACCGCGACGACGTCCTCGAACTTGCCCTTGAGCAGGTCGACGACCTCGGCGATGACCTCGGCGGTCTCCGCCGGGTCGGTGGAGGGCGTGGGCCGCCGCACCTTCTCCAGGATCGTCCCCCGGTCGTCGACGACGCCCGCGGCGACCTTGGTGCCGCCCACATCCACGCCGATGGTCAGGGCCATGTACGCTTCCTCCTCCTCACGCGCCCGCTGACGCGGCCGCGCGCCGCACCGCGGCGTCTCCCCTGTGGGATACCCGTCGGCACGGTGCTACCCGATGTCGATGGGGTCACCGCCGGCGGCGGGCCCCGGCCGGCCGTCCTCCGGCCGTGCCTGTGACGTCGCCCCCGGCCGCCGGCCCGGCTCGCGGGTGCGCTCGTAGGCCGCCACCACGTCCAGCGCCGCCGCCGCCAGGGCCGCCCCGGCCTGCCGGACGTGGCGTCCGACGTCGGGCCCGGACTCGCGCGCCATCGCGATGGCGCGGCAGATCGGGCAGTTGCGGCACTCGGGCGCGCCGGTGGCGATGTGCGGGTCCTCGGTCACGGCCCGGCTCCACACGTCGTCCGCGCCGGTCCCGGCGCCGCCGGTCCCGGATCCGCCGGTCAGGCGCCTGCGCAGGACGTCGAAGAGCTTGGCCGCCTCGTCGAGGACGTCGCCCGGCTGCTCGGTCATGAGAACATTGTCCATCCGTCGTCGGGGTGGAACGGTACCGCCCCACCCGGGCCATCGATGATTACTCAGCCCTCGACGTGCCGTTTCAGTCCCTTGAGGGCCGAATCGATGATCCGCTTCTCGGCCTTGCGCTTGACCATCCCGATCATCGAGACCTTCAGGTCCACCGCCAGCTCGTAGGTCACCTCGGTGCCGTCCCCGGCCTCGGCCAGCAGGTAGGAGCCGTGCAGGTTGGAGATCATCGCGCCGGCGCCGACGGTCTCCCAGCGCACCGCGGTGTCGCCGTCCCAGGTGTAGGCCAGGTCGACGGTGTCGTTGATCGGGCCCATCGAGATGGTCATGCGCGCGCGGGACGCCCGGCCGTCGTCCCCGGTCCCGCCCACCTCGAACCGTACGCCGCTGGTCCACTCCGGGTACGCCTCAAGATCAGCGATCACCGCCATGATCTCGGCCTTTCCGGCCTTGATGGTGATGGAGGAACTCGTCCGGTCGGCCATGCTCGCCCTCGTCTCTTCCTCTGCCGGTCAACGCGCCCGCTCGGGGGCGCCGGAGGCTCCGGGGACCCTCCGGGGATCTCAGTATCTTTCACACCGTCAGGACGTAGGGGGTGCCGCGCCCCCGGAAGTGCCCGACGTTGACGCACTCGGTGCGGCCGACGCGCATGCGGGCCGCCAGGGGCTGGTGCACGTGCCCGAACAGCGCGTAGCGCGGCTGGACCCGGCGGATCAGGTCGAGCACCGCCTCGCTGCCGCGCTCGAACCGCCGCGCCACCGTGTCGTACAGCAGGTCGGGGACGGCGGGCGGGATGTGGGTGCACAGCACGTCCACCTCGCCCAGCGCCTCGACCTTGGCGGCGTACACGTCGTCGTCCAGCTCGTAGGGGGTGCGGTACTCGGTGCGCAGCCCGCCGCCGACGAACCCGAACCGCAGGCCGCCGATCTCGACGGTCTCGCCGTCCAGCACGTGGTGGCCCTCGCGCAGGTAGTCCCGCCACATGCTCGGGATGTCGACGTTGCCGTAGGTGAGGTAGGCGGGGGTCGGCATCGCGTCGAACAGCTCGGCGTACTGGCGGCGCACGGCGCGTTCGATGTGCGGCCAGGCCTCGCCGTCCAGGGACGCCCACATCCGCCGGGAGAACTCGCGGGCCTCCTCGAACCGCTTGGCGGTGCGCAGCGCGATGAAGCGGTCGGCGTTCTCCTGCCCGAACAGGTCGGCGAAGATGCCCTGACCGTGGTCGGAGTAGTCGATGAACAGGATCAGGTCGCCCAGGCAGATGAGCGCGTCCGCTCCGTCCCCCGCGCGTTTCAGTGCGTCCGCGCGGCCGTGGACGTCACTCACCACATGGATCCGCATGGACCGACTCTAATGGCGCGTCACGCGCCCCCGCGCGGCGCGTCGCGCCCGGACCACCCGGGGTCAGTCCCGCGCGGCCGCCGCCACCAGCGTCCGCCACTCGCGGACCAGCGCCGCGTCCACCGGCCGCTCCCAGGAGCCGTCGGGCCGCACGGCCGTCCCCACGTGGAACTTGCCGACGCCGGCCGCCGCCAGCACCGCCACGTGCTTGCGGCGCAGCCCCCCGCCCGCCATGATCAGTCCGGCCGCGGCGGGGTCCTCGGCGGCGCGCCGGACCAGGGTCTCCACCCCGGCGTCCACGCCGCGCGGCGATCCGGCCGTCAGCACCGTGTCCATGCCGCCGTCCATGCCGCTGTCCGCGCCGCCGGAGCCCTCGGCCAGGTCGCGCACCACGGGCCAGGCGGCGGCGGGGTCGGCGGCGTGGTCCAGGGCCCGGTGGAACGTCCACGGCAGCGGCGCCACCACCGTCGCGATCTTGCCGGTGGCGGCGGTGTCGACGTTGCCGAACGAGTCCAGGAAGCCCAGCACGAACCCGTCCGCGCCCGCCTCCCGCAGGTCCTCGGCGGCGCGCCGCAGCCGGTCCAGCTCGGGGCCGGTGGTGCGGAAGCCCGAGTTGGCGCGCAGCATCACCCGCATCGGCAGCGATGTGACCTGTCTCATCCTGGCCACGACCTCCGGGTCGGGGGTGAGCCCGTCGGCCACCATATCGGCGACCACCTCGACGCGGTCGGCCCCGCCCTCCTGCGCCGCCCGCGCGTCGGCCACGGTCAGCGCGATCACCTCGAGCAGCGGCATGGCTCGGTCCCCCTGGGTCACCTGGGCTTTTCCAGATCAAGGTTAGGCGGTCCCGGCGCCGCGCCCCGGCGCGCCCGGCGGACCTTTGCCCGTCGTTGACCCCCCGCGGCGCGGTCCGGCGGCCACGGTCCGTGACGGCGGCGGGCACGTAGGCTGTCACCTGGGCTGACCAGCAGAGCCGTTGCTACCCATGGGTATCTTCCCGGGCCGGATGCCTGTACCGTCGTCCCCGCCGTATGCAGTGACAACCGAGGAGTGGCAGTGCGCGAGTTCAGCGTCCCCGCCATGGTGGAGGTATCCGATTCCACCAATCTGACCGACGCGCCCTTCACCCGAGCCGACCGGGAACCCGGCCGGATCGTGCTCCGCCGCAAGGACGGCGACGCGTGGCGCGCGGTGACCGCCGGCGAGTTCGCCGCCGAGGTGTCCCGGGTGGCCAAGGGCCTGGTCGCCGCCGGGATCGAGCCGGGCGACCGGGTCGCGCTGATGTCGCGGACCCGCTACGAGTGGACCGTTCTCGACTACGCCATCTGGGCGGCGGGCGCGGTCACCGTCCCGGTCTACGAGACCTCCTCCGCCGAGCAGGTGGAGTGGATCATCGGGGACTCCGGGGCCCGGGCCGTGTTCGCCGAGACCGGCGCGCACCTGGCCACCGTCGCCGAGGTCCGGGACCGGCTCCCGGGCCTCGCGCACGTCTGGGGCATCGACGCCGGGGACGTCGACACCGTCGCCGCCGGCGGCGCGGAGGTGTCCGACGAGACCCTCGCCGAGCGCCGCCGGTCCCGCACCGCCGCCGACGTCGCCACCCTCGTCTACACCTCCGGCACCACCGGCCGCCCCAAGGGCTGCGAGATCACCCACGGGAACCTGGTACTGACCAGCCGCAACGCCGTCCAGGGCGCGATCGCCGAGATCGCCGTGGACGGCAGCTCCACGCTGCTGTTCCTGCCGCTGGCGCACGTGTTCGCCCGCCTCATCCAGGTCGCGTGCATCGAGGGCGCGATCGTGCTGGGCCACAGCGACATCCCGAACCTGCTGCCGGACCTGGCGAGCTACCGGCCGACGTTCCTGCTGGCCGTGCCGCGCGTGTTCGAGAAGGTCTACAACGGCGCCGAGCAGAAGGCCATCGCGGGCGGCAAGGGCAAGATCTTCGCCGCCGCCGCCGAGACCGCCATCGCCTACAGCAAGGCCCTGGACACCGGCGGCCCCGGCCTCGGGCTGAAGGTCAGGCACGCGGTGTTCAACAAGCTGGTCTACGGCAAGCTGCGCGAGGCCGTCGGCGGGCGCGTCCAGTACGCGGTGTCGGGCGGCGCGGCCCTCGGCGAGCGCCTCGGCCACTTCTTCCGCGGCGTCGGCATCGTCATCCTGGAGGGCTACGGCCTCACCGAGACCACCGCCCCCGTCACCGTCAACCGGCCCTCCGCCATGAAGGTCGGCACGGTCGGCCAGCCGATCCCCGGCACGACCATCCGGATCGCCGAGGACGGCGAGGTGCTGGCCAAGGGCGTGCCGGTCTTCGCGGGCTACTGGAACAACGAGTCCGCCACCAAGGAGGCCCTGGAGGACGGCTGGTTCCGCACCGGCGACCTGGGCTCGCTGGACGCCGACGGCTTCCTGAAGATCACCGGCCGGAAGAAGGAGATCCTGGTCACCGCGGGCGGCAAGAACGTCGCGCCCGCCCCGCTGGAGGACCGGCTGCGCGCCTGTCCGCTGATCAGCCAGGCGCTGGTGCTCGGCGACGGCCGCAAGTTCATCTCCGCGCTGATCACGCTGGACGAGGAGGCCCTCGGCCCGTGGAAGGAGCAGCACGGCAAGCCCGCCGCCATGACGGTCGAGGAGCTGCGCAACGACCCCGACGTCATCGCCGAGATCGAGGCCGCCGTGGCCGACGCCAACAAGTCGGTCTCGCACGCCGAGGCGATCAAGAAGTACCAGATCCTCGGCGTGGACTTCAGCGAGGAGGCCGGGCACGTGACCCCGAGCCTGAAGGTCCGCCGGCACGCGGTCCTCAAGGACTTCGCCGACGAGATCGACGCCCTCTACTCCTGAGGACCCGGTAGCGCCGACGTCACCGGATCCTTACTCCCACCTGGGGATATTCTCGGCGGGGAGGGATCTTCCTCCCCGCCCAGACCCCCGGCAGGAGTGATCGCGTGCGCGAGATCGGCGTCCCCATCGAGTTCCCCGTCCCGGACCTGGCGAACCTGACGGACACGCCGTTCGAACGGGCCGCGGCCGAGCCGGGGCGGATCGTGCTGCGCCGGCGCCGGGGCGACGCCTGGAGCGCGGTGACGGCGGCCGAGTTCGCCGCCGAGGTGTCCGCCGTCGCCAAGGGCCTCATCGCCGCCGGGATCCGGCCCGGCGACCGCGTCGCGCTGATGTCGCGGACCCGCTACGAGTGGACCGTCCTCGACTACGCCGTCTGGACGGCGGGCGCGGTCACCGTCCCGGTCTACGAGACCTCCTCCCCCGCGCAGATCGCGTGGATCGCCGGGGACTCGGGGGCGGTCGCCGCGTTCGCCGAGACCCCCGCCCACCTGGACGCCCTCGCCGGGCTCCGGAACGAGCTGCCGGGACTCAGGCACGTGTGGGGCATCGACACGGGCGACCTCGACGCGCTCGTCGGCGACGGCGCGGACGTCCCCGACGAGACCGTCGCGCTGCGGCGGCAGGGCGTGGTCGCCGACGACCCGGCGACGATCGTCTACACCTCCGGCACCACCGGCCGCCCCAAGGGCTGCGAGCTCACCCACCGCAACTTCCTCGGCACCGCCCGCAACGTGGTGCGCGGCGGCGTCCCGCAGATCGCCGAGGGGAACGCCTCCACCCTGCTGTTCCTGCCGCTGGCGCACGTGTTCGCGCGCCTCATCCAGGTCGGCTGCGTCGAGTACGGGATGGTGCTGGCGCACAGCGACGTGCCGAGCCTCCAGCGGGACCTGGCGACGTTCCGGCCGACATTCCTGCTGGCCGTGCCGCGCGTGTTCGAGAAGGTCCACAACGGCGCCGCGCAGAAGGCCGCCGCCGAGGGCAAGGGCAGGATCTTCGACCTCGCCGCCGAGACGGCCGTGGCCTACAGCCGCTCCCTGGACGCCGGCGGCCCGGGCCTCGGCCTCCGGCTCCGGCACCGGGTCTTCGACCGGCTCGTCTACGGCAGACTACGCGCGGCCGTCGGTGGCCGGCTCCGCTACGCGATGTCCGGCGGCGCGGCCCTCGGCGAGCGCCTCGGCCACTTCTTCCGCGGCGTCGGCATCCAGATCATCGAGGGCTACGGCCTCACCGAGACCACCGCCCCGGTCCTGGGCAACCGCTTCACCCCGGGCGGCAACCGCATGGGCACGGTCGGCAGGCCGTTCCCCGGCACCGACCTGCGCGTCTCCGACGACGGGGAGATCCTGGTGCGCGGGATCAGCGTCTTCAAGGGCTACTGGAACGACAAGGAGGCCACCGGGCGGGCCGTGCGGGACGGCTGGTTCCACACCGGCGACCTCGGCGTCCTGGACCCCGACGGCTTCCTGAAGATCACCGGCCGGAAGAAGGAGATCCTGGTGACGGCCGCGGGCAAGAACGTCGCCCCCGGCCCCCTGGAGGACCTGATCCGCGCCCATCCCCTGGTCAGCCAGGTGCTGGTGGTCGGCGACGGCCGCCGGTTCGTCGCCGCGCTGGTCACGCTGGACGAGGAGGCGGTCACCGCCTGGCGCGCCCTGCACCCCGGCGGCGACGTCCGCACGGAGATCGACGCCGCCGTCGCGGCGGCGAACGCGACGGTGTCCAGGGCCGAGGGCATCCGCAAGTACACGATCCTCGACACCGACTGGACCGAGGAGAGCGGGCACCTGACCCCGAGCCTGAAGGTCCGCCGCCACACGGTGATGAGGGACTTCGCCGCCGAGATCGAGGCCCTCTACGACGCCCGGTGACCGACCAGGCCGTGCTCGTAGGCCAGGATCACCAGCTGCACCCGGTCGCGCACCCCGAGCTTGGTGATGGCCCTGGTCACATGCGTCTTGACGGTCAGCGGACTGATCACCAGGGCGGCGGCGATCTCGTCGTTGGACAGCCCGGTGGCGATGAGCCGCACCACCTCGGCCTCGCGGGCGGTGAGGGCGCCGAGGTCGGCCGAGGGCCGGGGCCGGCCGGCGAACCGCTCCACCACGCGGCGGGTGACGCCGGGCGACAGCAGCGAGTCGCCCGCCGCCACGACGGCGACCGCCCGGCGCAGCTCGTCCGGCTCCACCTCCTTGGTCAGGAACCCGCTGGCCCCGGCGCGCAGCGCCTCGAAGACGTGCTCGTCGGTGTCGAACGTCGTCAGGATGACCACCCGGACGGCGGGCAGCGCGGCCAGGATCCGCCGGGTCGCCTCGATGCCGTCCATGCCCGGCATCCGGATGTCCATCAGCACCACGTCGGGCTCCAGCCGGGCCGCCTCCCGCACGGCCCGCTCGCCGGTCGCGGCCTCGCCGACCACGGCGATCCCCTCGGCGCGGGCGAGCAGGGCGCGGAACCCGGCCCGGACCAGGGACTGGTCGTCGACCAGCAGCACGTTGATCGTCATGTCGGCGATCCCGCCCTGTCGGCGACCGCGCCGGCGGCCGTCCCGGCGACGGGCAGGACGGCGCGGACCGTGAAGCCGTCGCCGGAGGTCAGGTCCAGGGTGCCGTCGAGCGCGGCCACGCGCTCCCGCATCCCGGTCAGGCCGTGCCCCGCCGCGAACGCCGCCGGGCCCGCCCCGTCGTCGTTGACCTCCACCCGCAGCTCCCCCGCCCGCGCGGCCAGCCGCACGTCGAGCCGGGACGCCGCGGCGTGCCGCAGCGTGTTGGTGACGGCCTCGCGCACGATCCGGTAGGCGGCCACGCCCTGCGCGGCGGGCACCCCGTCCAGGTCGCCCTCCCGGTGGAGCGTCGCCGTCAGCCCGGCGGCCCGCGCCCGGTCCAGCAGGTCCGGCACCTCCGCCAGGCCCGCCGGGCCGTCGCGCAGGTCCCCGACGAACGCCTTGAGGTCCCGCATCGCCCGACCCCGGACCTCCATCGCGGTGCGCAGCGCCGCCCCCGCCTCCTCCGGGGAGTCCGCCAGGGCGTCGGCGGCCACGTGGAGGTGGACGCCGACGACGGCCAGGGTGTGCGCCACCACGTCGTGGACCTCGCGGGAGATCTCCAGGCGCTGTTCGGCCAGCCGGGCGCGCTCCTGGTCGACCAGGCGGGCCTCGTGCTCGTCCCGCCAGCGGCCGTACTGCCGCCGGGCGACGGCCCCGGTCATCACCAGCGCCAGCCACAGCGCCTCCACGCCGATCCGGGCGGCCGTCTCCGGGACGTCGGACGTCCCGGCCAGTTCCCGGGGCAGGCCGCACAGCAGGACCGCCACGCCGATCCCGGCGCTCCAGCCGGCGCGTCCCCGTGCCGCGGCGCTCGCCAGGGCGGGCGTGAGCGGCCACAGCCAGCCGCCCTCGAACAGGCCCGCCCACCGGTAGGCGACCATCACGGCGGCCGACGCCGCCAGCACCGCGACCGGGTGACGCCTGCGGAACAGCATCGCCCCGCCCAGCAGCGCCGCCGGCGCGAGCGTGCCCTCGTAGGTGAGCGTCGCGCCCACCACGGCCGGGCCCGTGACCACGGCGACCGCCGTCAGCACGGCCAGGGCCGCGTCGACCAGCCGTTCCCGCGCCACCCGCGTCATCGGCGCGCCTTCCGGTGCGGGCCGATGGCAACCGTCGGCATCCAGACCAGATCCACGCCGACCACCCGTTCCCGCGTTCCGCGCGTCACCGGCACGGCCCCCGGTGCGGGCCGATGGCAACCACCGGCATCCAGACCAAGTCCACGCCGACCACCAACCGCGTCGGCCCGTCGTTCCCGCGTCCCGCATGTCATCGGCGCGCCTTCCGGTGCGGGCCCGTGGCGGCCACCAGCAGCCAGGCCAGGTCCGCGCCGATCGCCAGCCGTTCGGCCAGCCCCAGCGGCGCGCTGTGCGTGATCATCATCCGGTCCACGAGGGTGGCGGCGAACAGCGCCAGCCCGATCCCGGCCGCCCAGGCGCACGCCCGCAGCGCGCCGGTGCGGGAGCGCCACGCCGGATCCCGCCGCCACCGGCGGGTGAGCAGCATGATCGCGGCCAGCAGCATCAGCAGCCCGGCCCACGCCGCGAGGCCGTGCACGCCGTCCGAGCGCGACCGGTTCGCCCAGTCGCCCGGCGGGTCGGCCGGGAAGACCGCGGCGACCGCCGCGCACACCGCGAACCCGGCCAGCAGCCACCGCCCGGCGCCGCCCGGCACGAGCGCGGCCAGCGCCGCCCCTCCGGCGGAGAACGCGACCAGGCCGAGCGTCACCAGCCAGCCCGCCGAGGCGTTGACGAACGTGCTGATCGCCTCGGCGAGCGGGCTGTACTCGTGGTTCACCAGGTCCGACAGGGCGAACGCCAGCGCGCAGATCACGAGCCCGGCGGCGGCGGACACCCGGAGCACCCGCGTACGGGGGAAGATCGTTTCCATGCGGACGACGTTAGGTTCCGGCCGCATGGCGGCGCGTCGCCCGGAGAGCGTCACCCCACCCTGCGCCGCCGGAGCACCCCCGTACATCGGACGGTGT
Organism: Actinomadura kijaniata NBRC 14229; assembly: GCF_001552175.1. GTDB lineage: Bacteria > Actinomycetota > Actinomycetes > Streptosporangiales > Streptosporangiaceae > Spirillospora > Spirillospora kijaniata. The sequence goes on from NZ_BCQR01000004.1 coordinate 106,071, forward strand.
AGTCAGGCGAGCGCCGCGACGGCGTCGCCGACCGGGGTGTCGCCGTTGAGGAGCTCCAGGGTCGTGCGGTTCACCCGCGGGTTCGACAGCAGCTCGGCCAGGACGGCGGCCGTGTCGTCGCGGGTGATGTCGCCCCGGCCCAGCTCCTCGGCGGCCAGCCGGACCCGACCGGTGCCCGGGTCGTCGGTCAGGCGGCCCGGACGCAGGATCAGCCAGTCCAGGTCGCGGGCCCGCAGGTCGTCCTCGGCCTCGCCCTTCGCCCGCACGTAGGCGGCCCACACCTCGTCGGTGCCGGGGCGCGGCGGGCGGCCGGCGCCCATCGCCGAGATCTGGAGGAAGCGGCGGACCCCGGCGCGCTCGGCGGCGTCGGCCAGCAGCACCGACGCCCCGCGGTCCACGGTGTCCTTGCGGACCACGCCGCTGCCCGGCCCCGCCCCGGCCGCGAACACGACCGCGTCCGCGCCGGAGACGTGGCCGGTCACCTCCTCCGGCGTCGACCTTTCCAGGTCGCACACGACCGGCCCGGCCCCCACGTCCCGGATGTCGGCGGCGTGGTCCGGATTCCGGATCAGGCTCCGCACGACGTCCCCCCGGGCGCTCAGCAGCCGGGCCAGCCGCAGCGCGATCTGGCCGTGCCCTCCCGCGATCACGATGTCCATGCTCGTGATCCTACGGAGGAGGCGACGGCGGTCAGCAGTTGCGTCCGCCGTTGATGCAGGCCACGGCGCGGCGCATCAGCGAGTCGGGCATCACGTTCTCGAAGTCGGCGTGGTCGGTCACCGGGTCGTGGCCCTGCTCGGGGAAGCTGTCCACGGCGAACGCCAGCGGCCGGTTCGGCAGGTTGTACGACAGCGTCATCCGCAGCTGCGGGACCGCCCGCGTCCCGGACGGGCAACGGCCGTCGCCGTTCGGGAACACGATGTGCGTGCGGTGGTTGGCGCTGTCGGTGTTGCGGCCGTCCCAGCAGCTCGGGAACTCCAGGACGCGCGTGACCCGGCTGCCGTTCGGGCACAGCGGGTACTTGTCGGTGAACGCCCGGTTCTCGAACCCGCTGCAGGTCCACAGCGCGCGGGCGTTGGCGGTGCCGTTGGTGCCCGCCTTGGCGTCGCCGGTGATGATCCGCATGAACCGCGGCATCGCGGTGACCTTGCTCTTGGGGTTGCCGACGAACTGCATCCGCGCCTGCGCGGGCAGCACGATCCGGCCCACGTTGCCGTCGGCCGTGCTCTGCCGCGCCTGGCCGGAGTCGTCCCGCTGGGCGCGGTTGCGCATCACCGGCCAGAAGTAGGTGGACCTGTCGCCGAGCGCGCAGGTGGTCCCGGCGGCGGCCAGGCTCTCGTCGGTGGAGAACCCGTCGGTGGACAGGTTGCCCACGTAGTCGTGGATGTGGTGGGCGCCGTTGCGGACGCCGGGCGCGACGATGAAGTTGTCGGGGTTGTGGTGCTGGTTCTCGTTGCGCCCGCAGCGCGAGGTGAACGAGCCGCGCGAGCCGCTGCGGCTCACCGCCGGCCGGTTGCGGCGCGGGGCCTGGCGGATGCTGACGAAGTCGCCGCGGTCCGGACCCGGCTTCACCTGGTTCTGGTTGCCCTGGTTCTGGTTGCCCTGGTTCTGGCCGTTCTGGTTCTGTTGGCCCTGGTTCTGGATGCCCTGATTCTGGTCGCCCTGGTCGTCACCCTGGCCGTTCCGGTCGCCTTCTTGGCCGTCGCCGTTCTGGCCGTTCTGATCGCCCTGGTTCTGGCCGTTCTGGTTCTGACCGTTCTGGTCGTTCTGGTCGCCCTGCCCGCCGTCACCGTTCTGGCCGTCGTTCCGGCCGTCGCCGTTGCGACCGTCGTTGCGCTGATCGTCGGGATCCTGGCCGTTCTGGTCGCCCGGTTCGGCGACGCGGACCGGGGCGGAACGGCTCTCGGCCGCCGCCGTCACGGGCGATCCGACCGCCGTGGCGGCCAGCAGGAGTGCCGGGACGACGACGGCGATACCCTTTTTGCTTGCCATGGAATTCTCCTGTTTCGCGGGGTTCTGCGGTCACGAGGCAAGGGACGCCTTGGTGGCCAGTCCGGTGCTCTCCAGCAGAGCCATGTGCGTGTTCACATAACGCAGCGAGCGTTCGGCGAAAGCACGGATCTCGGTGTTCTCGGTACTGGCCCGGGTCTTGGCGATGACGCCGAAGACCTTTCCGTGCGCGGCGCGCAGCCGCAGCACGAACGTCTGGTCGTAGTCGGGCCCGGCCTTGCTCGACAGCTCGGCCAGCCAGCGCTTCTGGTCGGCGTTGGGCTCGATGGGCAGCATCACCCCGAGCTTGGCGGCGGTGGCGCGCACGTCGGCGTCCAGCCGCATGTGCTGCTCCATGATGATGTCCGCCACCTCCTTGACCTTGGCGCTGGAGGCGCGCTCCTGGGCCTGCTGGCCGGCGGGCATCTCCCACAGCCCGGCCCGGCGGACGGCCTCCAGCAGCGACCGGTCGGTGGCCGACAGCGGACCCCAGCGGGTCTGGACGGTCCCCGTCGGGTTGCCCGCGACGCTGGCGGACGCGTTGCCCGCCGAGGTCCCGGACCGGCCGAGGACCACCAGGGCCGCCAGCGCCACGGCGACGGCGGCGGCCGCCGCCAGCATCCACCGGGCGTTCGCCATCCGGCGCATGCGGCGCATCCGGCGACCGTAGGACTTCCTCACAGGGAATCCGCCTCCTTTCCGCGTTCTCCGAAACGACCCGGCGCGGGGTCGTAGGGCAATACGCGCCGACGCCGTTCCCGGTTCAGCCGGAACAGCATTTATCGGAGGTTTTCCAAGACCCTGGAAAAGGGCATGCCGACAATCCGGCCGGAAAACACCGGCCGGATTGTCGGCGCGTTCTCAGGAACGCCGGGCCGGGCTTCTCGACATGCCGTTGGTGACGCGCAGCGCCAGCGCCGGGCACATCGACACGGCGCGCTGCACGTCGCGTTCCATCCAGGCGGGGATGTCGGTGCCGAGCACGACGGGGAAGCCGTACCGGTCGAGCTGGATCAGCTCGGGCACCAGGTAGGCGCACAGGCCGTGGCCGTCGCAGCGGCTCCAGTCGATGGCGACCCTCCCCTCGGAGCCGTCGGGCACCGGCAGCGGCAGCACGCCGAACGTCGACTGCCCGCACGTGCCGCCGTACCGGTGTTCGGCGATGTCGGCGGCGAACGCGTCCATCGCCGACAGCACGAACCGGGCGGTGCCGTCGGGGTGGCCGCACGCGCCGCGCCCCATGCCGACGGCGGCGGCGCGGCGGACGTCCTCCACCGACGCCGCGCCCTCGGTGAGCGCGTTGAGGGCGCGGACCACGTCCGGCAGGCCCATCCGGCACGGCCCGCACTGCCCGGCCGACTGGGCGGCCAGGTAGGAGGCGATGCGGGTGACCTCGCCGAGCGGGCAGGTGCCCTCGGGCAGCGGCAGGACGATGCCCGCGCCGACGGTGCCGCCGACCGCGCGCATGCCCTTGCCGGACAGCCGGGCGCGGCGCACCGCGGGCGGGTCCAGCCACATGCCGTGGTAGCCGCCGACCAGCACGCCCTGCCCGGCCGGGACGCCGCAGTACTCCAGCACCGCCGTCAGCGGGGTGTCGTAGGGGGCCTCGACGACCTGGGTGCCGCCGACGGTCAGCAGCGTGGTGCCGGGCTCGTCCTCGGTGCCGACCGAGGCGTACAGGTCGGGGCCGAGCGAGGTGAGCACGGCCAGCTGCGCGAACGTCTCGGTGTTGGACAGCAGGGTGGGGCAGCCGTCGACGCCGGACTCGGCGGCGCGGACCTTCACCCCGAACGGGATGGGGACGTCCCCGTTGATCGCCCGGACGACCGAGCCGCTCTCGCCGGAGATGAACCGTTCGGTGAGGCGGACGACGCGGGCGGGCATCCGGCGTTCGGTGATGGCGGCCCGCACCGAGCGGGCGGCCTCGTCGTTCTCGACGGCGACCACGATCCGCTGGGTGCCGAGGGCGGTCGCGGCGATCTGCGCGCCGTCCAGCACCAGGTGGGGGGCGCGGGTGAGCAGCACCTTGTCCTTGAAGCTGCCCGGCTCGCCCTCGGCCCCGTTGACGACCACGACGGCGTCCTCGCCGGGCAGGCGGTCGTCGGCGCCCTCGCCGGGCAGCAGGTCGGTCTGGTCGGCCGACGGGTGCACGACGCGGGCGGCGACGGCCATGAGCTTGCGGGCGAACGGGAACCCCGCGCCGCCCCGGCCGCGCATGCCGACCTGCTCGGCCGCCTTGACGATCTCGTCGAGCAGCGGGGTGCGCAGCTTGCCGTGCACGGCCTGGTGGCGTTCCAGGTCGAGGCGGTCGAACCGGTCGAACCCCAGCGTCAGCCGGGGACCGCCGAGGTTCGAGACGGTGATCGTGGAGGTCGAGGTCATCGCGCCACCCGGGTGCCGCGCGGGTCGCCGACCGTGGCGCGGGGCTCGGGGACCGCCGTCTCGGCGCGGGACGCGGCGGGCCGGCGCTCGGGGGCGGGCGTCAGGCCCTCCCCGGCATGGCCGATCCGGCGCGGCCGGGTCGAGACGGCCAGCCGGGTGAGCACGGCCAGCGCGACCGCGCCCATGCACAGCACGTAGCCGAGGACCACCCAGTTGGCGGGGGCGCGGCCCGCGGTGAGGCCGTGCGCGATGCCGACCGGCCAGGCCAGGTAGGCGACCGAGTGCAGGGACCGCCACACCCACGGCCGGGCGCGGAGGGCGAACCGGGCGCGCAGCACACCGGTCACGGCGACCACCAGCATGAGCTGGAACGCCAGCGTGCCGAGCCCGACCGGATCGACGCCGGGCACCACGACGTTCACCGGCGCGGCGACCCCGCCGAGCACCTTCACCAGCAGGTGCGCCACGACGAAGGTGACCGCCAGGACCGAGGCGGCGCGGTGCACGCCCTGGAACAGCACCCGGTGGTGGATCCGCAGGAGGACGCGTTCGGAGGCCAGCACGCCGGTGACCACGGCGGTGGTCATCGTCAGCAGCGTGAACACGCCCGCGTAGAAGGACAGGAACCGCTGCAGGCCCCCGGCCAGGGCCGCGCCGGGCGGAGTGACGGCGCCGACGGTCACGATCAGCGCGCCGAACGCGGTGACCGCCAGCGCCCAGGTCGGGAGGAGCGGATCCTCACTGCTGCGGGTCTTCACGTTGTCTCCTCTTGTCGTTGGCGGGCTTCTTCTCGGGGCGCTCGCCCTTGGGGCCGTCGGATCCGGCGGGCCCGGCGGCGAGGCCGAGGTTGGCCAGCAGCCCGCCGGTCAGCACCTGGATGTCGCCGCGTTCGGCGAACCCCAGCAGCGGGGCGGCGCGTTCGCGGAACGTCCAGCCGCCCAGCCGCGCCCCCTCGAACGGGACGTCGTCGGCCCCGCGCCGCAGCCCGAACTGCACGTCGGGCCGGGAGGCGGGCGCGCCGCCGCAGGGCCGCTGGGTGCCGGTGCGGCCGAGGGGCTCGCCGCGCCGCACCAGGCTCCCGGGGCGGACGCGGACGACGTCGCGCATCCGGTAGTAGGTGGTGGCCAGTCCGCTGGGGTGGACCAGCAGGACCAGTCCGCCGCCGCCCGCCGAGCAGAAGCGGTAGAGGCGGCCGTCGCCGGCGGCGGTGACGGTGCCGTCGCCGCCCCAGAACGTCAGGGACCCCAGCGGGCGCGGGGAGTTGCGGGTGGGGACCGCGCCCATCGACCAGGTCGCGCCGACCCGCCAGGGCAGCACCAGGCCGTCGCCCGCGCGGGCGCCGTTGACGGCGGCGGCGGCCTGCTCGGCGGTGACCGTGGCGTGGCGGTTCAGCGCGCGGGCCTCGTCGGCCGACATCAGCGCGGGCGGCATCCGGGTCAGCAGCGCGCCGAACCCGGAGGTGCCCGACAGCGCCGCCTGCCAGCCGCTGCGCGGGGTCCAGCGGGCGGCGAAGAACGCGACCTCGGGGAGGGCGGCGGAGTCGTCCGGCACGGGGATCGCGGTGGTGCCGAACGCCCAGGTCCGGTCGCGGCTGATCCGGTCGGTGCCGACGATCGGCTGCGCCGTACCGGCCGCGCCGTACTTCTGGCGGGCCGCCGCGCCGCGCTCCTGGAGGGTGATCCGGCGGACCCGGTCGGTGAGCGCCTGGACGTCGGGGGCGGGCGCCGGGGCGCCGCCCCGGTCCCGGTCGGGCCGCGCGGGGGCGGTGCGCGGCGGGTCCTCGGCGGGGCGGGTCGCGCGGGGGCGGGACCGTTCGGCGCGGCCCTGCGCGCCGACGGTGTCGGTGCCGCCGATCGGGCCGCCCTCCAGCAGCGTCCGCTCCACGACCGCCAGCAGCCCCAGGCCCACCATGATCGACAGCACGAGCGCGCCGGTGCCGAGCCGGTCGGCCGGGCCGTGCGGGCGCCGCGCCGGGGGCCTGCGCCGGGCCGGGGCGCGCGGCGGCTCCGGCCTCCTGGGCGGTGGTTCGGGCCGCTCGGGCCGCTCCGCCCGGGGCGCCGCGCGCCGCGCGTCGGGGGCGGAGGCGCCCCACTCCCGCGCGTCGAACGGCACGTCCCAGGGCAGCACGGTCAGCGGCTCGTCCCGCACCGTCTCGCGCGGGGACCGCTGCCGGGGCTGCTGCCGTGGCCGCTGCCGGACCGGGCGTCCCGGCTCCGGCCGTGGCTCCGGCCATGGCTCTGACCGGGGCTCTGGCCGGGGCTCCTGCCAGGGGTCCCGCCAGGGGGGTGCGTCCCGCCGCGGCTCGTCCCGCACGCCCTGGCGTGCGGCGGGCCGTGGGGTCTGACGGGGACGGGCCTTCTCCGCGTCACGCCGCCGGCCGCGCCGGCGGGAACGGGCGGACGGGTCCGCCCAGAAGGCGGCATGCGCGTCGTTCTGCGCCTCGTCGTAGGGCACATGCCTGCTCTCGCGTCGCGCCATTCCCTCTCCTGCTGGAGATGGCGGAGAGCGTCGCGGACGACGGCGAGGGCCGAAGGGTTCCTGAGAAAGGGTGGACGACGGTCGCGGAGCCCGCTCGCTCCTACCGCGTCACCCCCGGAGCATACGCCCCAAGAGCCCCAATGCCAGGGGTTGCCGGAAAAAATCCGTCAGGACCGGCCCGCGGGCCCGTCCGACAGAGCGGTACGCGCGAAGGCCAGCAGATGTTCACGCATCGCCCCGGCCTCCCGCGGGTCGTCGAGGTCGACGCCGATGAGCGCGCCGATCTGCGGCAGCGCCAGCGGCATCATGGCCAGGGCCTTCAGCGCCAGCATCGTGTGCGCGACCCGGGGCGACCGCTCCTCGCCGAGGGCCTCGGCGAGCGCGTCCACGCGGCTCCCGCACAGCTCGACCCGCCACTGCCGGTCGGGCAGGTCGTCGGTGCGGTCGTGCAGCGACTCCCACATCAGCAGGCGCAGCAGGTCGGGGTGCTCGCGGTAGTAGTCGAACAGCCGTCCCACGTACTCCACCGGCCCGTCGTCACCGGGACCGGCGGTCACCCGGGCGAAGTCGTCCAGGGCGCGCTTGACGACCGCGTCGAAGAGCTTCTCCTTGCTGCCGAAGTAGCCGTAGATCCGCTCCTTGTTGACCCCGGCGCGGCGGGCGATGCGGTCCACGCGGGCCCCGGCGACGCCGTGCTGGGCGAACTCGTCGTGGGCGGCGGCCAGCAGCGCCTCCTTGGTGGCGGCGGCGCGGGCGGAGTCGGCGGGCTCGGCGGGCCTCGCGTCGGCGTGCTTCGGCATGTGCCGCATCATAGCCGATCGATAACCAACCGGTTGGTTGACATCCAACCGGTTGGTTGGCTAATGTCCCGCGGCATGACGCAGGTACTGAACCCCCCGCTCCCCCTGGCCCGCCCCGCGGCGGGCCCCGCGCCGTTCGGCCGCACCGCCGCGGTCTTCTCGTTCACGGCGCTGCTGGCGACCGGCCAGCTCTACGGGCTGATCCCGCTGGTGGACGCGATGGCGGAGCGGTGGCACACCACCCCCGCCGCCGTGACCTGGCTGATGACGGTCTACGGCTTCGGCTACGCGGCCGGGTTCCTGCTGTTCGGGCCGTTGTCGGACCGGTACGGCCGCCGCCGCGTGATCGTCACCGGGGTCGCGGGCGCGGCCGTGCTGACGGCGGCGCTGGCCGCCGCGCCCGGGTTCGGCGTCGCGCTGGCGCTGCGCGTGGCGCAGGGCATGGCGATGGGCGCGTTCCCGCCGGTGGCGATGGCCTATGTCGGCGAGCGGATCGAGCCGCGCCGCCGCCTGGTCACGGTGACGGCGATGACCACCGGTTTCCTGGCCGCCGCCGCGATCGCGCAGGTCGCGGCGCAGGCGGTGGCCGGGTACGGCTGGCGATGGTTCTTCGTGGCGGGGGCCGCGCTGTTCGCGCTGGCGGCGGTGGCGCTGCACCGGGTGATGCTGCCGGACGCGCCGGACGCCGGGCGCTCCCCGCTGGACGCCTACCGGGCGATGCCGTCGCTGCTGGTCTCCCGCGACCTGCGGCTGATCTACGCGGCGGTGCCGACCGTGCTGACCGGGTTCGTGGCGGTGTTCACCGGGCTCCAGCTCACCGGCGTCACCGGCCTGCTGGGGCTGCGCGCCAGCGGCCTGCCGGTGATCCTGGCGGTGCCGTTCCTGATGCCGCTGCTGGCCCGGGTGAACGCCCCGCTGCGCGCCGGGCTGGCCCTGGCCCTGGCGGGCGCGGCGGCGCTGCTCACCGGCCTGCTGACGCCCGGCACGGCCGGGCTGGCGGTGCTGCTGATGCTGCTGACCGCCGGGGTCGCCGTCGCCGCGCCCAGCCTGATCGACACGATCGGCGCCCGCGCCGGGGCGGCGCGCGGTCCGGCCAGCTCGCTGTTCACCGCCCTGCTGTTCGTGGGCGCGAGCCTCGGCCCCCAGCTCGCCGGGGCGCTCACCGGCGGCGGCCTGGCCCCGCTGTCCTACGCGCTGGCGGCCCTGTTCGGGGCGGGCGCGCTGCTGCTGGCGCTCACCGCCCGGAGCGCGTCACAGGCCGCGTAGGAAGCGCGCCGCGACCGGCACCGCCACCTTGGGACCTGAGCCGCCCCCGGCGACGAACACCGCGAACGCCACGTCGCCGCGGAAGCCGATGAACCAGGCGTGGGAGTCCCCGCCGTCGCCGACCTCCGCCGTTCCCGTCTTGCCCGCCGTTCCCGCCGGGAGCCCGGCCCGCGCGGCGGTGCCCTCGGTGACGACCGCGCGCATCATGTCCCGCAGCGCCGCCGCGCCCGGCACCGGGCGCGGCGGCGCCGTCCGCCCGTCGGCCCTGCGCAGGCTCCGCGCCTCCAGCAGGCGCGGCGAACGCCGGGAGCCGTCCGCCACGGCCGCCGCGACCGTGGCCATCAGCAGCGGGGTGGCCTGGACGCGGCCCTGGCCGATCGCCGACTCGGCCAGCTCGGCGCCCTCGCCGGTCTCGGGGAAGTCGCTGTAGGCCGAGGCCGCGCCGGGCCACAGCCGTTCGCCGAACCCGAACGCCCCGGCCGCCGACGCCAGCCCCGCCGCCCGGCTCCGGCCGACGGTCAGGGTCGCGAACGTGGTGTTGCAGGACTCGGCGAACGCCCGGCGCAGCGTGGTGCGGCCCAGCGACGTCCCCTCGTGGTTGGTGATGGTGCGCTGCGCGGCGACGGCGCGGGCCGGGCAGTCCACCGCGCTGCCCCCGCCCATCCCCCGGCCCAGCAGCGCGGCGGCGCTCACCACCTTGAACGTGGAACCCGGCGGGTACAGGTTGACGAACGCGCCCTGCCCGCCGAGGGTGTCGGCGATCCCGAGGATCTCCCCGGTGGACGGGCGCAGCGCCACGACCGCGCCGTCGCCGGGCGCGCCCCGCAGCGCCTTCTCGGCGGCGGCCTGCACGTCCGGGTCGATGGTGGTGCGGACCTTCTCGCCGCGCGGCGCGCCCAGCAGCTTCAGCCGCCGGAACTCCCCTCCGGACTTGTCGCGCACCTCGACCGCCCAGGCGGTGGCGGGCCCGGACTCCCCGTCCTCCCCGTCCGCCGTGTCGTAGCGGTCGGTGAGGTCGGTCAGGTAGGGCGCGAGCGGCCCGTCGCCGGACAGCGTCCCCCCGTCGCGGGCGGTGAACGTGACGGGCCGCACCTGGACCTGCCACAGCCGCCACTCCGCCGGGCCCTTGAGCCCGGGGTACAGCGCGTCGGGCGTCCAGGCCACCCGCCAGCGGCCCGAGCGGCGGTCCAGCCGCAGCGTCGACCGGAAGCGCCACGATCCGTGCCCGCCGACGTTCCGGTCGGCGGTGAACTCGACGCGCGCGGTGTCGCCCTGCCGCGTGACCGGCCCCGGTTCCAGCGCCACCGAGTAGACGGTCAGGCCGCGCACCATCGCCCGGTGCTGGTCGGCGAAGTCGGCGGGCGGCCGGGCGACGAGCTCGGCCATCTCGTCCAACGCCCCGCGCCGCCAGGCGGCGAAGTAGTCGCGCGCGACCTGCTCGGGGCCCTTCTCGCGGCCCTCCCGCACCACGTGGGCCGCCCCCAGCCCGCCCGTGAGGACCACGGCCAGCGTTCCCGCCAGCCCCGCAACGCCCCGCGCCCGCATCCACGCCCTCCCGCCCGAGATCCGGGGGGATCATCCCACCGGGCACCGGGCAAGCCCAGACATCGCCATATTCCGGTTTGGGGCTGGCGTCCCTGGATGGGGGACTTATTCCGTTCTGATCTGTCCCTTAAGTCCGGTTTAACGGGCGTGCCGTCGGTTCCGGAGCGTTCTAACTTCGGAGGCGCATCACCGAAAGGCCGGGGTCGCGCCCGGCGTCCTCCGTCCGCGTCCGGTCCACTGCCCGCCGTCCCCGCCAGGCGCCCGCCTCCGGTTCTCCCCCAGAGGAGGGTTCGGGGACGGCTCCACCTCCGGGCCGCCGCGGAACCGGTTTCCGGAGACGCCGGCGCGGCCCCCTCGGGACGCCGGTTCCGGGGCGGGGCCCCGACATCGGCGCGGACGGGGCCCCGCCCCGGAACCGGCGCGCTGGGCCCTCAGCTGGTCCACGGCAGCCGCAGCGCCTCCAGCTCGGGATCGGCCAGCAGGTCCTCCACCAGCGGCGTGGGACCGGACACCTTGGTCCCCCACAGGTCCCAGTCGCAGTAGACCACCCACGAGCGGTCCTCCGCCCACAGGTTCGACGGGCAGCTGTTCACCGCCGGATGGTCGTACAGCGCCCCGGCGTCGCCCAGCCGCCCGGCCAGCACGGTCTCCTCGTCCCATTCGGCGGTCACCAGCGGGCAGTAGTAGGCCAGGCAGCGGGTGTCGGGCCCGGCCGGGCTGTGCCGTTCCAGCACCCCCATCAGCCGGTGCCAGCCCTCCCGGTCCAGGCATCCCTCGGCGGGCGGCGCCACGGCCGCCGACCAGCTCCCCGTCGGGTGCGCCCGCCGCAGGCAGCGGTGGCCGGGCAGCTCCCCCTCCGGCACCACCGGCTCCCCGAACCCGCGCGCCAGCTCCGCCCACCGCAGCCGCCGCCAGCCCGCCCCCGGATGCCCGCTGCGGCCCAGCTCGGTGCCGGTGACGACCAGGCCCTCCAGCAGGTCCCCCAGGTCCCGGCCCGGCTCGGCGCCCGGTTCGGCGCCCGGCTCGGCCCCGGGGTCGGGCTCGGCGAGCCCGGCCGCGCGGATCGACCGGTGCAGGTCGTCGTGGGTGGTGGTGACCAGGCCCTCCCGCCACACGTACATGGCGTGCAGCAGCCACACCGCGTCGGGGCCGCGGGGCGGCTCGAAGCCCGAGTAGCAGTGGTCGGGGTCCAGCTCGTTCAGCCAGGCCACGGCCGTACCGGGGACCGGCGTCCAGGTGCCTTCGACGTCCGCCATGCCTCGATCCTGCCATCACCGGCCCCGGCGCGGGCGGTCGGCGTCCCGACGAGTTCCCGGACCGTTCCGGGACGGTCCGTTACGGCCCCGCCCCCCATCCTCTCTATGATCGTCGTTCACCCTGACGAAACCCCGAGAGCGGAGAAGGGACCCGAGTGCGTCACGTCCGGTCCGTCCTGGTGGCGGGCGCCGTCGCCGTCGCCGCCGCCGCGTGCGGGCTCGTCCCCTTCGGTCCGGACGCCGCGCCGCGCCCCCGCCCCAAGCCGCTGCCGCCGCCCGCGACCGAGGCCGTCTACCTCGTCCACGGCGTCCAGTGGGACGGCACCTCCGACTGCGCCAAGACCTGGCGCGTCACGCTCGGCGAGCTGCGCCGCCACGGCTTCCGGGGGGAGATCGTCACCTGGGGCTACTACCGGGACGACACCAACTGCACCCGCGTCGTCCCCGGCACCCGCGACACCCCGCTCAAGGAGCTGTCCCGCCAGCTCGCCTGGGACATCTACCGCAACCACACCAGCCGGGGACGGCCGGTCGCGGTCCTCGGGCACTCCATGGGCGGGCTCGTCGCGGCCGCCGCCGTCGCCGGGGTGCGGAAGTACGGCGGCAGGTCCCCCGCGTGGCCGCCCTCCCTGCGCGTCCGCAACGCCGTCTCGCTCGCCGCCCCCTACCAGGGGATGAAGTGCCGCTTCGCCTACAAGCAGTGCGGGGACCTGCGCAAGGGCAGCCCCTTCCTGCGCTGGCTGGCCACGGTCCCGCACCCGCAGGGGGAGGGCGGCACCGACTGGACGCTGTTCTCCGCCGAGGACGACGGGCCCGTCAAGGTGCCGTCGGCGCTCGCCGCCCGCGCCCGCCACAAGATCACCTACCTGCGGGGCCAGGGCGTCGGCCACACCCGCGTCCGCAACCTCGGCGGCCCGGCTCCCTACCGGCTGCGCTACTCGCACACCTGGGGCGGCGACGTCCGGGAGACCGCCGACGGCATGTCGCCCATGCGCCAGGCCGCCCACGCGCTCTACTCGACCGACTACTGACCACCGGTCACTGTCGCGGCTACCGGTCCAGCAGGACGCCGAGGCGCTCGGCCTGGATCCCCCAGCGCCACTCGCGCTCCACCCACTCCCGGCCCCGCTCGCCCATCTTGCGGGCGCGGCCGGGATCGGTGAGCAGGTCGACCAGGGCCGCCGCGACGTCCGGCACCGAACGCCCCCGCACCACCACCCCGGTCTCCCCGTCCAGCACCGCGTCCGGCGCGCCGCCCGAGTCGCCGGCCACCACCGGCAGCCCCGTCGCCGACGCCTCCAGGTACACGATCCCGAGGCCCTCGACGTCCAGGCCGCCGCGCCGGGTCCGGCACGGCATCGCGAACACGTCGCCCGCGTCGTAGTGGGCGGGCAGCTCCTCCCACGGCACGCTGCCGGTGAACACCACCGACCCGGCGACCCCGCGGTCGGCGGCCAGCCGCTCCAGGTCCGCCCGGTAGGGGCCGCCGCCGACCAGCAGCAGCGCCGCGTCCGGAACGGCCCGCAGCACGCGCGGCCAGGCGTGGACCAGCGCGTCCTGCCCCTTGCGGGGCACCAGCCGCGACACGCACACCACCACCGGACGCCCGGTCAGCCCGTGCCGCGCGCGGATCTCCTCGCCGCCCGCTCCGGCGCGGAAGACCGTCTCGTCCACGCCCGGGGCCAGCCGCGCCATCCGGGCGGCCGCCCGGGGCGACAGCGCCCGCGCCATCCGCGACCGGGTGTACTCCCCCAGGTACGTCAGCGTGTCCACGCCGTCGCCGATGCGCCGCAGCAGGCCCCGCGCCACCGGTAGCGACGCCCACCCCGCCTCGTGCCCGTGGGTGACCCCGACCAGCCGCCCGGCGCCCCGCCGCCGCAGCGCCGGGGCCAGCAGCCCCAGCGGGGCCGCCGCGCCGAACAGCACCGAGTCGCAGCCCTCCGCCGCCAGGATCTCCCCGGCGCGCCGCAGCACCGACGGCTCGGGGACCATCAGCGACGTCGGGTGCCGCACCACCGGGAACGGCTGCGCGGCGTCGAACGCCGCCGCCCCCTTCCAGGCGGGCGCGTAGACCACCACCGAGCCCTCGGGGCGGCGCACCGCCAGGTTGTGCACGAACGCCTGGATGCCGCCCGGCCGCGGGGGGAAGTCGTTGGTCACCACGAGCGTCTTGGTCATTTCCCCCAGGATACGGGCGCCCCCGGCGGCGGACACGCGACGGGGCCCGTCACCGGTGTTCCGGTGACGGGCCCCGCGCGTGGCGAACAGCGGATCAGTGGCTGATCTGCTTGGGCTCCCTGCCCTCGACCTCGTGGCCGTCGTGGCCGCCGTGGCCGTTGCCGTCATGGCCGTGGTCGTGCTTCTCGACGGGGATGTCGTCGAACGTCCAGGCCCGCTGGAGGCGGGACCGCACGTAGCCCATCGGGCCCTTGCTGTTCGGCGCGGGGATGCCGTTGGCGTCCGCGGCCGGGGCCTGCTCCTTGGCCCGCTCCTTGGACAGCAGCACCGACATCTGCTCCTGGCTCGCCGGCTCGTGGCGCTCGGAGAACTTGCCGTCGGGCGACATCACGATGATGCCGCTCTCCACCCCGTGGGCCGCGATCGCCGCGTCCTTGCGCTGGAGACCCAGGCAGATCCGCTTGGTGATGATGTAGGCCAGCACCGGGGCGATGAACACCGTGAACCGGAAGAACCAGGTCGTGGCGAACAGCGACAGGTGGAACCGCTCGGCCAGCACGTCGTTGGCGCCGGCCAGCCACAGCACGCCGTAGAAGGTGACGGCGGCCATGCCCACACCGGTGCGGACCGGGGCGTTGCGCGGACGGTCGTTGACGTTGTGGTGCCGCTTGTCGCCGGTCACCCACTGCTCCAGGAACGGCCAGATGGCCGCGCCGCCGAAGACGATGCCGAGCGGCAGCAGCGCCGGGATCAGCACGTTCAGGCTGAGCGTGTGGCCCGCGGCCGTGATCTCCCAGTTGGGCATGATGCGGAGGGAGCCCTCCAGGATGCCCATGTAGAAGTCGGGCTGCGACGCCGAGGAGATCGCCCCCGGGTCGTACGGGCCGAACAGCCAGATCGGGTTGATCTGGGCGAACGCGCCGAGCAGCGCCACCACGCCGAAGGTGAACAGGAAGTAGGCGCCCGTCTTGGCCATGAAGACCGGGTAGAACGGGTAGCCGTAGACCTGCTTCTCGGTCTGCTTCTGCGTCGGCATCGCGGTGTGCTTCTGGTGCCACATGATCATCATGTGCGCGGTCACCAGACCCAGGATGATGCCCGGGATCAGCAGCACGTGCAGCGTGAACAGGCGCGGGATCAGGTCCCCGTAGTTGCCCTCGGGGAACTCACCGCCGAACAGGAACATCGAGATGTAGGTGCCCACCAGCGGGATCGACTGCGCCACGCCCTGGGTGATGCGCAGACCGGTGCCCGACAGCAGGTCGTCCGGCAGCGAGTAGCCGAACAGGCCCTCCACCATGCCCAGCGTGAACATGCCGAGGCCGATGAGCCAGTTCAGCTCGCGCGGCTTGCGGTAGGCGCCGGTGAAGAACACCCGCAGCATGTGCGCCATGATCGACGCCATGAACAGGATCGCCGCCCAGTGGTGGATCTGCCGCATGAGCAGGCCGCCGCGGACGTCGAAGCTGATGTGCAGCGCCGAGGCGTAGGCCTCGGACATCTTCACGCCCTGAAGCTTCGTGTACGAGCCCTCGTAGTGGGTCTCCATCATGCTCGGGTGGAACCAGAGCGTCAGGAACGTGCCCGACAGCAGCAGGATGATGAAGCTGTACAGGGCGATCTCGCCCAGCATGAACGACCAGTGGTCCGGGAAGACCTTCTTCAGGTTGCGGTTGAAGAAGGTGGTCGAGCCCAGCCGGTCGTCCAGGAAGTTCAGCGGCCCTGCGACCGCCTTGGGTGCCGTTGCCTCGCTCATCCGCGCTCCCAGAAGCTCGGGCCGATCGGCTCGGGGAAGTCCCCGGTGGCGATCAGGTAGCCGTCCTCGACGCCCAGCGGAAGCTGCGGCAGCGGACGCGCGGCCGGACCGAACACGACCTTGGCGGCGTCGGTGGCGTCGAAGGTGGACTGGTGGCACGGGCACAGGATGTGGTGGGTGGTCTGCTCGTACAGGGCCGCCGGGCAGCCGACGTGCGTGCAGATCTTCGAGTACGCCACGATCCCGTTGACGTGCCAGTTCTCCCGACCCTTGGCCGGCTTGAACTGGTCGGCCGGAACGTTGATCAGGATGGTCACCGCCTTGGCGACCTCGTTCATCACGTGGTGGGCGTTCTCCTCGATGCCCTCCGGCAGCACGGTGATCATGCCACCGGGGCTGGCGAAGTCGCTCACCTTCAGCGGCTTGTTGGTGCCGTCGACGACGAGGCGCACGCCCCTGCGGCCCTTGGCCTTGGCCGCCTTGACCGCCTCACCCCAGTAGGTGTGGCGCAGCTTCTTCTCCGGCAGCGGGCCGAGGTCGCGCAGCAGCACCAGCGGGGCCAGGCCCAGTGGCGCGGCGGCCAGCAGCAGCGTGCGGCGCAGCAGCGGCCGCTTGGTGATGCCGCTGTCCTCGGCGCCCTCCAGGAACGCCTCGGTGAACGCCCGGCGCGTCCCGGTGTCGGCCTCCAGCGCGTGCCGCTCCTGGACGATCGGCTTGCTGGTCATCAGGCGGCGCACCCAGATGGTCACGCCGATGGCCATGGCGAGGAACGCCAGGGCCATCATCCCGCCGAGCCAGAGGTTGGACTCCTTGGCGCGGTGGATGCCGTGCATCCCGCCGTCGCGGCCGCTCCAGCCGATGAAGTACACGATGAACGCCACGCTGGCGGCGAAGGCGAGCAGGAAGAACGAGGCGACGATGCGCTCGGCCCTCTTGGCCTCCCTCTCGTCCAGTTCCTCGCCGGCGCCCGCCGGAGCGGGGTACTCCTCCTGGGCCAGCAGAGTGTTGTCCTCCGCCGGCGACGGCGTGCCGACCTTGCGGACCGGGCCGTCCTCGCGTGGCTCGTTCACCGGGCCCGCGGTCTCGTTGTTGTCGCTCATGACTTCTTCAGCTTCTTCGGCTTCTTCGCGGTGATCCACATGGCCGCGAGCACCAGCAGGCCGATCCCGACCAGCCATCCGGCCAGGCCCTCCGACACCGGGCCGATGCGGCCCAGGCCGTTGCCGCCCGGGTTGGGCTCCTCACGCGTCTGGACCAGGTAGGCGATGATGGCCTGCTTGTCCTTGGGGGTGAGGGTGGTGTCGTTGAACACCGGCATCGCCTGCGGGCCGGTCAGCATGGCCTCGTAGATCTGGGTGGGCGTGACGTCGTTCTTGTCCAGCGGAGGGGCGTACTTGCCGCCGGTCAGCGCACCGCCCGAGCCCACGAAGCTGTGGCACTGGGCGCAGTTGGTGCGGAACAGCTTGCCACCGACCGCGACGTCGCCGCCCTTGGGGTCGACGGCGGACGCGGGCGGGACCTCGGGGCCGCCACCCAGCTTCTGGATGTACTCGCGCAGGTCGGCCAGGTTCTTCTCGGCCTGGGCCTTCTGCTTCTCGGCCGCCTCGCGCTTCTCGGGCTCGGCGTAGTCCGTCCGGATGGTGGTGTCGAAGTCGGGGACCGGCTTCTTGCGCGGCATCTGCGCGCCAGGGTTCATCGCGGGCATGCGGCCCGTGCTGACCTGGAAGTCGACGGATGCGGCGCCCACACCCAGCAGGCTTGGCGCGATGGGCTTGCCCTTGGCGTCCTTGGTGCCCTCGGCGTTGAGGCCGTGGCAGCTGCCGCAGTTCTTGTTGTACAGCTGTCGGCCGTTCTCAAGATCCGCGGCCGCCTGGGTCGCGTTCGCCGCCTCGGCGCGGTCAGACTGCGGCGTGAAGCCGGCGTAGATGACGCCGATCGCCGCCAGGGCCGCCAGCACGACGGCGTAGCCCGCCCACGGGCGCCGTCGCCATGCGGTGAACCTTTTCACGGAATTCCCCGTTCGGGTCTTGTCGTCGGTGGTCAAGCGGTCAGTGGAGGTCGAGCAGGTAGATCGCCGCGAACAGGCCGATCCAGACCACGTCGACGAAGTGCCAGTAGTAGGACACGACGATCGCGCTGGTGGCCTGCTCGTGGGTCCACCGCTTGGCCGCGTAGGTGCGTCCCAGCACGAACAGGAACGCGATCAGGCCGCCGGTGACGTGCAGGCCGTGGAAGCCGGTGGTCAGGTAGAACACCGAGCCGTAGGCCGACGAGGACAGCGTCAGGCCGTCGTGGGTGACGAGGTTGTAGTACTCGAAGACCTGCCCGCCGACGAAGTAGGCGCCCATCAGGAACGAGAGGACGTACCACTCGCGCAGGCCCCACTTGCGGAAGTTCAGCAGGCCGCCGTCCCGGCCGACCTTGCCGGCCTCGGCCTTGAACACGCCCATCTGGCACGTCACCGAGGACAGCACCAGGATCAGGGTGTTGAAGCCCGCCAACGGCAGGTCGAGCTCGGCGCCGGGCCACGAGTGCTCGCCGTGCTGGCCCATCGTCACAGAGCGGATCGTGAAGAACATCGCGAACAGGGCCGCGAAGAACATCAGCTCGGACGACAGCCAAACGATCGTCCCCACGCTGACCAGGTTGGGACGATTCGCCCGAGCGTGAGGTGTTGTCTCTATCGCGGATGCTGTTGCCACGGGCAGCATTATTACGTCACCCGTTCCATCACTGACGCATGACCCCCCTCCTGGAGTTCCCGAGCGTGTCATCGCAGGTGCGCGCGCGGGCCCCGGCAGACCCCCGAAACCCGCCCGGTACCAGCGCCTCCGGGGTTCCCGAGGGGGCTCGCGCCGGTTTTCGTCCCCGCCCTCTTGATCGTCGGGCGCGTTGGGGGAACGATGCGGCTGCGACGGCGCGGCGACCCGCCGTGCCCCCGCCCCCGCCGCGACTCTCGTGCGGCGGGGTCCGAACCGGTAGCCTTGCCTGCCATGAGCCACGCCCCGGAGAGTCCGATGAAGGTTCTGGTCTACAGCGACGACGCGAACACCCGTGCCCAGATCCGGCTCGCCGTCGGGCGCCGCCCGGCCGCCGACCTCCCGCAGGTGGAGTTCGTGGAGATCGCCACCCAGCCCGCCGTCGTGGCCCGGCTGGACGAGGGCGACATCGACCTGGTGATCGTGGACGGTGAGGCCCAGCCCGCGGGCGGGCTGGGCGTGTGCCGCCAGGCCAAGGACGAGGTCTACGACTGCCCGCCGGTGCTGGCGATCATCGCCCGCCGGGACGACGGCTGGCTGGCCACCTGGTCGCGCGCCGACAAGGTGATCAGCCTCCCGCTGGACCCGATGGCCCTGGCCAAGGCCGTGGCCGAACTGCTGCGCTGGCGCGCCGACAACCGCCTTCCGGCTCTGTAATCACCTGTTCGCCGGGGGGTGCGCGCCCCCGCGCATCCCCCAGACCCACCACTTTCTGGGGGAAGCAATGGATGCGCGTACGACCTGGCCGGCGTTGTTGAACGCCCTGCTCGGCGGCGAGTCGCTGTCGGGCGAGGAGGCCTCCTGGGCCATGCACAAGATCATGACCGGGGAGGCCACCGACGTGCAGATCGCCGGCCTGGCGGTCGCGCTGCGCGCCAAGGGCGAGACGGTGGCCGAGGTGGCGGGGATGGCCGAGGGGATGCTCGCCAACGCCACCCCGATCCACGTCCCCGGCCGGATCGCCGACCTGGTGGGCACCGGCGGCGACCGCGCCCACACGGTGAACATCTCCACGATGGCGGCGGTGGTGGCGGCCGCGGCGGGCGTGAAGGTCGTCAAGCACGGCAACCGCGCCGCCTCGTCCTCCTGCGGCGCGGCGGACCTGCTGGAGGAGCTGGGCATCCCGCTGGACCTGACCCCGGAGGCGACGGCGCGCGTCGCCGAGGAGGTCGGCATCACGTTCTGCTTCGCGCCGCGCTACCACCCGGCCCTGAAGTACGCGGGCAAGGCCCGCGGCGAGCTCGGCACGCCGACGGTGTTCAACTTCCTGGGCCCGCTGACCAACCCGGCCCGGCCGACGGCGCAGGCGGTCGGGGTGTTCCACCCGCGCATGGCCGGGATCATCGCGGGCGTGTTCGCCGAACGCGGCAACTCGTCGCTGGTGTTCCGGGGCGACGACGGCCTGGACGAGCTGACCACGACGGGCACCTCGGCGGTGTGGGTGGTCCGCGACGGCGCGGCGACGGAGACCACGTTCAACCCGGCGGACCTGGGCATCCCTCCCGCGCGCCCGGAGGACCTGCGCGGCGCGGACGCGAAGTTCAACGCGAACGTGGCGCGCGAGGCGTTCAACGGCGGGAAGGGCCCGGTCCGCGACATGGTCCTGCTGAACGCGGCGGCCCTGATCGCCGCCTACGAGGGAGCACCCCCCGCGGAGAAGCTGACCGAGACCCTGGCGGCCGCCTACGAACGAGCGGGCCGGGCGGTGGACTCGGGAGCGGCGGCGGCCCTCATGACCCGCTGGGCGGAGACCGCGCAGCGCTACCAGAACTGATCGTCGGGGTGCGGGACGGAAAGTCCCGCACCCCGACGATCAGCGCCGGTGGTAAACCTTGTTGGCGATGTGCCAGCCGCCATCGACATGGACCAGCAGAAAAATGTCGGTGAAGGTGTCCGCACCGTGCCGGAGCGTCATGGACGCGGTCGCGACGGTGCCGTGGACGTCGACGGCGTCGATGCGGCGCGAGCGGGCCGGTTCGTCCGGCGCCGGTCGTCCCTGGAACAGGGCGCAGTATTCCTCCAGGCCCCACGAGACGAACGCGCCGTCCCGGATCCCCTCGATGTGGGCGCTGGGCAGGAACGCGTCGCGGAAGTGGGCGGGGTCGCCGGTGGCGTGCCCGCGGATATAGGCGCGTAGCGGTTCGAGGACCGCCTCGTCCACGGCGGGGACCGTGGCGGCGAGGGCGATGTCGGCGTCAGGAGGGCCGGCCAGGCCGGCCGCGCTGCGCAGGGGTGTGCCCGACGCGTCGGCCAGCAGGGCCATGTCCTTGGCCAGCGCGCCGATCGTGAACTGGGGCGCGACGGTGGCCGGTTCCTCCGACAGGAAGGCCCGCTTGCGGGCCACGAGCGCGCCGAGCTGGCCGAGTTCGAGGACGTCCAGCACCTGGGCGCGGGGCAGTCCCAGGGCGTCGGCCTGCCGCAGCGAGTCGCGCAGCGCGAGGACGGCACCGGCGAGGCTGTGGTTGGCGATCAGTTTGAGGGCGGCGGCGGTGGCGGCGTCCTCGACGCGCCGCACGGTGCCCAGCGCCTCCAGGACCGGCCGGACCCGGTCGAACGCGCCCTGGTCGGCGCCGACGAGAATCCGCAGGTCCCCGCCGGCGGCAGCCGGCACGGAGCCGAGCACGGGCGCGTGGACGTAGGCCGGGCCGAGCCACCGGGCCAGGTCCGCCGCCTCGGCGGGAGCGATGGTGCTGGTGTTCAGCACGACCGTGCCCTCTCCCAACGACTCACGAACATGATCGAGGACCTGCCGACAGGCCCGGCCGTCGAACAACGCCAGGAGAACGAGATCGGCCTTGGCCACCGCGTCCTTCGGGTCGTCGCTCATCTGAAAAGTCCCCGCCGAGCGCCCGGAGCGCGTCCAACCGACGACGTCCCAGTCGTGCTCGGCAAGTCGTGTCGCAATCGCGGCGCCCATACGGCCCAGCCCCAGGACGGCGATCGTGTGCGGTGCGGTCATGCGTCCCAGCGTGCGGCAGCACAAGTCCTGCGACAAGCGCAGATCTCGCAGAGTAACCATGCGAGGTACGCATACCTGAGAGACGTGAGCCGTCCTCACTCACCACGATCGCCGCCCCGCCCCCGCCGAAAGACACTCCGAGGACCGGAGAGGAAGAGCGTGGAGGCAGCGCCCCGCCAGAGGCACGGGAACGAAGCCCCACGGGGGCAAGGGGCGGAGCCCCAAGAAGGGGGCGCGGGGGCAAAGGGCAGAGCCCTGCCGGGATGTGGGGACGGAGTCCCCCGCCGGGGTGTGGGGCGGAGCCCGCCAGGGTTGTAGGGGCTGCGCCCCTGCCGGGGG
>NZ_BCQR01000005.1 GCF_001552175.1 Actinomadura kijaniata NBRC 14229
GCCGGAGAGGGCCGGGAAGGCGGCGGAGCCGGGGCGGCGGCCCGTCCGGAAACCGCGCCGCGCCGCGCGGCCCGCGGCCGTTCCGGCCTGGGCCAGGGCCGAGTGCGCCCGGCGGTTCCCCGGCGACCCGGTGCGCCGCCGCTTCTGCGCGGCCGCGCTCGCGGGGTTCAGGGACGGCGTCCCACGCCGGTGAGCATCTCCCGCAGCCGCATCGGCCCGCCGGTCTCCCGCGCCAGCGGCGGGGTGTCCATGCCGGCGCCCTCGCGCAGCCCCTCCAGCAGCGCGCGCAGCGCGTCGACGCCGGTGTGCTCGGGGCTCCAGCCCAGCTCCTCGCGGGCGCGCGTGACGTCCATGATCGGCAGGCGCAGCACCATGTCGACCAGGTGCGGGGAGGCGGGCACCAGGTTCAGCCGCCACGCGGCGGCGACCGCCGCCCGCGCCCCGAGGGCCGGGACCGGCACCCGCCGCGCCCGCAGCACCTCGGCGAGCACGGCGGCGTCGATGACCGGCTCGGCGGCGATGTTGAACGGCCCTCGCACGTCCCGCGTCACCGCCAGCCGGTAAGCCTGCGCCATGTCCTCGGTGTGCAGGGCCTGGAACGCCAGCCCCGGGATGTCGGGCACGACCGGGACCATCCCCGGCCGCACCAGCCGTCCCGGCAGCAGCGGCCCGGCGAACAGCCGCCGCTGCTCGGACGCCGCCTCCCGCTTGAAGACGAACCCGGGCCGCAGCCGCACCACCCGCACGTCGGGGTGGTCGGCCTGGAAGGAGTCCAGCAGGCGTTCCACGTACGCCTTCTCCCGGCCGTAGGCGGCCTCGGGCCAGCCGTGGGTCGGCCAGGACTCGTCGCGGGGGCGCTCCTTCTCGGCCAGGGACGGGACGGGGGAGTAGGCCCCCACCGACGAGGCGTACACCAGCGCCGGGACCCCGGCCTCGGCGACGGCGCGGAACACGCGGGCGCTGCCGATGACGTTGTTGTCCCAGGTCACCCGCGGCCGGTGGGTGGGCTGGAACAGCCAGGCCAGGTGGACGACGACGTCGGCGCCCCGGAAGTGCGCGGCCAGGTCGTGCCGGGCGACGTCGGCCTCGGCCCACCCGGTCTTGTCGATCTTCAGCTCGGCGGGTCGCCGGGACAGCCCCAGGACCGAGTCGATCCCGGGGTCGGCGGCCAGCGCCCGGACGGTGCTGGTGCCCACGTTGCCGGTGGCACCGGTGACGACGACGCGCATGACGCGACTCCTTGTCCGAGGTCGGGGCGATTGCCCTGGTCAGCCGCCCCTACCCGGTCATGGGCCGGGCATGCGCCGGTCAGGCCGCCTCGGTGATCCGGCGGGTGACGTCGGCGCGCAGCGCGTCGATGTCCGCGCCCGCCGCGCGCAGCACCCGCACCGAGGTGAACTCGGGGTCGTGCAGCACGCCCAGCAGGACGTGGCCGCTGCTGATGTGGTTCTGCTTGAGCCTGATGGCGTGCCGCAGCGCCAGTTCGAGAGATTTCTTGGCCTGTTTGGTAAAGGGGATGTGGCCCTTGCGGGACTTGCGGAACCGGCCGGCCGGAGCGTCGAGGGCGCCCTCGCCGAAGTTCCACTCGGCCGCCGCGCGCACCGCCTCCAGGTCGATGCCGAGCAGCCGCAGCGCCTCGGCGTCCAGGGGGTCCTCCGACCGGCGGGCGCGGTCGAGGCGGGCGCGCAGGCCCTCCGGGTCGAGGCCGTGGGCGCGCAGGGTCGCGGCGGCCGAGCCGTCCACCTCCAGCAGGCCGAGCAGGACGTGCTCGGTGCCGATCTCGCCGTCGCCCAGCTCCCGGGCGACCTCCTGCGCGGTGACGACCGCGAGCCGGGCGTGCCTGGAGAAACGTTCGAACATCTCACTTCTCCCTTGAGAGGATCCGGCGTCCCCCGCCGTGCTTCTTGTGGACGGCCTGCCGGCTCACGCCGAGGCAGGCCGCGATCTCCTGCCAGGACCAGCCCTGCTCGCGGGCGCTGGCCACCTGGAGCGCCTCCAGGCGCTCGGCCAGCTCGCGCAGGGCGCGCACGGCCCGCAGGCCGACGGCGGGGTCCCGGCTGCCCGCCTCCTGGGCGAGCCTCACTCCGTCGTTCATGGTGTCAATCTAGGTTGACACGCCCGACATGTCAACCGCAGTTGACACGCTGGAGGGGGTCAGCGGGTGACGACCAGGGTGGCCAGCAGGTCGTCCAGGCTGATGATCCCGACGGGCCGCCCGTCGGAACCCAGCACCAGACCCAGATGGCTGTGCGCGGCGCGCAGCTGCGCCACCGCCTCGGCCACCGGCGTGTCGACCGGCACGGCGGGCACCGGGTGCGCCAGCCCGCCCGCCGGGGTGCGGCGGCCCCGCGCCCGGGCCAGGTAGGCGTCGCGGACGTGCACCATGCGGGCCGGTCCGCCGCGCCCCCCGCCCTCGCCGTCCGGGCCGCTCAGCATGATGCGCAGCCGTCCGGTGCGGGCGGCGGTGTCCACGACCTGCTGCGGCGTGGCGGTGGCGGGCACCGACACGACCCGCTCGGGCGGGATCACCAGGTCCGCCAGCGGCGCGCGGGGGGCCTCCAGCGCGGCGGTCAGCAGGGTCAGGTCGCTCTCCTCGATGAGGCCGAGCCGCCGGGACTCGACGGCCAGCGCGCGCAGCTGCTCGGGGGTGCGCGACACGTCGATCGCGTCGCGGGGCTCCACCCCGATCGCGCGCAGCAGCAGGTTGGTGACGGCGTTCAGCGCGGCGAGGGCGGGCCGCACCACCGTGGTGAACGCGCGGAACGGCGGCGCGAGCCCGGTGGCCGAGCGCTCGGGATGGGCGATGGCCCACGACTTCGGCGCCATCTCGCCGATCACCATGTGCAGGAACGTCACCAGCGCCAGCGCCAGCACGAACGCCACCGCGTGCGCGGCGGCCTCCGGCAGCCCCAGCGAGTGGAACAGCGGCGTCAGCGTCCCGGCGAACACCGGCTCCGACACCAGGCCCAGCCCCAGCGAGCACATGGTGATGCCGAGCTGCGCGCCCGCCAGCATCAGCGACAGCTCGCGGATCCCCGCGACCGCCGACGCCGCGCCCCGCGACCCCCGCGCGGCGGCCTTCTCCAGCCGCGGCCGCTTGGCCGCCACCAGCGCGAACTCGGCGGCGACGAAGAAACCGTTGCCCGCCAGCAGCAACAGGGTCAGCGGCGCCCCCACCGACAGGTTCACCGTGTCCTCCTCACGGGGCCTCCTCCAGACCGATGGCGCGCAGCCGGATCAGCTCCGGGACGTGCCGGTGCACCGTCAGCACCTCCACCACCGCCCGGCGCGGCGGCTCGCCCATCCGGGTCGGCGGCAGGTCGACGGTGACCACGTCGCCGGGCTCGGCGACGCGGCCGAGACGTTGCAGCAGCAGCCCGGCGACGGTCTCGTAGTCGCCCTCGGGCAGCGCGATGCCGGTCTCGTGGGCGACCTCGTCGGTCCGCAGCCCCGCGTCGGTGGTCCACCACTCGCCGCGCCGGATCGCCAGGTCCTCGCCCGCGTCGTTCTCGTCGGCGATCTCCCCGACCAGCTCCTCGGCCACGTCCTCCCAGGTGACCAGCCCGGCGAAGCCGCCGTACTCGTCCACCACGCAGCCCAGCGGCACGTCGGCGGCCTGGAGCCGGTCGACCACGTCGGGCAGCGGCAGCGACGACGGCAGCAGCAGCGGCGGGCGGGCGACCGCCCGCACCGGGGTGGCGTCGATCTCGTCGGGGGTGAGCCGGACCAGGTCGTCCAGCCCGACCACGCCCAGCACGTCGTCGATGCGGTCGCCGACCACCGGGTAGCGGGTGTGCCCGTGCGCGGTGATGATCTCGCTGAGGACGCGCAGCGGCGCGTCGGCCGACACCGTCACCACGTCCACCCGCGGCACCATCACCTCCCCGGCGATCCGCTCGGAGAACGACAGCGCCCGCTCCAGCAGGTCGGCGTGGCCCTCGGTCAGCTCCTCGCCGGACTCGCCGATGATGTGGCCGAGCTCCTCCAGCGTCGCGCCGTGGTGCAGCTCCTCCACCGGCTCGATCCCGACCGCCCGCAGCAGCCGGTTGGCGGAGGCGTCGAACAGCCGGATCAGCGGCGAGGCCAGCTTCAGGTACAGGAGGGTGGAGGAGGCCAGCGCCCGCGCCATCGGCTCGGCCCGCGCCAGCGCCAGGTTCTTGGGGAACAGCTCGCCCAGCACCATCTGGATCACCGTGGCCAGCACGAACCCGGCGGTCAGCGCGGCGCCGTCGACCATCGCGCGCGGCGTCCCGAGGGCCCGCAGCGGCGGCGCGATCAGATCGGCCAGCGCGGGCTTGGCGATGAACCCGACCACCAGCGCGGTCACGGTGATGCCGAGCTGCGCGCCCGACAGCATGAACGACAGCCGCTCCATCACCCGCACCGCGCGGGCCGCGCCCCGGTCGCCGGAGCGGGCGCGCTGCTCCAGCGCGATCCGGTCGGCGGTGACGAACGCGAACTCCTGCGCCACGAAGTAACCGGTGGCGGCGGTCAGCAGCAGGACGGCCAGCAGGCCGAGCACGGCGTTCATCACCGCATTCCCTTCCCCATCAAGATCCTTCCTATCCCGCCGGACCGCCGGCTGAAATCCCGCTGTGAACTGGAGTGTGCCCATCTCCCGTGATAGGCACGAAGAGTCCCCAGGGTTAACGGTTTTTCTCAGCGGTGGGAGAGCCAATGACCGACGACCGGCGGCCCCGACCCGTCTTCGACCCCACCATTCCCGGCGGCGAGCGCGCCCTGCTGGCCGCCTCGCCCGAACGCCTGGTCGCCGCCGGCCGCCCCGCGCCGCCGCCCCCGCGTCCGGGCCCGTGGACGATCGCCGCGCGGGTCGTGTGGATCCCGCTGTTCGCGTTCTTCTACGGGGTGTTCCCCGGCGGCTGGTTCCGGCTGTTCTTCCTGGCCTCGCTCGACGACGACGACCTGATGGGCGGGTTCCTGCGGTGGGGGCAGCTGCCGCTGGCGGCGATGACCGTCACGCCCGCCGTGCAGATCGCGCTGCTGCTGCTCGGGCAGGAGGAGGCCGCCGGGGCGCTGGCCGCCGCGAGCTTCACCGGGTGGGCCGCCGGCGCGGTCCGCTACCTGCGCGAACCGGCCGCCGCGCGGGCCGCCCGCGAGCACCACGGCCGCTACCTGCTGCCCGGCGACTTCGACCGGCCCGCCGCGCGGCTGCTGGCACGCGCCCAGCGCGCCGTGGACGCGGTGCTGGGCTCGGAGTCGCACCGCGCCGGGCTGCTGGACGCGGTCGACAACGCCGTGGCGCTGCCGCGCGAGGAGTGGGCGATCGCCGAGGCGCTCGCCGAGCACACCCGGCTGCGGCGCGAACGCCGCCGCCAGCAGCCCGCGCGGCTCGGCCCCGAGGTCCGCGCCCTGCTGGAGCCGCAGCGGCGCGCCCTGGACCTGTCGGTCCGCTCCGTCACCGCGCGCGTCGAGGCCCTGGAGGACTACGCGCGCCGGGTCCGGGCCGCCGACGACGCCTTCCACGAGTGGCGGGTGCTGCGCGGGATCCCCGAGCAGAACGCCCGCTACCGGGAGCTGCTGGCCGCGACCGTCCGCGACGACCTGGCCCGCGCCGAGATCGACCGGCTCGCCGCCGACGCCGAACGCGCCGAGCGGGCGTTCCGCGGCAGCGTCCGCACGGCCCTGGCCGCCGCCCCCGAGCCCGGCCTCGGGCATCCAGCCTGATCAAAGGCCGAACGCTCCCGGCCGCCACGTTTAGGACGGCCCCACGGGGAACGGCACCGGCACGCGAAACCTCGTCGCAGGAGAGGAAGCGACCGGTGAAACTGCTCTACAAGCCGCTGTCGATCCTGTTCAGCGTGCTCGGCGGACTGCTCGCCGGGACGCTGTTCAAGCAGGTCTGGAAACGCGCCGCGGGCCAGGACGACGCGCCCGACGCCGACGACGCCAACTACTCCTGGAGGCAGGTCCTGATCGCCGCCGCGGTACAGGGCGCGATCTTCGGCCTGGTGAAGGCGGCCGTGCAGCGCGCGGGCGCCCAGGCCGTCCGGAAGAGCACCGGGCGCTGGCCCGGCGACGACTGACCGCACCAGGAGACCCCGATGCCCCGATTCCGGAAGAAGGCGACCCCCGACTCGCCGACCGACCTGTCGCCGGTGTCCTGGTGGGCGGCGGTGAAACGCTCCTTCGGCGAGTTCCAGGACGACGCCCTGCCCGACTGGGCCGCCGCCCTCACCTACTACAGCGTCCTGTCGATCTTCCCGGCGATGCTGGTGGTGATCTCGCTGGTCGGGCTCGGCGGCAAGGGGCTGTCCCAGGACCTGATCACCAACGTCGGGCAGATCGCGCCCGGCTCGGTCAAGCAGGTCCTCGCCAACGCGCTCACCGAGCTGCAACGCGGCCAGGGCGGGGCGGGCCTGGTCGCGGTGCTCGGTCTGCTCGGCGCGATCTGGGCGGCGTCGGGCTACGTGGCGGCGTTCATGCGCGCCTCCAACGCCATCTACGACGTCCCCGAGGGGCGGCCCATCTGGAAGACGACGCCGATCCGGGTCGCCGTCACCCTCGTCACGCTGGTGCTGCTGGCCGCCTCCGCGGTCGCCGTGGTGGTGTCCGGGCCGATCGCGCGCCAGGTCGGCGACCTGCTCGGCCTGGGATCGGCCGCCGTCACGGCGTGGAGCATCGCCAAGTGGCCGGTGCTGGTGCTGGTGGCCAGCTTCCTGATCTCGCTGCTGTACTGGGCCTCGCCCAACGCCAAGCAGGGCTTCAGATGGGTCACCCCCGGCGGCGTGCTGGCGCTGCTGCTGTGGGCGGTGGCCTCGGCGGGCTTCGCCTTCTACGTCGCCAACTTCAGCTCCTACAACAAGACCTACGGCAGCCTCGCCGGGATCATCATCTTCCTGGTCTGGCTGTGGATCACCAACCTGGCGATCCTGCTGGGCGCCGAGGTGAACGCCGAGCTGGAACGCGGCCGCG
The DNA here is from genome assembly GCF_001552175.1 of Actinomadura kijaniata NBRC 14229. Lineage (GTDB taxonomy): Bacteria > Actinomycetota > Actinomycetes > Streptosporangiales > Streptosporangiaceae > Spirillospora > Spirillospora kijaniata. Next base: position 6,934 of record NZ_BCQR01000005.1, read on the forward strand.
CCATCGCCGGGGGAGTGCCCGAGGAGCAGGAGCCCTACGTCGAGCCCCGCGACACCCGGGGCTTCGACGAGGACGAGATGGAGAGTCTCAAGGCCCTGAAACGCAAGGACCACTGAGCCCGCCGGGTGCGGCGGCGGTCACAGCAGGCTCACCGCCCGGTCGACGGCGGCCGCCACGTCGCCGTCGGCCGGGTACAGCAGCGAACGGCCCACCACCAGCCCGCGCACGTTGGGGTGGGCCAGGGCCTTCTCCCAGGAGGAGAACGCGGCGTCGGCGTCGGTGACCTCGCCGCCCAGCAGCAGCACCGGCAGCGTCGTGGCGGCCAGCACCCGTTCCATGTCCGGCACCACCGGCAGCTTCAGCCACGTGTAGGCCGAGGTGCGGCCCAGCCCCGACGCGACCGTCACCGACCGGATCACCGCCTCCGGCGACAGGTCGTTGCGCAGCCGCCCGTCCTGCCAGGACGCCCAGAACGGCTCGACCAGCGCCAGCAGCCCCAGCTCGGCCAGCTCGTTGACCGCCTGCGCCGCGCCCGCGAGGGTGAAGGCGGTGTTCTCGTCGTCCGGCGCGATCCGCAGCAGCAGCTTGCCCCCGTCGAACCGCATCCCCGCGACGCCCCGCGCGTCGTACCCGGTGAACCGGTCGTCGGCCTCGAACACCGCCCCCGCCAGCCCGCCCCGGTTCATCGACCCGAAGACCGACTTGCCCTCCAGCGCTCCGAGCAGCAGCAGGTCCTCCAGGACGTCGGCGGTGCCGAGCGCGCCGGTGACGCCGGGGCGTTCCAGCGCCGTGCCCAGCCGCCGCAGCAGCTCGCCCCGGTCGGCCATGGCGAGGGGGTCGCCGCCCGCGCCGAGCGCGGCGCGCGCCGGATGGTCGGCCGCGATGATCAGTGCTCTGCCGTGGTCGCCAAGAGGGGACACCGCGCGGGCGCGCCGGGCGGCGGCGGCCGCGATGGCGCCGGGGTCGTGGGCGCGCGCGTCGATGACGTGCCGGAGCGGATCGGTCACTGCACACCTCGCAGTCTCGGCGGGGAGCGGTCCCCTCCACGATGCCATCCCCGGTCCGAAGATCTAAGAGGGGAGTTCCCGCCCGAAGTAGCGGCTCCCGGGGGCGCAGGCGTAGAAGCCGAACGGCGGGACCTCCGCGTAGCCCGCCGACTCGTAGAGGGCGATCGCCTCGGGCTGCATGGTGCCGGTCTCCAGGACCAGGCGCCGCCGCCCCGCCCCGCGCGCGGTGCGCTCCAGCTCGGCCAGCATCCGCCGCGCCAGGCCCCGGCCCCGCGCTTCCGGCACCACGTACATGCGCTTGAGCTCGGCGTCGCCGTCCCGGAACCCCGGCTCGCCGCCGTCGTGGACGCGCCACCCGCCGCACGCGACCGGCGCGCCGTCCAGGTAGCCGACCAGGAACAGCCCGCGCGGCGGCGCGAACTCGGCCGGTCCGGTCGGGGTCCCGTCCGGGCCGCCGTACCGCGCGACGTACTCCTGCTGCACCTCGGCGACCAGCTTCGTCGCGTCGGGGTGGTCGTAGGCGCGGACGAGGATCTCCATGGGCCGGATGATAATCGTCCTTATTCCTCCCGGTGCAGCAGGAACGTCCCGGTCGCGCGGCTGAGCAGCGTGCCGTCGGTCCGGACGACGCGCGCCTCGGCGTAGGCGACCTGCCGCGCCATCCGCACGACCTCGCCGCGCACCCGCAGCTCGTCCCCGGCCCGGCCGGGCCGCATCGTCTCGGTCTTGATCTCCAGCATGGCGCGGGACCGGTCCCGGCCGCCGAGCCCCGCGTTGATCGCGAAGTTCATGGCGGCGTCCAGCAGGACGGTGTGCACCCCGCCCTGCACGACCCCGGCCGGGTTGCAGGCGATCGCGGCGGGCCGCCACACCGCCTCGGCGCAGACCGTGCCGTCGTCGTCGGTCCCGTACCTCACGAACTCCGCGCCGAGCGCCCCCAGCAGGGGCATGCCGCCGTCGCCGAGCCACCGGTCCATGTTCCGCATCGTGCGCCTCCGTCCCGCCGCGTTCGGATCGATCATGGCTGGAGTCCGCCCCGGCGCACCAGCTGCCGGACGATGACGTCGCGCTGGATCTCGTTGGTGCCCTCGCCGACGATCATCAGCGGGGCGTCGCGGAAGTAGCGCTCGACGTCGAACTCGGTGGAGTAGCCGTAGCCGCCGTGGACGCGCACGGCGTTCAGCGCGATCTCCATGGCGGTCTCGGAGGCGAACAGCTTGGCCATGCCCGCCTCCAGGTCGCAGCGGTCGCCGGAGTCGAAGCGCTCGGCGGCGTGCAGCACGAGCTGGCGGGCGGCGGTGAGCTTGGTGGCCATGTCGGCGAGGTAGTTGCCGATCGACTGGTGCCGCCAGATCGGCCGGCCGAAGCTCTCGCGCTGCTGCGCGTAGGCGAGGGCGTCCTCGAACGCGGCCCGCCCGACGCCCAGGGCGCGGGCGGCGACCTGGAGCCGCCCGGTCTCCAGCCCCTTCATCATCTGCGCGAACCCGCGCCCCTCCGCCTCGCCCAGCAGCGCCGAGACCGGGGCGCGGTGGTCGTGGAACGCCAGCTCGCAGCTCTCGACGCCCTTGTAGCCGAGCTTGGGCAGGTCGCGGGAGACGGTCAGGCCGGGGCCGTGCTCGACCAGCAGGATGCTGATGCCCGCGTGGGCGGGCTCGGCCGCGGGGTCGGTCTTGCACAGCAGCGCGATGAGCCGGGAGCGGCGCGAGTTGGTGATCCAGGTCTTGGTGCCGTTGACCACGTACCCGTCGCCGTCGCGGCGGGCGGTCGTGGTGATCGCCTGGAGGTCGGAGCCGCCGCCGGGCTCGGTCAGCGCCATGGTGGCGCGGATCCGCCCGGTGGCCATCTCGGGCAGGTGGCGCCGCTTCTGCTCCTCGGTGCCGAACGCCAGGATCAGCCTGGCGACCACCGTGTGCCCGCCCATCGCCCCGGCCAGGCTCATCCACCCGCGCGCCAGCTCCTCGGTGACCCGCACATAGCAGGGCATCGACACCGCCGTCCCGCCGTGGGACTCGGGGATCGCCAGCCCGAACACGCCGAGGTCCTTCATCCGCTCGATGAGCTCCTCGGGATAGGCGTCGGCGTGCTCCAGCTCCCGCGCGACCGGCCGGACCTCGCGGTCGACGAACTCCCGCACGGTCGCGACGACCGCCCGTTCCTCCTCGGTCAGCTCTGCCATGCCCGCAACTCTCGCATACCGCGCGAAGGCCCCCGGAAAGGCCCCGGAGCGGAAGCGGCCGCGGTCAGAAGAGGGTGGGCGGCTCCGCCGGGACCGGCTCGGGCAGCGGCGCCAGCTCGGGCACCCGCGCCCGCACCTGCTCGTGGAAGCGGCGGGCGAGGGGCAGGGCCTCGGCGTTGTCGGGCGTGTGGACGAACACCGTCGGGGAACGCCCCTCGCGCAGCCATCCGACGACCGTGTCGACCCAGAACGCCCAGCCCTCGACGGTGCGGTCCACGTCGTCGCGGCCCAGGTACCGCACGAACGGCCGGTCGGTGAGCGCGGCCGAGCGGCGCGGCACGCGCGGCTTCCTCGTCCAGGCCTCGCGCTCGGCGTCGCTGGTCGGCGGGCTCTGGAACAGGGTGACGGTGTCGAACGGCACCCACTCGGCGCCGAAGCCGTTCAGGACCTGCTCCAGCATCCGGGCGGCCCGCGCGTCCTCGAAGAACGCGCGGTGCCGGACCTCGACCGCGTACCGGTGGGTGCGCGGCAGGTGGCGCAGGAACGCCGCCAGCGCGCCCAGGTCGTTCGGCCCGAACGCGCCGGGCAGCTGCACCCACAGGAACTCGGCGCGCGGCCCCAGGGGCTCGATCGCCGCCAGGAACTCCCGCAGCGGCTCGTCGATCCCGTGGAACCTGCGCTCGTGCGTGATGGTCTTGGGCAGCTTCGGCAGGAAACGGAAGCCGGGGGCGGTCTGCGCCGCCCACGACTCCACCGTCGCGCGCGAGGGCGTCGCGTAGAAGGTCGTGTTGCCCTCCACCGCGTCGCACCAGGACGCGTAGGCCCGCAGCCGCTCCTCCGGCGGCAGCGGATGCGGCAGGAACCGGCCCTGCCACGGCTTGAGCGTCCACATCGCGCATCCCACATGAAGCCGCATGACCTCGACGTTAGCGGAGGCCCGGGGCTTACCGGGCAGGGGCTACCGGACGGGGGTCTCGTCATCGTAGAGCCGGGTGACGATCCTGCCGTCGCGGGTGACGTAGGCGTTGATCACCCCCTTGGTGCTGTGCGGGACGGCCAGGTTTCCCCGGCCGTCCAGGGCGATGGCGGCCCCGGTGGCGCCGAGCGCGGGGATCTTCTCGGTGACGACCCGGGCGGCGGCGGCCTGGACGGGCTGGTTCCCGTACTCCATCAGCGCGGAGATGTCGTGGGCGGCGGTGCCGCGGATGAACACCTCGCCGGTCCCGGTGCACGACACCGCGACGGTGCGGTTGTTGGCGTAGGTGCCCGCGCCGATGATCGGGGAGTCGCCGACCCGGCCGACCTGCTTGTTGGTCAGCCCGCCGGTGGAGGTGGCGGCGGCGACGTTGCGGGAGCGGTCGAGGCCGACCGCGCCGACCGTGCCGCCGACCTCGGTGTGCCCGTTCCCCGCCCCGCCCTTCGCCTGGGCGCGGCCCTTGGCGGCCATGAGCTGGTCCCAGCGCTTCTGGGTCCAGAAGTAGTCCTGGGTGGTGTAGGGGAGGCCGTTGCGCAGCGCGAACTGGTCGGCCCCCTTGCCCGCCATCATGACGTGCGGGGACTTCTCCATGACCAGGCGCGCCAGGGAGATGGGGTTCCTGGTGTTGCGGACCCCGGCGACCGCCCCGGCCCTGAGGTCCTTGCCGTTCATGATGGACGCGTCCAGCTCGTGTTCGGCGTCGGTGTTGAAGACCGCGCCCTTGCCCGCGTTGAAGTTGGGGTCGTCCTCCAGGACGTTGACGGCCTTCTCCACCGCGTCCAGCACCGGCCGCCCCTGCCTGATCAGGTCGTGGCCGGTCCGCGCGGCGCGGGTGAGCGCGTCGCGGTAGGCCTTCTCCTGCTCGGGGGTGAGGCTGCCGCGCGGCAGCGACCCGGCTCCGCCGTGGACGGCCAGCACGACGTCGCGCACGACCGACCCGCCGCCGGGGGCCGGTGCCGCGGCGGGGGCGGCTGCGGGGGCTGCGGGGGCTGCGGGGGCACGGCGCGGTTCGGCGCTGGCCAGCCGCGCGCCGGACAGCCCGGCCGCGAGGGCGGCGAGTCCGGCGCAGACGAGGATGGAACGCTGGGGGGACCGCATCGGGGGACCTCCTCGGGAGCTTGATCGAGAAGGTCGTCCCCGAGCGGTCCCGGATCGACACCAGCGAAACCTGCCAAGCGGTCACCGGCCGAGCCGGGCGATCCTGCCCTTCTCGCCGGAGGCCCAGCAGGAGCCGTCGCGGGCGCAGTCGACGGTGTCGAAGCTCCCGGTGTCGAACCGCCGCCACGTGCGGCCACCGTCGAGGGTGTGGTCGCTGCCGGTCGGCCCCACCGTCAGCGCGGCCGGGCCGGAGTAGGCGGGCCAGGTCAGCCCGGAGCGGTACTCGGCGGGCGGCCGGGACGCGGCCCGCCATGTCCGGCCGCCGTCGCTGGTGACGGCGGCGGCGGTGGGGGAGGGTCGCCCGGGCCGGTAGTCGCCGCCGACCGCGATGCCGTGCCGCGCGTCGCGGAACGCCACCGCGAACACGCCCGAGGAGGCGCTGCTCGGCAGCGGCGTCTCGGCGACGGTCCAGGTGCGGCCCCGGTCCCGCGAGTGGAACACCCGCGACGCCTTCCCGCCGCCGGTCGCCATCCACACGTTCCGCGACCCGTGGGAGACCAGGCACTGCCCGCTGGCCGCGAATCCGGCCTCGCCCTCCAGCGCCGGCGGCATCCCCGCGGAGGGCAGGACCCTCCAGCTCGCGCCCCCGTCGGAGGTGGCCAGGATGCGGAACCTGCCGTCCACCGGGTCGCTCATCGCGAGCCCGTTGCGCCGGTCGAAGAACGTCATGCAGTCGTAGAACGCCCGGGGGTCGTCGTTGCGGAAGCCCAGCGCCCAGGTCCTCCCGCCGTCCACCGTCCGGTAGACGCGCGAGGCGTCGCCCTCGCCGATGGCCAGCACCACGGCGCGGTCGGCGTCGAACGCCTCCACGTCCCGGAACTCCAGCCCGGCGGCATCGGGCGGCGCGACCTTCCGCCAGGTCCGGCCGCCGTCGACGGTCCGCAGCACGTTCCCGCCGCTGCCCGCCGCCCAGGCGACGTTCCGGTCGACGGCGGCCAGCCCGCGGAACCGCGCCTCCACCCCGGTCGGCTTCAGCTCCCAGCCGAGCCGGGGCGCGGTGTGGGAGGGCGCGGTGCGGGAGGGCGCGGCCGGGGAGGGCGCGGCGTGGGCGGGGGCGGCCAGCAGGGCGGCGCCGAACGCCAGCCCGCCCGCCGCGGCGAGGATCCTGCGCGCGGTCGTGAGGTCCATGGGGCGAAAGCTAACGAACCCTGATCAACCCGTCCAGGGCCGGTCAGGCGGCCGGTCCCGCCTCGGTGAACATGCCCGCCTCCCACAGCCGCCGGACGTGGGCGATCATCGGCGGGCCGAGCGCGCGCAGGCCCTCGGGGTCGTTGTCGACGGCGCGCGCGGTCACCAGCGCGCTCGTCGCCGCGACGATCATCTGGCAGGTGCGGCGGCCCGCCTCGCCCGTCACGCCCAGGATGTCGGCCAGCCCCGCGGCGATGGTGTCCTGCACGCCGGTCCGGCGCGCCATCGCCTCGGGCCCGGCCGCGAACACCTCGACCAGGAACAGCCGTGTGTAGGGCCACTCGGCGGCCAGCGCGTCGAGATAGGCGGTGTAGACGACCGCGAACCGCTCCACCGGCTCGCCCGGCGCGCCGGGCGAGTCCGGCTCGGCCGTCGCCAGCAGGCGTTCCAGCAGCAGTTCCCCGGCCCGGTCGAAGGCGGCCATGAAGCAGTCGAGCTTCGAGTCGAAGATCCGGTAGAAGGTCTGCCGCGACACCCCGGCCCGGCGCAGCACGTCCTCCACCGACGTGCGCGCGTACCCCTTCTCCGCCATCACCCCGGCCATCGCGGCGCACAACCGGTCCCGCTGGATGCGCTCCACCTGGTCGGGCGGCAGCGCGTGCCGTCCCCGAGGCAGTCGACGCTGTGATGTATCCGACATCCGATCACTCTACGGCCTGTTCGGGGGACAGCGCGGGACGCCCCGGTCCGGACGTCCGCGCGCCCTTGCCGCGGCGGGCGCGTCCGCTTATCCTCACCGCACCGGACGACGGGGAACCGCACGTGAAGTGGTGGCGACGGCGCAGGCACATCGAGCGGCTGACCGACCTGTCCACGGCGCGTCCGGACGAGCTGTCCGCCGACCGCCGCCTGGAGCTCCACCTGCAACGGCGGGCCGCCGGATACCCGGTCGTCACCCTGGTCATCCTGGTCCTCGGCCTCGTCGTCACGGCGGGCAGCCTCCGGGAGGCCACCCGGACCGTCGACGCCGCCTTCGAGGAGATCCGCACCTCCCGGGAGGGGCAGATCACCGAGCGGTACAGCAGGGCCGTCGAGCAGCTCGGCTCCCCGACGGTCGACGTGCGGTTCGGGGCCGTGCACGCGCTGGACCGCATCGCCCGCGACTCGCCCCGGGACCGGCCCACCATCGTCGCGGTGCTGGCCGCGTTCGCCCGTGAGCACGACCCCCGGCCGGGCACGAAGCCCCCGGGCGAGCCCGGCACCGACGTGCAGGCGGCCCTGAGCGTGCTGGGACGGCCGGACATGACCTCCGCGCCGGGAACCCGCCTGGACCTGCACGGGCTCCGGGTGCCGGGCGTCCACCTCCAGGGGGCGGCCCTGGAGGGGGCGAACCTGAACCGCGCCGACCTGTCGCGGGGGCGGTTGCGTGAGGCGCGCCTGGCGAGGGCCGACCTCCGCGACGCCGACCTGTCCAAGGCGGACCTCCACGGGGCGGTGCTGACCGGGGCGCAGCTCACGGGGGCGCGGCTGGCCGGGGCCGACCTCAGGTGCGCCTTCCTGTCGGGGATCGCCGACGGCGACCAGCAGCGCATCCGGGACGAGGCGGTGGTGGACTCCTGCACGCGGTTCGGGTGAGCGCGTTCCGGCGGGCGTCAGGGCCGGGCGGGCTCCCGGCACGCCCGGTCCAGCGGGCGTCCCTCCGGCCAGGCGAGCCGGATGAACCTCACGCTCCTGGCCCGGTCGTCCAGCCGCACGATCGCCACCGCCTTGTTGTAGGGCGTCGCCCTGCCCGTCAGGCAGATCCAGCCGCTCGCGCCGCGCACGCGCTGGGGTCCGTGCAGCCGCCGCCACGCCTCCGGAATGGACTCCAGGCTCGGGACCTCGCCGGGCTTCGTGACGCGGTTCTGGATGCTCTCGATCGACAGCAGGGCGCTGTCGTACATCGTGATGGTGCGGCCGGTGCGGAGGTCGACCGAGCCGATCCCCCTCTCCTCGGACAGGAACCTCCGCAGTTTCTCGAAGTCGTCCCTGGAACCGCCGGTCTTCGGGGCTCCGGACGTGGTCCAGGCGTCCTGGTGGGTCACCGTCGCATACACGACCTCCAGGCCCTTGCCGCGTGCGAAGGCCGCCCAGTCCATGTGGGGGTCGAGCGCCAGGGTCGAGGCGCCCGACACGGTGACCAGCCGGAACCGGCGTTCCTCGCAGCCCCGGCCGCCGAGCGCGGACACGAACGACGCGAGCGCGGGCGGGCGGCCCGTGAAGAAGACCGTGTCGGCCTTGGAGTCGCAGAGGTTGTTGACCATCCGCGAGTAGTCGTTCGAGGTGGCGTGTTCGGGGAGGAACTGCTCGGGCGCGTAGGGAGTGCCCCTGGTGACCAGGCGGAACGCGCGGCGCAGGGACTGCGCGTACAGGTCCTTGTCGGAGACGTCCTCGACCAGGAACGCGCGCTTCGGATCGGCCCTGAGGTGGGCGACCAGCGCCCGTGCCTGGTCGATGTTCGACGGCACCACCTTGGCCAGCCGGGGGAGCCCCGGTGACATCTCCAGGCTCTCGGCGGTGATGGGTCCGCCGACCACCGGGATTCCGAGCCGGTTCAACGCCCCGATGGCTTCGAGGTTCCCGGTGTGGCTGACGTTGAACCCGAACACCATGCGCAGGTTCTCGGAAGCGGTCCGTTCCCTCAGCCGCGGCACCACGTCCTTCCAGTGCTGCGACCCGCTGCCCGGGTTGGCCAGCACGAGCCGCACACGCAGGCGGCCGGACCCGGGGTGCGCCCGCGCCTCCCGGTTCGCCAGGGCCTGGGCCGCGTACGCCCCCTGGACCTCCTGGAGGACCTGGCGGCGTTCGGCCTCCTGGTGCCCCCAGCGGTAGGACATCGGCACCATCAGCGCGATGGTGACGTAGGCCTCGCGCGTGGGGGAGGAGGGCGCGGCCCTGGCGAACGCGTTCTCGCTCTTGATCTTCGCCGAGAGGTCCCGGAGCGAGGGGTGGAAGACCTCGCCGCACTCGGTGACCCCGATGGTCTCCCCGTCGCTTCCCCTGGAGACCCCGGGCTCGCACGGGTCGGCGGGGCGGCGGGACCGCTCCGGCGGGCAGCCCGACGCCGTGACCAGCAGGGCCCCCACGAGGGTGAAGGCGGTGAAACGCGCGCGCTCCATGTCCGGATGGTCGCCGCGTGACGGGGCGCTGTCCATGGGACCGCCGATCCCGGCCATCGCCGTGGCCTGGATCGGCGGCCGGTCACAGGTCGAGGACGAGCCTCGGGCAGGCCGCGCGGGACACGCAGATCATCATGGTGTCGTGGGCGGCGCGTTCCTCCGGGGTGAGCAGGGAGTCGCGGTGGTCCACCGTCCCCTCCAGGACGGGGGTCTCGCACGTGCCGCAGGTGCCCTCGCGGCAGGACGACAGCACCGGCGTGCCCGCCTCCTCCACGGCCTCCAGGACGGACCTGCCCGGCGGGACGGTCACGGTCGTTCCCGACCGGGCCAGTTCCACCTCGAACGCCCCGTCCAGCACGGGTTCGCCGACCTGCCTGGGCGAGAACCGCTCGACCCGCAGCGCCCCGGGCGGCCAGGCGGCGCAGCGTTCCTCGACGGCCTCCAGCAGCCCCTCGGGGCCGCAGCAGTAGACGAGGGTGTCGGCGCGGGGCGTGCCCAGGAGCGCGTCCAGGTCCAGCAGGCCGGACTCGTCCTGCGGGTGGAGGGTGACGCGTCCGCCGTGGTCGGCCACCAGCCGCTCGCGGAACGCCATGGTCGCGCGGCTGCGCCCGCCGTACACCAGGCGCCAGTCCGCGCCGCGCCGCTCGGCCTCGGCCGCCATCGGCAGCAGCGGGGTGATCCCGATGCCGCCCGCGATGAACAGGTAGCGCGCGGCGGGTTCCAGCGCGAAGTGGTTGCGCGGCCCCCGGACCCGGAGCGGCGACCCCGCCGTCAGCCGGTCGTGGACGTGGGCCGAGCCGCCGCGCCCGTCCGGCTCCCGCAGCACCGCGACCTGCCAGCGCGAACGGTCGGCCGGGTCCGAGCACAGCGAGTACTGGCGGACCAGGTCGGGACCCAGCACCAGGTCGACGTGCGCGCCGGGCTCCCAGGCGGGCAGGTCGCCGCCGTCCGGGCGGGCCAGGGTGAGCAGGACGACGCCGTCGGCGACGCGGTCGCGTCCGGCCAGGGTCAGGTCGAGGTCGACCTCCGTGCCCGGCGGGCTCAACGTGGTCACGGGGCTCCCTCCGCCGGGCGGTCGTGGTCCTCGGGGTGGCCGAGGAGCCAGTCCCACAGCGGGACCGGGTCCTCGAAGGCGCGCTCGGCGCCGCAGTGGCACACCGCCAGCAGCCGGTCGGTGCCCGGCATCCAGTGGACGCGGTGCAGCGCGGTGTCCGGGTCCACCGTGCCCGCCTTCACCGTGCCCGCCTTCACTGGGCCATCCGGGCGAGGAGGCGGCGGGCGGCCAGGCCGCCGGTGTCGATGTTGATGCTGAGCTCCTGGTAGCCGGGCTTCTCGGTGTCCAGGGCCTTCTGCAGCACGTTCAACGCGTCCACGTCCTGCATCACCACGGTGTGGTTGTTCTTGTGCAGGAACTCGGTGACCTCCTGGTCGTCGAGCGCGAAGTCCCGCGCCACCGCCCAGAAGTCGTAGGTGTGCTTCCCGGTCGAGGGGGTGATGGCGTACACGACCTCGACGTGGAAGGCCTGCGGGTCGGTGCCGTCGGCGTTCGGGGGAGGGGAGCCGACCGGCGCGACCCGCGAGTGCAGCAGGTACAGGCAGGGCGCGTGGTACTCGATGTCCTGCCAGCGGGTGATGCGGCCCTGGATGCCGGTGGAGTTGGCGTAGAACGGCGGGCACTCGGCGTCGTCCATGTGGCGGCTGACGTACACCACGCCCGCCTCCTCGTCCACCGTGGTGGTGATCGGCGTCTCGGCGACCTCGGGGGTGCCGATGTAGCCGCCGTGCAGGTACGTCTCGTGCGACAGGTCCAGCAGGTTGTCCACCAGCAGGCCGTAGTCGCAGTCGATCGGCTCCATGCCCGACACGACGGTGTACTCCGGGGAGTCCAGCCACGGGGCGCGCGGCGGCAGCAGGTCGCCGGGTTCCCCGTCGCCGATCCACACCCACACGAACGAGTCCTGCTCGACCACGGGATAGGCGGTGAGCCGCGCGGTGCGGGGGATGCGCTGCTGCCCGGGAACGTAGGTGCACGCGCCGTCGGTGCCGTAGGTGAAGCCGTGGTACCCGCACTGGATCCGGTCGCCGACCAGCCGGCTCGGGGCCTGCGACAGCGGGTAGCGGCGGTGCACGCAGCGGTCCGACAGCGCGACGGGGCGGCCGTCCTCGGTGCGGTACAGCAGGATCGGCTCGTCCAGGAGGGTGCGGCCGAGCGGCTCGCGTCCGACCTCGCGGGCGTAGGCGGCGACGTACCACTGGTTGCGCACGAACGCGGTCATTCTCGTCTCCTCGGGGCGGGAAGGGGGGCTGCGACGACCGGCCGGTGCAGGCCATCGTGAACCAGCTCACTCCGCCCGGTCCGCGCCCTTTCCGGATGCCGGAAAACGGGAACGGCCCGCTCGCCCGCGAGACGCGGTCACCCGTAGGAGGTGGTCACCGCCCGGGAGATGGCGCGGGCGCTGGTGCACACCAGGGGCGCCAGGGCCTGGGCCGTGGTGGTGCCGTGCCGCACCACCAGCGACACCGCCGCGACCACCGCGCCGCCCTCCCCGTGGACGGGGGCGGCGACCGACAGGGCGTCCATGGTGACCTGCCGGTCGCTGACCGCGTAGCCGCGCGTGCGGACGTGCGCCAGCATGCGCCGCACCTGGTCGGGGTCGGTGACGGTGAGCTCGGTGAAGCGCGGCAGCGGCCCGGCGAGCACCCGCTCCTGGACCTCCGGCGGGGCGTGCGCGAGCAGCGCCAGCCCGACGCCGGTGGCGGTGAGCGCGAACCGCCCGCCCACCCTGGTCAGCACCGGCACGGCCCCCGATCCGGCGATGCGCTCGATGAAGACCAGCTCGGTGCCCTCGCGCACGGCGAGCTGCACGTTCTCGCGGGTCACCTGGGACAGGTCCTCCAGGAACGGCAGCGCCCGCTCACGCAGCCCCTGCCCGCGCGGCGCCAGGCAGCCGATCTCCCACAGCCGCAGCCCGACCCGGTAGCGGCCGTCGTCGCCGCGTTCCAGCGCGCCCCAGTCCAGCAGGTCGCGGGCCATCCGGTGGACGGTCGACACCGGCAGGTCCGCCCGCCGGGCCAGCTCGCTCAGCGTCAGCGCCGGATGCCGCGCGTCGAACGCCCCGAGGACCCGCAGCGCCCGCGCCAGCACCGGCCCGGTCCCCGTCACGGCAGCACCCCCCGGCCGTCGCGGGTCTCGAAGACCAGCTGGGTCTGGGTCTGGCGGACCACCGCGTGCACGGTGACGTGCTCCAGGATGAGGTCGCGCAGGCCCTCGGCGTTGGGGACGGCGACGTGCAGCAGGAAGTCGTCGTCGCCCGCCACGTGCAGCACCGACAGCGTGCCGGGGATCGTCACCAGGTCGTCGTAGAGGGCGCGGACCAGGTCGCGGCTGTGGCTGCCGAGCCGCACCTTGATGATCGCCTGGAGGGGGCGGCCCAGGGCGGCCGAGTCCAGCCGCGCGTTGACCGACCGGATCACCCCCGACCGCCGCAGCGCCCGCACCCGGTAGGCGCAGGTGGACTCGGCGACCCCGGCGCGGGCGGCGAGCGCGGCGTTGGTCAGGCGGCCGTCCTCGACGAGCGCGGCGAGGATCCTCAGGTCGGTCTCGTCCAGGGTCCCCGGCGGGGCTTGCGGTTTCTTCGGCGGCGGCGCTGCCACGGGGCCCTCCGGTTGGTGGATCCACGAAGATATGGGGGGTAAGCCATCACTTCTGCGACAAGCATTGCAGTTGATTGGCGTTCCGCCCAGTCTGGGGGCATGGCTTCACGGTTTCTTCGGCCGGACTCGCTGGCCGTTCACGCCGGTCGCGAGGACCTGGCGGACCTCGGCGTCCACGCGCCGCCCCTCGACCTGTCGTCGACCAACCCGCTGCCCGACGTCGAGGCGGGCGGGCTGTCCTACGAGGCCATGGCGTCGGGCGGGACGCCGCTGGCCGAGGGCGGCGCGGTGTACGCGCGGCTGTGGAACCCGACGGTCGCGCGCTTCGAGGAGGCCCTGGCCGCGCTGGAGCACGCCGATGCCGCCGTGGCGTTCTCGTCCGGGATGGCCGCGTTCACCGCCGTGGCGCTCGCGCGGGTCCACGAGACCGGCCGCCGCCACGTCGTGGCGGTACGGCCCCTGTACGGCGGCACCGACCACCTGCTCGCCTCCGGGCTGCTCGGCACCGAGACGACGTTCTGCCGGCCCGAGGAGATCGCGGGCGCGGTACGGCCCGACACCGCCCTGGTGATCCTGGAGACCCCGGCGAACCCGACGCTCGACCTGGTCGACATCCGCGCCGCCGTCACCGCCGCCGGGCCGGTTCCGGTGCTGGTCGACAACACCTTCGCCACCCCGGTCCTGCAGAACCCGCTCGACCACGGCGCGGCGTTCGCGCTGCACAGCGCGACCAAGTACCTCGGCGGGCACGGCGACGTCATCGGGGGCGTCGTCGCCTGCTCCGCCGAGCACGCGGCCGCGCTGCGGCGGGTCCGCGCGGTCACCGGGGCGCTCCTGCACCCGCTGGGCGGTTACCTGCTGCACCGGGGCCTGGCCACGCTGCCGGTCCGCGTCCGCGCCCAGCAGGACAACGCGCGGCGCGTCGCCGCGTGGCTGGCCGCGCACCCGCAGGTCACGGCGGTCCACTACCCGGAACTGGCCGGGGACCCGCGCGGGCTGCTGGGCCGCCAGATGCGCGGCCCGGGCGCGATGCTCGCGGTCGAGCTGCGCGGAGGCTACGCGGCGGCCCGGAACGTCACCTCCGCCGTCCGCCTGTTCACCCACGCGGTCTCGCTCGGCGGCGTGGACTCGCTGATCCAGCACCCGCGCGCCCTCACCCACCGGCCCGTCACCGCCGAGGCGAAGCCGGGCGAGGGCCTGGTCCGGCTGTCGATCGGGCTGGAGGACCCCGCGGACCTGATCGCCGACCTCGACCAGGCCCTGGCACCGGACCGGTCCGCGCCCCGGTCCGGCGACGAGGTCGGGGCGGACGCCGGGCGGCAGCCGGTCGCGCACTGACCGGCCGCCGCCCCGGCGGGGCCCTTGTGTCGTGGCTCACACGAGATCTACGATCACGGCATCGAAGCGCTTCGACACGCTCTCGACGCGAAGGAGCCCCGATGTACCGACGCGGATTCCTGGCGGCCTCCGCGCTGGCGGCCGGGGCGGCGGCGCTGCCCCCGCCGTCCGCCCACGCCGCCGCCCCGCCCCCCGCCCTCGCCCCCGGCAACCGCCACGCCCTGCAAAAGCGCTTCGTCGACTGGCGCTTCGGCATGTTCCTGCACTTCAACATGGGGACGTTCCATGACGCCGAATGGGTGGAGCCCGACCGCGACCCCGCCTCGTTCGCCCCCACCGACCTGGACTGCGGCCAGTGGGCCGACGCCGCCCGCGCCGCCGGGATGCGGTTCGCCGTCCTGACCGCCAAGCACCACGACGGGTTCTGCCTCTGGCCGTCCCGGCACACCCCCTACACCGTGGCCGACAGCCCGGTGAAGCGCGACATCGTCCGCGAGTACATGCGCGCCTTCCGCGCCCGCGGCGTCACCCCCTGCCTGTACTTCTCGATCTGGGACCGCACCAACGGCGTGGGCCCCAAGGGTTTCGACGACCGGCCGCCGATCACCCGCGACCGGATCGAGTTCGTCAAGGCACAGCTCACCGAGCTGCTCACCGGGTACGGGCCGGTCCCCCTGCTGATCCTCGACGGCTGGGCGTGGCACTGGGCGTTCGGGCACCAGAGCGTGCCGTTCGGCGAGATCCGCGCGCACATCGCCGCCCTGCAACCCGACTGCCTGGTGCTCGACCTCAACGGGCTGACCGTGCCGTGGCACTCGGACCTGCTGTTCATCGAGGAGACCAAGGGCGGCGTGTTCTGCCCGCCCGGCAACACCCTCGCGGCCTCGCAGGGGCAGACCGTCTCCCCGGCGGGGTGGTTCTGGCACCCCTCCACGCCCGCGACCCTGCTCAGCACCGAGCAGATCGTGGACGGCCACCTCACGCCGCTGGAACAGCGCTACTGCACCTTCATCCTCAACTGCCCGCCCAACCCGCGCGGCCTGCTGGACGACGAGGTCGTGACCAGGCTGCGGGAGGTCGGCCGCGCGTGGCGGCCCGACCGGACCCGCCCCCCGCTGCCCGCCCAGCCCGACGTGCTGCGCCATCCGCTCACCCCGGTCGCCTCCGACGCCCCGGCCGCCGTGGACGGGCACAGCGACTACGGCTGGAACGGCCAGGCCGACCAGACCCTCTGGACGTCCGGCACGCCCCTGCCCCAGGCGGCCACCCTCGACCTGGGCCGGGTGTTCACCGGCATCGACGCCGTGGGCTACCTCCCGCGCCAGGACACCCGGACGCCCGGCTCGTTCGAGGAGTTCGTCACCACCGGCAACATCACCGGATACCGGGTGCTGACCAGCGTCGACGGCAGGCGCTTCCGGCCCGTCGCCGAAGGCCGGTGGGCCGCCGACCACGCCTACAAGCTGGTCCGCCTCCGCCGGCCCGTGACGGCCCGCCACGTCCGGCTGGAGGCGCGGGCGACCGTGGGCGGCGGGCCCGCCGTCGTCAGCGAGATCGACTGCGGCGGACTGAACCGCAGGCCCCGGCCCCTGTAACCGCACCCGCGCCGACGGCGGCGCACGCGCCCGGCCACTTGTGGGGCGTGCGCCCCGTCGCTTAGTCTCACCGTACGGAAAGCGCTTTCCCGCCGCCTGTTCGAACGATGATCCCGGGAGGGACCCGATGACAACCCGCACCCTCGGCGTGGTGATGAACGGCGTGACCGGCCGCATGGGCTACCGCCAGCACCTCGTCCGCTCCGTCCTGGCGATCAACTCCGCCGGCGGCGTCGCCCTGCCCACCGGCGAGCGGGTCCTGCTGAAGCCGGTGCTCGTCGGCCGCAGCGAGGCCAAGCTGCGCGACCTGGCCGGACGCCACGACATCCCCGACTGGACCACGGACCTGGACGCGGCGCTGGCCGACCCGGCCAACCAGGTCTACTTCGACGCCCAGGTGACCTCCGCCCGCGTCGGGGCCGTGACGCGCGCCATCGAGGCGGGCAAGCATGTGTACGCCGAGAAGCCCACCGCCGAGACCCTCGAGGACGCCATCACGCTGGCCAAGACCGCGCGGGCCGCCGGGGTGAAGAACGGCGTGGTGCAGGACAAGCTGTTCCTGCCGGGGCTGCTGAAGCTCAAGCGGCTGGTCGACGGCGGGTTCTTCGGACGGGTGCTGTCGGTGCGCGGGGAGTTCGGCTACTGGGTGTTCGAGGGGGACTGGCAGGCCGCCCAGCGGCCGAGCTGGAACTACCGGGCCGAGGACGGCGGCGGGATCGTGCTGGACATGTTCCCGCACTGGCACTACGTGCTGGAGAACCTGTTCGGCCGGGTCGAGGCCGTCACCGCGCGGGCGGTCACGCACGTCCCCGAGCGCTGGGACGAGGCGGGCGGCCGCTACGACGCGACCGCCGACGACGCCGCCTACGGCATCTTCGAGCTGGCGGGCGGGGTCGTGGCGCAGATCAACTCCTCCTGGACCACGCGGGTGTTCCGGGACGAGCTGGTGGAGTTCCAGGTGGACGGCACCGAGGGCAGCGCGGTGGCGGGCCTGCGGCGGTGCCGCGTCCAGCACCGCTCCACCACGCCCAAGCCGGTGTGGAACCCGGACCTGCCGGCGACCGAGCCGTTCCGGGAGCAGTGGCAGGAGGTGCCCGACAACGCCGAGTTCGACAACGGGTTCAAGACGCAGTGGGAGATGTTCGTGCGGCACGTGGCGGCCGACGAGCCGTTCCCCTACGACTTCGCCGCCGGGGCGCGCGGCGTGCAGCTCGCCCAGGCGGGCCTGCTGTCGTCCACCGAGGGCCGCCGGGTCGAGCTGACCCCGATCGACTTCGGCGGGGAGGCGTGATGATCGGTCGCGAGCACCGCCGGCTCCGCGCGCGGACCGTGCCGGGCGGACCCGGGCGCACGCTCTGGCTGCCCACCGCCGGGGGCGGCCTGACCGAGCACGCCGTCGGCGACCCGGTGGACTGGCCGCGTCCCGCCGCGCCGCCCGCGAGCCGCGTCGCGTACGCCGCCGCCCACGTGGTGGCCGACCCCCGCGCCGACAACGGCCCCGGCCGCCCCGCCACGGTGGACTGGGACGCCACCCTGCGGTTCCGCCACCACCTGTGGTCCCACGGGCTGCGGGTGGCCGACGCCATGGACACCGCCCAGCGCAACATGGGCCTGGACTGGGCCGCGACCGCCGAGCTGGTCCGGCGCTCCGCCGCCGAGGCCGCCGCCGTCGGCGACCCGGCCGAGCTGGTCGCCTGCGGCGCGGGCACCGACCACGTCCCGGACGCCGACTCCCTCAAGGCGGTCGTCGCCGCCTACGAGGAGCAGATCGAGACGGTCCGCGCGGCGGGGGCCGGGATCATCCTCATGGCCAGCCGCCAGCTCGCCCGCGTCGCCCGCGGCCCCGAGGACTACCGGGAGGTCTACGGCACGCTGCTGCGCCAGGTCGACCGGCCGGTGATCCTGCACTGGCTGGGGGAGATGTTCGACCCGAACCTGGCGGGATACTGGGGCTCGGCCGATCTGGACGAGGCGTGCGGGCACTTCCTGGCACTGGTCGGCGAGCACGCCGCGCACGTCGACGGCGTGAAGGTGTCGCTGCTGGACGCCGACCGCGAGGTGTGGCTGCGCGAGCGCCTGCCGGACGGCGTCCGCCTCTACACCGGGGACGACTTCCACTACCCGGACCTGATCGCCGGTGGCAGCGACGCGCTGCTGGGGATCTTCGACGCGATCGCCCCGGCCGCCGCGACCGCGCTGCACGCGCTCGACGTGGGTGACGCGGACGCCTACCGGGCGGCGTTCGAGCCGACCGTGCCGCTGGCGCGGAAGATCTTCGAGGCGCCGACCTACCACTACAAGACCGGCATCGTGTTCCTGGCCTGGCTGAACGGCCACCAGGACGCCTTCGCCATGGTCAACGGCGCGCACGGCGCCCGTTCGGTCGTCCACCTGGCCGAGGTCTTCCGGCTGGCGGACGCGGCGGGGCTGCTCGCCGACCCGGGCCGCGCCGTCGCCCGCATGCGCGCCCTCCTCGCGACCTACGGAGTGGACCGATGACCAGGCTGTCGCTCAACCAGTGGACGACCCGGCGCTGGTCGGTCGCCGAGGCCGTGGACGGCTGCGCCCGGCACGGCCTCCCCGCGATCGGGCTGTGGCGGGAGAAGGTCGCCGAGCACGGCCTGGCCGCCACCGCCAAGCTCGTGCGGGACGCGGGCCTGCGCGTGTCCTCCCTGTGCCGGGGCGGGTTCCTCACCGGCGACACCTGGCCGCGCGACAACCGCGAGGCCATCGACGAGGCCGCCGAGCTCGGCGCGGCGTGCCTGGTCATGGTCGTCGGCGGGCTGCCCGGCGTCACGCCGGGTCAGCCGCCGGGCCCGCGCGCCTCCCGCGACCTCGCCGGGGCGCGCCGCCGGGTCGACGAGGCCCTGGCCGCCCTGGTCCCCTACGCGGCCGAACGCGACGTCCGGCTCGCGCTGGAGCCGCTGCACCCGATGTACTGCGCCGACCGCGCGGTGCTGTCCACCCTCAAGCAGGCCCTCGACCTGGCCGAGCCGTACCCCGCCGAACGCGTGGGGGTCGTCGTGGACACCTTCCACGTCTGGTGGGACCCCGAGGCGCCCGCGCAGATCGCGCGGGCGGGCGACCGGATCGCCGGCTACCAGGTGTGCGACCAGATCCACCCGCTGCCCGCCGACGCGCTGCTGGGAAGGGGGATCATGGGCGACGGCGTCATCGGGTTCGGGCCGCTGACCGAGGCCGTGCGGGACGCGGGCTACACCGGCGACGTCGAGGTCGAGATCTTCAACGCCGACGTGTGGGCCGCCGACCCCGACGAGGTGCTGGCGACCGTCCGGGCGCGCTTCGACTCCCTGGTGCGGCCCGCCCTCGGCTGACCGCCCCCTCCCGACGCGGGCGGGGTCAGACCCGCCGCGTGCTGGCGCGCAGCACGACCTCGCCCGCGACGCTCTCGACGCTCGGCCGCTCCCGCTCCTCCAGCGCCAGGTCCAGCGCCCGCTCGCCCATCGCGGTGAGCGGCAGCCGGACCGTCGTCAGGGCGGGCACCTGGTCGCGCAGCGTCTCGATGTCGTCGAACCCGGCGACCGACAGCGTCCCCGGAACGTCCACGCCCCGCTCCCGCAGCGCCGCCAGCGCCCCGACCGCCATCACGTCGTTGACCGCGAAGACGCAGGTGACGTCGTCCAGCCCGGCGTCGACCAGCGCGCCCGCCGCCGCGTGCCCGCCGTCGCGGTCGAACCCGCCGGGGACCACGCGCGGCGCGGGCAGGCCGAGGTCGGCCAGGGCCGCGGCGAACCCCTCGGTGCGGTCGGCGGCGGTCAGCAGGCGCTCCGGACCGGCCAGCACCGCGAACCGCCGGTGCCCCAGCTCCGCCAGCGCGCGGGCCAGCGCCGCCGCGCCCTCGCGGTTGGCGGGCGCGACCGTGTCCACGCCGAGCCGGTCCTGCCCGACGCAGGCGACCCGCCCGCCGGCCGTGCGGTACCGCTCGATCTCGGTGGCGAGGCGTTCGGTGACGGCCGGGTCGGCGGTGCGGGACCCGGCCAGCACCACCGCCCGGACCCGCTGCGCGCGCAGCGTGGACACCAGGGAGATCTCCCGCTCGGGGTCGCGGTGCGTCGCGCCGATCATCACGGTGCAGCCGTGCCGGTCGGCGGCCCGCATCGCACCCTCGGCCAGGGCGGCGAAGTAGGGGTCGGTGAGCGCGTGCACCACCAGCCCGACCACGTTGCTGGACCCGCGGGCCAGGGTCTGCGCGGTCACGTCGGGCTCGTAGCCGAGCTCGGCGGCGGCCCGCTCGACCCGCTGGCGCAGCGCGGCGCCGACCCGGCGGTTGCTGCCGTTCAGCACGCGTGAGGCGGTGGCGAGGGAGACCCCCGCGCGGCGGGCCACGTCCTCAAGCGTGATCACTCGGTCCCCCTGGTGCGACGGTCGGACGGCGCTGTGCCGACACCCTACCGTGGTAAGCGCTTTCCAGAGGAAGTCCCCGCCGCGCGGCGACCTTCCGGGCCCTCCCCGGCGACCAGCGGCCGGGACGAGGAGGGCGGCCGTGGCACCGACGACGTCACCAGGAGAAGCGGAACACCGTCGTGGAGACGCGCGTCCCGCCGGGGCGCAGCACCGTCGACGGGAACGCGGGCTGGTTGGGGGAGTCGGGGAAGTGCTGGGTCTCCAGGCAGAACCCCGCGCCCTGCCGGTAGGCGCGCCCGCCGGTCCCGACCACCGAGCCGGTGAGGAAGTTGCCCGAGTAGAACTGCACGCCGGGCTCGGTGGTGAGCACCTCCATCACCCGGCCCGACCCCGGCTCCTCCACGCGAGCCGCCGGGAGCGGCGCGTCGGCGGGCGCGTCGCGCAGCACGAGGGTGTGGTCGTAGCCGCTGCCGACGAGCAGCTGCGGATGCGGGTCGCGGAGGCGCTCCCCGATGGCGCGCGGCGCGCGGAAGTCGAACGGGGTCCCCTCCACCGGCGCGATCTTCCCGGTGGGGATCTGGTGCCCGTCCACCGGCAGGTACCGGTCGGCCTCGACGGTCAGCACGTGGCCGTACACGTCGCCGGAGTCCTCCC
Source organism: Actinomadura kijaniata NBRC 14229 (assembly GCF_001552175.1). GTDB lineage: Bacteria > Actinomycetota > Actinomycetes > Streptosporangiales > Streptosporangiaceae > Spirillospora > Spirillospora kijaniata. The sequence continues at coordinate 28,143 of NZ_BCQR01000005.1, forward strand.
CGGCCAGGTTGAAGTAGGAGTGGTTGGTGAGGTTCACGACGGTCGGCGCGTCGGCGGTCGCCCGGTAGTCGATCCGCAGCGCGTCGTCGGTGAGGGTGTAGGTCACCTCGGCGCGCAGCGTCCCCGGATAGCCCTCCTCGCCGTCGGGGCTGACGCGGGCGAGGGTGACGCGGTCCGGGCCGGAACCGGTCACCTCCCAGACGCGCTTGTCGAAGCCGCGTTCGCCGCCGTGCAGGCTGTTGGGGCCGTTGTTGACCGGCAGCCGGTGCTCGCGGCCGTCGAGCCGGAACCGCCCGCCCGCGATGCGGTTGCCGTACCGGCCGACGACCGCGCCGAAGTAGCGGCTCCTGGTCAGGTAGTCCTCCAGGGTGGAGCAGCCGAGCACCACGTTGGCGCGCCCGCCGTCGCGGCCGGGGACCTCCAGCGTCTGGACGACGCAGCCGTAGGTGAGGATCCGGGCGCGCAGCCCCGAACCGCTCTCCAGCGTGTGGCGGTGCACGGCGGTGCCGTCGGGCAGGGTTCCGAACTTCTCGCTCATCAGGGGTCCTCACCGGGGAAGCCGCGCGGGCGCGGCGGTGGACTCGCGGACGACCAGTGTCGTCTGCAGGCTCGTCACGGAGGGTCCCGCCTCCTCGGCGCCGACCTGCTGCAGCAGCATGTCGACGGCGGTGCGGCCCGCCGCGACCGTCGGCATCGCCACCGTGGTCAGCTTCGGCCGGGCCAGCCGTCCCTGCATGATGTCGTCGAAGCCGACCACGCTGACGTCGCCGGGGACCGCGACGCCGCGTTCCTCCAGGCCCTCCAGCAGGCCGATCGCCATCAGGTCGTTGTAGGCGAGCACGCCGGTGGCGCCGGCCGCCAGCACCTCCGGCGCGGCCAGCAGCCCGCCCTGCTCGGTGGGCGCGTTGGGGCCGAGCGCGGTCAGCCGCGCGCCCGCCTCCGCCGCGGCCCGCTCGGCCGCGTCCTGGATGAGGCCGCTGTTCCAGGAGCCGGACGGGCCCGTCAGCAGCGCCAGCTCGCGGTGGCCGAGCGAGGTCAGGTGCCCGACCGCCTGCCGGGCCCCGTCGGCGACGTCCATCAGCACCGCGGGCAGCCCCCTGACCGGCCGGTTCACCACCACGAACGGCACGTCCCGGCGCAGCCGGTCGATCGCCCGGTTCGACAGCCGGGGGCTGCACAGCAGCACCCCGTCCACCTGCTTGGAGAAGGTCTGGATCAGCTCCTCCTCCACCCGGGGGTCCTCGTCGGTGTCGGCGACGAACACGTGGTAGTCGCGCAGCCGGGCGTGCGCCTGGGCGGCCTTGATGAGCGGGGGGAAGAACGGGTTGGCGATGTCGGCGACGATGAGCCCGATGTTGTGGGTGCGGCCGGTGGTGAGCGCGCGGGCGGCCCGGTTGGGCCGGTAGCCGAGCCGTTCGGCCTCCGCCAGCACGCGGGTGCGGGTCTCCGGGTTGACCAGGTGGGGCGCCGAGAAGGTGCGCGACACCGTGGAGACGTGCACACCGCAGGCCCGCGCCACGTCACGGATCGTTACGGCCAAGGGGAGTCCTCTCGTCGGGGCGTGGCCATTATGCAACCGGTTGCAACCGAAGCAAAGGCCGGAACTCATTGTCGCAAACTGGGCCTTGACGTTTCGCCCGGATGACGCCAATGTTTCCTGCAACCGGTTGCGGTGTGACGGGGCCCACACCCCCCGTCGCCGTCCGGACGTGCCCTTTCCACCCCCGTTCCCCGTCGTTCCCCCGTCCCCGAAGGTCGGGCCGGTCCCGAGGCGCCGTTGAGTAAGCGCTTTCCCGGCTCGGTCGCCGAACTCGCACGAAGGAGGCGCTCGTGGCAACCGCCGACCTGAGCGTGACCGAGGGCGTGGCCGGGCGCGGCCGCCGCCGGTCCACGCGCGGGCCCCGCACGCCATACGCGCTGATAGCGCCCGCGGTGCTGCTGATGATCGGGTTCCTGGTGTACCCGATGGCCAGCGTCTTCTACTACAGCCTCCAGCACTACAACGTCACCAAGCCGTGGGACAACGGCTTCGCCGGCCTGGACAACTTCCGCCAGATGTTCGGCGACGCCCTGTTCTGGCAGAGCCTCGGGTTCAGCGCCAAGTGGGTCGCGGCCACCGTCGGCTTCCAGCTGTTGCTCGGCCTGGGGCTGGCGCTGCTGGTGAACGAGTCGTTCGTCGGCCGGGCCCTGTCGCGGGCGCTGGTGTTCTCGCCCTGGGCGGTGTCCGGCGTGCTCACCACCAGCATCTGGGTGCTGCTCTACAACCCGACCACCGGGTTCACCAGGTACCTGGCCGACCTCGGGCTGGGGCAGCACGGCTCGTCGCCGCTGGCCGACCCGGGCGCGGTGTTCCCGGCGGCGGTGCTGACCGAGCTGTGGCGCGGCGTGCCGTTCTTCGCGATCCTGCTGCTGGCCGACCTGCAGAGCATCCCCAGGGACCTGTACGAGGCGTCCGCCGTGGACGGCGCGTCCCGGCTGCGCCGCTTCTGGCACATCACGCTCCCGCACCTGAAGGACGCCATCATCCTGTCCACGCTGCTGCGCGCGGTGTGGGAGTTCAACAACGTCGACCTCCTCTACACCCTCACCAACGGCGGCCCCGCCAACCAGACCACCACGCTGCCGCTGTACGTGGCGCACAAGGCGACGGTGGCGCACGAGTTCGGCTACGGCTCGGCGCTGACGGCGGCGGCGTTCTTCATCCTGCTCTTCTGCTCGATCCTCTACCTGCGCCTCAGCAAGTTCGGAGGTGACCGGACATGACCCGGTCGACGACCACGACGGCGACCGGCGGCCCCGCCGACACCGGGACGCCCACCGTCGGCCGGGACGCCCCGGCCGCGAAGGAACCGGTGCGCAGGGCCGCGCCCCGGCGGCGCGGGCGCGACGGGGCCCGCCCCTGGGAGATCTGGGTCCCGCTCGGGCTGTACCTGGCGTTCACGCTGGTGCCGTTCTACTGGATGCTGCTGTACGCGTTCCGGCCCAGCGGCACCACCGGCCTGCTGCCCTGGCCGCTGACCCTGGACCACCTGCTCCGGGTCTGGAACGAGTCCGGGTTCGGCGTCTACTTCGCCAACAGCCTCAAGGTCGGGCTGGTGTCGATGGTCGCCACGACCGTGGTGGCGCTCGCCGGCGGCTACGGCCTGGCCCGCTACGACTTCCGCGGCAAGAAGGCGTTCCTGCTGGCGATGCTGTGCACGCAGTTCATCCCCGGCGCGCTGATGCTGGTCCCGCTGTTCGAGATCTTCAAGACGGTGGGCCTGGTCAACAGCCTCTGGAGCGTCATCGTCGCCGAGACGGTGTTCCAGCTGCCACTGTCGCTGATCCTGCTCAGCGGGTTCATCAGGAACGTGCCGCGGGAGCTGGAGGAGGCCGCCTGGGTGGACGGCTGCTCGCGGTTCCGGGGGTTCCTGGTCACGGTGCTGCCGCTGCTGCGGCCCGGGCTGATCGCGGTGGGGTCGTTCGCGTTCATCCACAGCTGGAACCACTTCCTGTTCGCGCTGATGTTCCTCAGCGACCAGGAGAAGTACACGGTGCCGGTCGGGCTCAGCTACACCATCGGCGAGTCCGGCAGCGACCTCGGCTCGCTGGCGGCGGGCGGCGTCGTCGCGGCCGTCCCGGTCATCATCATCTTCGCGCTCATCCAGCGGTACCTGGTCAAGGGCCTCAGCGCCGGGGCGGTGAAGGGATGAGCGCCCTGGAGCCCGGCAGCCGGGTGCTGGTCACCGGCAGCGCGGGCCGGTTCGGCCGCAGCGTGGTCGCCGACCTGGCCGCCGCCGGGCACGAGGTGGTCGGGATCGACCCCGCGCCCGGCACCCCCGAGGCGTGCGCGACGGCGCTGCCGGCCGACCTGACCGACCTCGGCGAGGCGTACGGGGCGCTGACCCGGTTCCGGCCGCGCGCGGTGGTCCACCTGGCGGCGATCGCGACCCCGTTCAGCCGCACCGACGCGCTCACCTACCGGGTCAACACCCAGCTGGCGTTCAACGTCTGCGAGGCCGCCGTCCACACCGGCGTGGAACGCGTCGTGGTCGCCAGCAGTCCCACCGTCATCGGCTACGGCGCGCCGCACGGCTGGTCCCCGTCCTACCTGCCGATCGACGAGGACCATCCGGCCGAGCCCTGGAACGCCTACAGCCTGTCCAAGCTAGCTGCCGAGCAGACGATGCGGATGTTCGCGGCCGCGGCGGGGGACCGGACCCGGCTGGCGGCGGTGCGGCCCTGCTTCGTGGTGGCCCCCGAGGAGTGGCGGGGCGCGCCGACCCAGAGCGGCCACGGCATCGCCGAACGCCTGGACCGGCCCGAGCTCGGCGGGGTGTCGCTGTTCAACTACGTGGACGCCCGCGACGCCGCCGACCTGGTGCGCGTGCTGCTGGACGCGCTGCCGGAGCTGCCCAACGGCGAGGTGTTCTTCGCGGGCGCGGGCGACGCGCTGGCCCGCGAGCCCCTGGCCGACCTGCTGCCCCGCGTCGTGCCCGCGACCGCGCCGCACGCCGCGGCCCTGACCGGCACCGCCCCCGCCTTCTCCGGCGCCAAGGCCGAACGGCTGCTCGGCTGGCAGCCCAAGCGCAGCTGGCGCACCGAACTCGCGATGGAGATCTGATGCAGCTCAGCGGAGTCCTGTTCTTCCCGGTGACGCCGTTCGGCGCCGGCGGCGGCGTCGACGCCGGGGCGCTGGCCGAGCACGTCCGCGCGGGCCTGGCGCACGGGCCCGGCGGGGTGTTCGTGGCCTGCGGCACCGGGGAGTTCCCCAGCCTGTCGGCCGCCGAACACGACCTGGCGGTCCGCACCGCCGTGACGGCCGTCGCCGGGGCCGTCCCGGTGGTCGCCGGGGCGGGCGGCCCGCTCGGCGCGGCCCTGGAGCAGGCGCGGCAGGCCGCCGACGCCGGGGCCGACGGGCTGCTGCTCATGCCGCCCTACCTGGCGCAGGGCCCGGGCGAGGGGCTGCGCGCCTACGTCGCCGCCGTCGCCGGGGCCGCTGGCATCCCGGTCATCCTCTACCAGCGCGGCGGGGTGGTGCTCGACCCGGGCGCCGCCGTCGAGCTCGCCCGGATCCCCGGCGTGACCGGCCTGAAGGACGGTGTCGGCGACATCGACCGGATGGCCCGCGTGGTGCTGGCGGTCCGCCGCGCGATCGGCCCGGACTTCACGTTCTTCAACGGCCTGCCCACCGCCGAGCTGACCCAGCCCGCCTACCGGGGCATCGGCGTGGACCTGTACTCCTCGGCGGTGTTCTGCTTCGCGCCCGAGGTCGCCGTCGCGTTCCGCGCCGCCCTCGACAAGGGCGACACCGAGCTGACCGGGCGGCTGCTGGCCGACTTCTACGCCCCGCTGGTGGAGCTGCGCAGCAGCGTCCCCGGCTACGCGGTGTCGCTGGTCAAGGCCGCCGTCCGGCTGCGCGGCCTCGACGTCGGCCCGGTCCGCGCGCCGCTGGTGGAGCCGGCCGCCGACCACCTCGCCGAGCTGGAACGCCTCCTCGGCACCGGCCTGTCGATCGCCGGGACCGCCCGATGACGGTCATCGCCGACCTCGCCAGCACCCTGCACCGGGTCCCGATGACCCGGCCCTGGGAGCCCGGCCGGACCTTCGTCGAGCTGGTCGTCACCCGGCTGACCACCGGGGACGGCCGCACCGGAACCGGCTTCTCCTGGGCGCCCAACGTCGGCGGCGCGGCGGTGCGCGCCCTGCTGGAGACCGACGTGCGCGAGGCCGCGCTCGGCCTGCCCGCGCACCCGGCCGTCGCCTTCGACGCGCTGTCGTGGCGGCTGCACGAGGCCGGGTACGGCGGCCTGACGACGATGGCGCTGGCCGCCGTCGACCTGGCGCTGTGGGACCTGGCCGCCGCCGACGGCCTGACCGCCGCGCTCGGCCGCCGCCGCGCCACCGCCCCCGTCTACGGCAGCGGCGTCAACCGCCACTACACCCTGGAGGAGCTGGTCGCCCAGGCGCGGCGCTGGGCCGACGCGGGCCTGACCGCCGTGAAGATCAAGGTGGGGCTGCCCGACCTGGCCGAGGACGTGGCACGGGTCGCGGCCGTGCGGGACGCGGTCGGGCCCGGCGTGCGGCTGATGCTGGACGCCAACCAGCGCTGGGACCTGTACCGCGCCCTGCGGGCCGCCGAGGCGCTGCGCCCCTACGACCCCGCGTGGCTGGAGGAGCCGCTGCCCGCCGACGACGTGCAGGGCTACGCGCGGCTGCGGGCGGCGGCGGGCGTGCCGGTCGCGCTGGGCGAGAACACCCACACCGTCCGGCAGTTCCGCGACCTGCTCACCGCCGGGGCCTGCGACGTGCTGCAACCCAACGTGGTGCGGGCCGGCGGGATCACCCCGTTCCTGCGGATCGCCGAGCTGGCCCGCGCGTTCGGCGTCCCGGTCCACCCGCACCTGCTGCCCGACCTGTCCGGGCAGCTGGCGTGCTGCCTGCCGCTCCCGGCGATGGTCGAGGACGTCGAGGACGCCTCGTTCGCCGCCCTCGGCCTGCTCGCCGGCCCGCCCCCGGTGCGGATCGAGAAGGGCCTGGCGCACCCGGGCGACCACCCGGGCCTCGGCCTGCGTTTCGACGAGGCCGTCCTCGCGGCCACCCGGCACGACCCGGGGGCGCGCCGATGAGCCCGGTCGAGGTGGTGCTGGTCGGCGCGCACGGCCACGGCCGCTGGCACCTGGACAACCTGCGCGCGCTCACCGCCGCCGGGCGGGTGCGGCTGGCCGGGATCTGCGACCTGACCCCCGTCGACGCGGTCGACCTGGAGGGGCTGGGCGTTCCCGAGCAGTCCGCCGACCTGGACCGCCTGCTGGGCCGGACCGGGGCGCGCGTCGCCATCGTGGCCACGCCGATCCCCACCCACGCCGACCTCACCCTCACCGCCGTCGCCCACGGCGCGCACGTGCTGCTGGAGAAGCCGCCCGCCGCGACCTACGCCGACTTCGAGCGGACGCTCGCCGGGGTGACCGAGTCCGGGCGCGCCTGCCAGGTGGGCTTCCAGAGCCTGGGGTCCGGCGCCATCCCGGTGATCAGGAAGCTGGTCGCCGAGGGCGCGATCGGCCGGGTGCGCGGCATCGGCGCGGCCGGGGCCTGGCACCGCGACTCCTCCTACTACGCCCGCGCGCCCTGGGCCGGGCGGCGCAGCGTCGGCGGCGTCGCGGTCGCCGACGGGGCGCTCACCAACCCGTTCGCGCACGCCCTGGCCACCGCGCTGGCCGTCGACGGCAGCGAGGGCGCGGGCGACGTCGACGCGATCGAGGTGGAGCTGTACCGCGCCCACCCGATCGAGGCCGACGACACCGGATGCCTGCGGCTGCGCACCGCGCGCGGAACGGTCGTCACCGTCGCGGTCACCCTGTGCGCGCCGGGCCGCAACGAGCCCTACCTGCTGATCCACGGCGACCGGGGCCGCATCACCCTCACCTACACCCTCGACCGGGTCGAGCTGGAGCGGGACGGGACCACCGACACGTTCACCTGCACCCGCACCGACCTGCTGTCGAACCTGGTCGACCACCTGGACGGCGAGGCCGAGCCGCTGGTGCCGCTGCACCGCACGGCCGCGTTCATGCGGGTGCTGGAGGCGGTGCGCACCGCCCCCGACCCGCGCCCGATCACCGCCGAGCAGCAGCACGTGACCGTCGCGGGCGGGGTGACCCGCCGGATCCTGCCCGGCGCGGTCGAGCACGTCGCCGCCAGCGCCGAACGCCTCGCCCTGTTCTCCGAACTGGACATCCCCTGGGCGAGGAAGGACCACCCATGAGCCCGCTCATCACCGCGCCTCCGCGCGGCGGGTCCTGGCGCTGGAACGCCAGGTCCTCTCTCGTCGCTTACCCGATCGCTCGTAAGCTCCCGATCTTCACACTCCTCAGTCCAGACCGGGTGGCGCCATGAGCGAGTCGGTTGAACTGACCGTCGCGGGGCGGCGGGTCGCCCGGTACGTGACGCGCGCGTACCTGGCGGAGGGGCTGTCGCCGCGCCCCTACCTGCATCCGGTGCGCACCCTCGGCGGCGTCGAGGTCACCGAGGTCATGCCCGCCGACCACCCCCACCACCTGGGCGCGTGCGTGGCGATCGCCGACGTCGGCGGCCGCAACTTCTGGGGCGGTCGCAGCTACGTGCGCGGCCGGGGACCGGTCTGGCGCGACAACCACGGCGTCCAGCGGCACCTGAGCTGGACGCGCCGCGCCACCGACGCGTTCGGCGAGTCCCTGGCCTGGATCGACCGGCACGGCGCGGTGGTGCTGCGCGAACAGCGCGACGTGACCGCCCGCCCCGCCGGGGACCACTGGGCGCTGGACCTGACGTTCCGGCTGACCAACGTGTCCGGCGGCCCGCTGCGCGTCGGCAGCAGCGCCACCAACGGCCGCCCCGGCGCCGGGTACGGCGGCTTCTTCTGGCGCGCCCCCGGAACCGCCGCCGACCTGCGCGTGTTCACCCCCGACGCCGAGGGCGAGGAGAAGGCCCACGGCGCGGTCGCCCGCTGGCTCGCCATGACCGGGACCGCCGCCGACGGCAGGCCGTGGACGCTGGCGTTCGCCGGCGGCGACGACGCCACCCGCCACGACCCCTGGTTCGTCCGCGCCGCCGAGTACCCCGGCGTCGGCTCCGCGCTCGCCTGGGAGGAGCCGCTGACGCTCGGCAACGGCGCCACGGCGGAACGCCGCGTCGTCACGCTCGTCGCCGACGGGACCCTCGCCGCCGACGACGTCGATCCCCTCCTGGAGGAGCTGTGAGCGGAACCGCGAGCCCGACGGCCGCCCTCCCGTGGCGCGCGGACCTCGGCGACGGCACCTACCGCAACCCGGTGCTGCACGCCGACTGGTCCGACCCCGACGCGATCCGCGTCGGCGACGACTACTACCTGACCGCCTCCAGCTTCCACCGGGTGCCCGGCCTGCCGGTCCTGCACTCCCGCGACCTCGTCAACTGGACGATCGTCGGGCACGCGCTGCCCGAGCCCGAACCGGCCGGCGCCTACACCGCGCCCCGGCACGGCTGCGGCGTGTGGGCCCCCGCCCTGCGCCACCACGCCGGGCTGTTCTGGATCTTCTACCCGGACCCCGACCACGGCCTGTACGTCGTCACCGCCGCCGACCCCGCCGGGCCGTGGAGCCGCCCGCGCCCGCTCAAGGCGGGACGCGGCCTGATCGACCCGTGCCCGCTGTGGGACGACGACGGCCGCGCCTACCTGGTGCACGCCTGGGCCAGGAGCCGCGCGGGCTTCAACAACCGGCTCACCCTGCACCGGATGAGCCCGGACGGCGACCGCCTGCTCGACGAGGGGACCGTCGTGGTGGACGGCGACGCCATCCCCGGCTGCCGCACCCTGGAGGGCCCCAAGCTGTACCGGCGCGACGGGTGGTACTGGATCTTCGCGCCCGCCGGGGGAGTGGCGCACGGCTGGCAGTCGGCGTTCCGCGCCCGCGACCCGTTCGGCCCCTACGAGCACCGGATCGTGCTGGCCCAGGGCGACAGCGACGTCAACGGCCCGCACCAGGGCGCGTGGGTGGACACCCCCGGCGGGGAGCACTGGTTCCTGCACTTCCAGGACCGCGGCGCCCACGGCCGCGTCGTCCACCTCCAGCCGATGCGCTGGCGGCGGGACGACGGCTGGCCCGTCCTGGGAGCCGACGGCACCCCCGTGCCCTCCCACCGCAAACCGGCGACCGGCGCGGACGGCCCGCCCGCCGCCCCCGCGACGGGCGACGACTTCACCGGGACCGCGCCCGGCCCGCAGTGGTCCTGGCAGGCCCGGCCCGACCCGGCGTGGTGGGAGCTGCCCGCACCGGGGCGGCTGCGGCTGGCCTGCCGCCCGGACGCCGCCGTGGACGACCTGCGCCGCCTGCCCAACGTGCTCGCCCAGCGCCTGCCCGCCCCCGCGTTCACCGCGACCACCGGCGTGACGCTGGCCGGCGGCGTCCCCGGGGCCCGCGCCGGCCTGACGGTGCTCGGCGACTCCTACGCCTGGATCGGCCTGGAGCAGACCGGCGGCGGACCGGTCCTGGTGCACCGCGTCGCGTCCCGGGAGGACGACCGCGAACGCGACGCCGCGCCCCCGGTCCCCGTGCCGCCGGGCACGGAGGTCCGCCTGATGGCGCGGGTCACCGAGGGCGCGCGGGTGGCGTTCCTGGCCGACACCGGCGACGGATGGCGGCTGCTGGGCGGGACGTTCACCGCCACCCCCGGACGCTGGGTCGGCGCGTCCCTGGGGATCTTCGCCGCCGCGCCCGGGGACGCGCGCCCCGCGGGCCGCGCCGACTTCGGGGCGTTCCGGGTGGCGGGAGAGGAGCACCTGCCGTGACCGCGCGTTCCGCGCGCCGCCCCGCGGGCGGCGGCTGAGGGACCGAGAACACCGAAATCGGGGGCAACCACAGGCCGACGCGGCACCGACCGCGTCATTCAGGAAGGGAACAACGACGATGTCTCGACGCGGCCCCCTGCCCGGACTCCGGTCCCGGCTCACGGCAGCCTCGGCGGTCGCCGTCGCCGCCTGTCTCGCCCTGGCCGGGTGCGGCGGCGGCTCCGGCGGCTCGTCCGGCGGCAAGGGCGAGATCACCTTCTGGGACGGCAACGCCAGCGCCTCCGGCACCCCCGTCTGGCAGCAGATCATCCGGGAGTTCCAGAACCGCAACCCCGACATCAAGGTCAAGTACGTCTCGTTCCCGATCGCGCAGGCGCAGCAGAAGTACGACACCGCGATCGCCTCCGGCGGGACCCCCGACGTGGGCCTGATGTCCACCTCGCTGCTGGCCAACGTGGCCGGTCAGCAGGCCCTGGACCCGCTGGACGACCGGCTGGCGGGCAGCTCCCTCAACGGGAAGCTGTCGCCGAAGCTGCTGGAGCTGGTGAAGGCCGCCGGACCCGACGGCAAACTGTACGAGCTGCCCCAGACCACCAACACCGGCATCGTGTGGTACCGGTCCGACTGGTTCAAGGAGAAGGACCTCAAGCCCCCGACCACCTGGAACGACTTCTACACCGCCGCCGAGAAGCTGACCGACGCCGGCGACAACCGGTTCGGGTTCACCATCCGCGGCGGCGCCGGGTCGATCGCGCAGGCGCTGGAGTTCGCCTACGCCCAGTCCGGCATCCCCACCTTCTGGGACGCCTCGGGCCGGACGACGGTGAACGACCCCCGCAACGTCGCCGCCGTCGAGAAGACCGTCGCGCTGTACAAGAAGAACACCCCGAGCGCCGACGTCAACAACGACTACCTGAAGATGAACGCCCAGTTCGACGGCGGCAGCATCGGCATGATGCAGCACAACCTGGGCTCCTACATCGACCACCAGAAGGCGCTGGCGGGCAAGTTCGCCGGAACCCCCGTGCCCCCCTCGCCCGACGGCACGCACGTGCTGCTGTCCAACCCGGTCGGCGGTCTGTCGATCTTCAAGAAGAGCAGGAACAAGGACGCCGCCTGGAAGTTCGCCGAGTTCGTCTCCGGCAAGGAGATGAACGACCTGTGGAACTCCAAGGTCGGCCAGATCCCGGCCAACACCGAGTCGGCCACCGCCGGGTGGGTGAAGGGCAACGCGACGCTGGAGACGGCGGTCAAGGTCCTCAACGACCCCCAGACCAAGATCGTCCAGATGCCGTACCACCTGCCGGAGTTCAACGCCATCACCAAGGCCGAGAGCGAGCCGCTGTACCAGAAGGTGCTGCTCGGCCAGATGTCGGCCAAGGACTTCCTGGACCAGCTCGCCGCCAAGCTCAACGAGGCCCAGGCCAAGTACAAGCAGCGCCGGGGCAACTGACCCTCCGGACCGCGGCGGGCCCGGTGCCGCAACGGGCCCGCCGCCCCCTCACCCCCGTCAAGGAGCAGAACCCGTGTCCGACCCCCAGCGGGTGGCGATCGTGGGCACCGGAGCCCGCGCCCGGATGTACACCCGGGCCCTCGCCGAACGCGACCACACCCGGGTCGTGGCCCTCAGCGACGTCAACCCCACCCGGGCGAGACTGCACAACCGCATCCTCACCGAGGAGCACGGCAGGCCGCCGGCGACGTTCTGGCACCCCGACGACGTGGCGCGGATGCTCGACGCCGAACGCGTCGACACCCTCGTGGTGTGCACCGTGGACGCGCTGCACGCCCGCCACATCCTCACCGGGCTGGAGGCGGGCCGCCGGGTCGTCACCGAGAAACCCATGGTGACCACGGCCGGGCAGGCGCGCCGCGTGCTCGACGCGGCCGACCGCACCGGCGGCGACCTGGCGGTGGCGTTCAACTACCGCTTCAACCCGCTGCACCGGGCGGTGCGCGACCTGCTCGCGGCGGGCGCGATCGGCCGGGTGCTGTCGGTGCACTTCGAATGGCTGCTGGACGTGCGGCACGGCGCCGACTACTTCCGCCGCTGGCACCGCGACCGCGCCAGCAGCGGCGGCCTGGCGGTGCACAAGTCCGGCCACCACTTCGACCTGGTGAACTGGTGGCTCGACGCCGCCCCGGTCACCGTCTACGGCGCGGGCAGGCTGGCGTTCTACGGCGAGCGCAACGGCGTCCGCCACGGCCTGCGCCGCGACTACGCCCGCGCCCACGGCAGCCCCGAGGCCGCCGGCGACCCGTTCGCCCTCCACCTGGACGACGACCCCGAACTGCGCGCCCTCTACCTGGACGCCGAACCCGACGACGGCTACGTCCGCGACCGCAACGTCTTCGCCGACGACATCTCGATCGAGGACGACATGGCGCTGGTCGTCACCTACGACACCGGCGCGACGATGACCTACCACCTGACCGCCTACGCGCCGTGGGAGGGCTACCGCGTCGCGTTCAACGGCACCGGCGGCCGCCTCGAACTCGACGTCACCGAGAGCGAGTGGGCCGAGCCCGGCGGCGCGCACGCGCACCTGGACGCCGCGTCCCACCGGCTCCGGGTCCGGCCGCTGTGGGAGCCGCCCCGCGACGTCGAGGTCGCGGTCGAGTCCGGCGGCCACGGCGGCGGCGACCGGCGCCTGCTGGCCGCCCTGTTCGACCCGGACGCCCCCGGCCGGGAGACCCTGGCCACCCCCCGCGACGGCGTCAACGCCCTGCTCACCGGACTGGCCGCGAACCGGTCCTTCACCACCGGCATGCCCGTGCCCGTCGCCGACCTGCTGTGATCCGGCGACGGCCCCCACCCCGAGGAGCGCCATGCGCACCGGACTCTCCCTCGCCCTGTCGGCGGTCTGCGCCGCCGGGGCGCTGACCGCCCCCCTCGCCCTGTCCGCCCCCTCCGCCTCGGCCGCGCCCCACCGCGTTCCGCCGGGCCGCCAGACCCTGCCCGCCGGGGACGGCTGGGCCGCCGCCGAGGGCGGCACCACCGGCGGCGCGGCCGCCACCCGGCAGAACGTCTTCGTCGTCCGGAACCGGAACGAGCTGGCCCGCGCGGTCGCCGGGAACACCCCCAAGATCGTCTACGTGCGGGGCTCACTCGACGCCAACACCGACGACCAGGGCAGGCGCCTCACCTGCGACGACTACGCGACCGACGGCTACACCCTGGACGCCTACCTCAAGGCCTACGACCCGGCCACCTGGGGACGCCGGGACCCGGCCGGGCCGCTGGAGGAGGCCCGCGCCGCCTCCCAGGCCCGCCAGGCGGCCCGCGTGCGGATCCCCGTCGGCTCCAACACCACCCTCATCGGCCTCGGCAGGGCGAGGATCACCGGGGCCAACCTGATGCTGAAGAACGTCGACAACGTCATCATCCGCAACCTGGAGCTGAGCGACGCCCACGACTGCTTCCCCGCCTGGGATCCCACCGACGGCGCCAACGGGGCCTGGAACTCCGAGTACGACCTGGTCACCCTGGCCCGCGCCACGCACGTGTGGCTCGACCACACCACCCTCAACGACCGCGGCAACCCCGACTCGGCCCAGCCCCGCTACTTCGGCGAGCCCTACCAGGTCCACGACGGGCTGTTCGACGTCATCGACGCCAGCGACCACGTCACCGCCTCCTGGAACCGCTTCCACGACCACGACAAGACCTCGCTGGTCGGCAACAGCGACTCCCGGACCACCGACGCGGGCCACCTGAGGGTCACCTTCCACCACAACGCGTTCGTCAACCTCGGCCAGCGGGTGCCGCGCGTGCGGTACGGGCAGGTCGACGTCTACAACAACCACTACGTCCAGACCACGGCCGACGGCTACTCCTACAGCCTGGGCGCGGGGGTGCGGTCGGCGATCGTCGCCGAGCACAACGCGTTCACCCTGCCCACCGGGATCGGCCCCGGCCAGATCGTCAAGAACTGGAAGGGCACCGCGATCCGTACCGTCGGCAACCTCGTCAACGGCGCGCCGGTCGACCTGCGGGCCGCCCACAACGAGGCCCACGACCCCGACCTGTCCGACGAGGTGGGCTGGACGCCGATGCTGCGGCGGACCGTGCACCGCGCGAAGGACGTGCCCCGCGTCGTCGCCCTCCGCGCCGGCGCGGGACGCCTCGGCCAGAAAGATCCACTTTTTCGGCGCTGAACCGTGGTCCGTGATCGACCCGATCATGGAAAAAGGGTTTCGATGGCGAATTCATTACGGTGAGCGTCCCTTGTATTTCTGAAAAGAATGTTTTGTCCGTTGGGAGGGGGTAGGCGAAGCGGGCCACGACAACCAGCTTCGGAGGAGGCACGGTGAGCGAGTACCCGCATTCGCCGCCCCGGCCCGGCGTTCCCACCGACCAGTCGGCCGTCTCACCGGCCGACGCGTCGACCGGTGAGACGGCCCGGCGCGAGGCGGCGGCCACCGCCGGCCAGGCCGGTCAGGCGGCCCGGCAGGTGACCGAGACCGCCGTCGACCAGGCCAGGACGGTGGCCGCCGAGGGCCGGGACCAGGCCCGCCAGGTGGTCCAGGACGTGCGCGGCCGGGTCGGCGAGGAGATGTCCACCCAGACCCGGCGCGCCTCCCAGGTCCTGCGGCAGTGGTCCGACGACCTGGCCGACATGGCGTCCGACGCCAAGCCCGACTCCCCGGCCCGCCAGGTGGTCCACCAGATCGCCGACGGCGGCCGCCAGGCCGCCGACTACCTGGACGACCACGGGGTCGGCGGGGTGGTCGACGAGCTCCAGAACTTCGCCCGCCGCCGCCCGGGACTGTTCCTGGCGGGGGCGGCCCTGGCCGGGTTCGCCGTGGGCCGGATGGCCAAGGCCGCCAGGGCCCAGGCGACCGGGGGTCCCCGGGCCGGCGGCGCCGGTGACGCCGGGGGCCGCTCCGCGGCCGACGCCGCGGGCTGGGAGCCTTCCGCCGCCCCGATGCCGCAGCGGGCTCCCCAGGCGCCACAGCAGGTGCCGCCCACGCCGCCGGTGCCACCACCGCCGGTGCCGCCCACGCCTCCGCCCGCTCCGCCGCCCACCGCGGCGCCGCCGCCCTCCACGTTCGGGACGCCGGCTCCCGGTCCCGGGCAGCCGGGCGCGACGCCCCCGCCGTCCGGCTACCCCACGCGGCCCACGCCCTCCACGCCCGAGGCCGACACCGGGCGCGAGCCTCCGTACGGCGAGGTGAGGTGAGATGACCGATCCGTACCCCGCCGGGCCGCCACCCGGCCAGCCGACACCGGCCACCGGCGCGCCGCGGCAGGAGGAGCCCTCGCTCGGGCAGCTGCTGGGAGCGGTGACGGCGGACCTGCAGAAGCTGTTCCGCCAGGAGATCGAGCTGGCCAAGGTCGAGATGCGCACCGAGGCGGTCAAGACCGGCAAGGCCGCCGGAATGCTGGGCGGGGCCGGGTTCGCCGCCTACATGGTGCTGCTGTTCGGCTCGCTCGCGCTCGTCTACGGCCTGGCCAACGTGATGGACACCGGCTGGGCGGCGCTGCTGGTCACCGTCGTCTGGGCGGTGGTCGCGGCGGTGCTGTACGTCCTGGGCCGGTCCCGGATGCGCGAGGTGTCGCCCAAGCCCGAACAGACCATCGAGACGCTGAAGGAGGACGCGCAGTGGGCACGTCACCCGACGAGATAAGAAGCGAGATCGAGCGCACCCGCGCCGAGCTGGCCAGCGACGTCGACCGGCTGGCCGACCACACCAGTCCCCGCCGGATCGTCCGGCGCCGCACCACGCGGGTCCGCCACGGCCTGCGGGGAGTGAAGGAGCAGATCATGGGCACGCCCGCCCGGACCGGGCACGCGGTCGGCCAGGCCGCCTCGTCGGCCAGGGACACCGCCGCCGACGCGGCGGGCAGCGCCGTCGAGACCACCAGGGGCGCCGCGGAGCAGGCGGCCGGCACCGCCCGGGACGTCGCCGCCCAGTCGGCGGAGGCCGTGCGCGAGGCCCCGCGGCAGGCGATGCGGCAGACCGAGGGCAATCCCCTGGCCGCCGGGCTGATCGCCTTCGGCGCCGGGCTGCTGGCGGCGTCGCTGCTGCCGACCAGCGACGCCGAACGGCGAGCGGCCCGCGAGGTCGGGGAGCGCACCGACGGGATCCCCGAACCGGTCAAGGAGTCGGTCCGGGAGTCGGCCCAGAACGTGGCGGGCCAGGCCAGGGAGTCGGCGTCGACGGCCGCCGACCAGGTCAGGCAGACCGCGGCCGAGGCGGCGCAGACCACTGCGCAGCACACCCGCGAGCAGGGCCACCAGGTGGCCGACCAGGCCCGCCAGTCCGGCTCCACCGTGGCGGACCAGGCCCGCGACCGTCCCCAGGACCGGTGACGGGACCGGCTAGCGGGGTTCCTCAGCGGGTTCCAGGTCGGCGACCAGCAGCGTGAACGGCCGCAGCAGCGGCCGCAGCGGGCCGGGGACCAGATGGCCGTCGGTGGCCATGTCGGTGACGCGGGGCGCGGTGATCCGGTGGCGGCGCCCCGCGCGTTCGACGCCGCCCCGGCCCTCGTGCAGCAGGTTGCGGACCCAGTCGGCGCGCGTGCCGTGGCCGAGGGGGACCACGAGCCGGTCGCCGTGGACCAGGGCGGTGACCGGCGTGCGGTACTCGCGGCCGGTCGTGCGGCCCCGGTGCACGATCACCGCGAGGGGCGGCGGCAGCGGCGCCCGCGCCGCCATGACGGGGCCCATCAGGCGCCTGCTCACGTGCGCCGAGCGGCGCGGGAAACGCGCGTCGCTGTCGTCGTCGTGCCGCAGCCAGCGCAGCGGGCCGCGCCGCCACGCGCCCGGCTCGGGGTCCACCCCGGCGCTGTTGAACAGCATCGCCAGCATCTCGTAGTGCCCGACGAGCAGGCAGAGCCCGACCAGCTGCCGGTCGTCGAGGAACGCCGTCAGCCGGTCCCAGGTGGGGTCGGAGACGGTGCGGTCGGCGTGCAGCTCGTCGGCGGCGGTGAGCAGCGCGGCCTGGCGTTCGTTCCATCCCGGGGCCGACGGGCCCGCGGCGACGCGCTCCAGCGTCGCCGCGGACAGCCCGCCGAGCCGCGACAGGTAGGCGTGGTGGAGGAACTCGTAGCGGGCGGCGCAGTTCCACGCGGTCCGCAACGTCACCAGCTCGGCGTCGGCGCGCGGCAGCCGCCCCCGCACGACGAGCCGGCCGGCGAAGCGCAGGTAGGCGCGCAGCAGCGCCCGGTCCCGCCCGATCACCTGGACCAGGCGCATCCCGTCGGTGCCCATGGCCCACCCGGCGGCCCGGTCGAGCATCCGGTTGACCCGGCCCAGCTCGGCGGGGCCGCCGGGCGCGACGCGCGGCGGGGAGCCGCGCCAGTGCGGCGAGCCCATGAGGCGGTCGATGGCGTTGCCGGTCACGGGGCGCTCCGGTAAGGCGTGAAGGTCAGGGTGAGGGAGCGGGGCCCGGCGGTCAGCCGGTGCTCCGGGAGCACGCCGGGGCCGCAGGACGCCGAGCCCAGCCCGTGGTGGGCGGCGTCCAGGTGCAGGTACACGCGGTCGCGGGGGCGCAGCTCGTGGGTGTGGCGGGCGGCGTCGAGGTCCTCGGTCGTCCAGCGGCGGGCCGTCAGCTCGAACGCGGGCGCGCCGTCGATCCGCAGCCCGGTGCCGTCGGGCGCGGTGAACCGGGCCCAGCGGACGCCGGTGCGGTTGCCGTTCTCCTGCGGGCGGACGTAGGGCGTCTGCAGCTCGTCCACCGTCGCGGCGAACCGCCCCACCCGGGCCGCCCGGCACATGTCCGGGTACGCCTCCCCGGGACCGCCCCCGTACCACTCGACGTGGGACAGGGCGGCGGGGACGGCGGTGCGGACGCCCAGCCGGGGAAGGGGGCAGTCCCAGTCGCCGACCGGTTCGGCGCGGACCTCCAGGACGAGGCCGTCGCCGTCGCCCCACCAGCGGAAGTCGGCGAGGACGGCCAGGTCCGTCGCGGCGGGCGCGACGCGGGTGCGCACCCGCAGGGCGTCGTCCTCGACGGCCACGTCGACCAGCCGGTGCCGGAGCCGGTGCAGGCCGAGCCGCCGCCAGAGCGCCTCGTCGGGGGTGCCGCGCCCGTGCAGGCCGTGGTCGTTGTCGGTCGGGGCGCGCCACAGGTCCAGGCGCGGGGCGTCGACCGGCAGCCCGCCCAGGCGCAGGAGGCGCCCGGTGCGTTCCTCGAAGACCGCCGGGCCGACGCGCAGCAGGCCGTCCTTCCCGGTCACGGGGCCGGGGCGGCGCGCGGGCGGCGGGGGAGCGGGGGACAGGAGGCCCTGGCCCCAGGCGACCTCGTGTCCCGCGTCGGCCCACGGCAGGTCCGCCGCGAGGACGGCGCGGACGGTCAGCCACGTCTCCGCCTTCCCGGCGGGGACCTCGGGCGGCGCGACCTCGACTCGTTCACCCGGGGCGAGGACGGGGACGTCCAGCCGTCCCCCGGCGACCGCGACGCCCTCCTCCTCGACGCTCCACCGGAACTCCAGATGCCCGGTGCCGGCGAAGTCGTGGCCGTTGACGATCTCTATGCGGCCGTCCGCGACCCCGATCCGCACCGGCTCGACGACCTTCTTGTACTCCGCCAGGCCCGGGGAGGGGACGCGGTCGGGGAACAGCAGGCCGTCGGCCACGAAGTTGCCGTCGTGCAGCGGCTCGCCGAAGTCGCCGCCGTAGGCGAACCACTCGGCGCCGTCGGGTCCGGTCCGCCGGATCCCGTGGTCGATCCACTCCCACACGAAGCCGCCCTGGCAGCGTTCGTGGGCCTCGAACAGCCGCTGGTACTCGGTGAGCCCACCCGGCCCGGTGCCCATCGCGTGCGCGTACTCGCACAGCACGAACGGCAGCGTCCGGCGGCGCGCGCCGCCGTCGTCGGTGCCGTCGCCCGCGCCGTCGTCCTCGTCGGCGCGGCGGCCGATCAGGTCCACCTCCTCGTGCGAGGCGTACATCCGTGAGTAGACGTCGACATAGGAGCAGGCGCGGTCGCCCTCGTAGTGGACGGGACGGCCGGGGTCGCGCTCGCGGGTCCACGCGGCCATGGCGGCGAGGTTGCCGCCGGTGCCCGCCTCGTTGCCGAGCGACCACATCACGACCGACGGGTGGTTCTTGTCGCGTTCCACCATGCGGCGCATCCGGTCCAGGAAGGCGTCCCGCCAGCGCGGGTCGTCGGAGGGGTTGCCCCGCCAGCCGAGGCGCTGGAACCCGTGGGTCTCCAGGTCGCACTCGTCGACCACCCACAGGCCGAGCTCGTCGCACAGGTCCAGGAACGCCGGGTGCGGCGGGTAGTGGCTGGTGCGGACGGCGTTGACGTTGTGCCGCTTCATCAGCAGCAGGTCCCGCCGCATGGTCTCGGGCGGGACGGCGCGGCCGTGGTCGGGATGCCACTCGTGCCGGTTGACGCCCCGGAACAGGACGCGGCGGCCGTTCACCTTCAGCACGCCGTCCTCCACGGTCACCGTCCGGAACCCGATCCGCACCGGGACCCGCTCGCCCTCGGCGGACAGCACGCCCTCGTACAGGCGGGGCGTCTCGGCGGACCACGGCTCGACGCGCGGCAGGACGTGCTCCTCGTCGGCGGGGACGTCGGCCAGCCCGAGTTCGGGAACGGTGAGCCGCACCCCGTCCCCGGTCTCCACCCGCAGCGTGCCCGCGCCGGTGCGGTGGTCGTAACCGGCGTGGACGAAGAAGTCGGCGATCCCGTCCGCGGGGCGGGCGAGCAGCGTCACCGAACGGAAGATCCCCGACAGCCACCACATGTCCTGGTCCTCCAGGTAGCTGCCGGGCGACCACTGGTGGACGCGCACGGCCAGCACGTTGCGGCCCGGCCGCAGCACCCCGCCGACCTCGAACTCCGCCGGGAGCCTGCTGCCGGTGGACCAGCCCAGCCGCCGGCCGTTCAGCCAGACGGCGAAGCAGGAGTCCACGCCCTCGAACCGCAGCACCGCCGGGCCCTCGGGCCAGCCGTTCGGGAGCGTGAACTCCCGGCGGTACTCGCCCGTCGGGTTCTCGTCCGGCACGTGCGGCGGATCCAGCGGGAACGGGTAGCGGACGTTGGTGTAGGCGGGCGCGCCGTGGCCGTGCATCTGCCAGTGCGCCGGAACGGGCAGCTCGCCCCACCCCCGGTCGTCGAAGTCGTCGGTCTCGAACCCCGGTGTCACCTCGGCGGCCGACCCCGCCAGCCGGAACCGCCACACCCCGTCGAGCCCCAGCGCGGGGGCGTCGGAGGCGAAGAACGCCCGGGGTCGCAGCCGCCCGGCTCCGGGCGCGAACTCCGTCAGGTATGACACGCGGGACCTCCCACTCCGAGGATCTGCACCGATTCCGCGCGCCTCATACCCACGTCGGAGGGAGGGGAACGGAAAACGGGCCCGTCCGGCACGACATCTCCCCACGTCCGAAGCCCGGCGCCCGGGAACGCGGTCATCGGACGAACACTCGTTTATACGTATCAACCTAGTTCAGGCTATTATCTGGCGACTTGGGGTAGGGGCGTTCCAGGGAGCGCGAACCGTGAAGGAGCCGCCGTCATGACCGATCAGGTGACCGTCGCCACCACGCGGGGCCGGGTCCTCGGGGAACGCCGGGGCGGCTCGGTCCGCTTCCTCGGGATCCCCTACGCCGAGGCGCCCGTCGGCGACCTGCGCTTCGCCGCGCCCGTCCCGGTCGAGCCGTGGGAGGGCGTCCGCGCGGCCCTCGCCTACGGCCCCACCGCCCAGCGCCGCGCCCTCGCCGAGGTCACCGTCATCCCCGAGCCGACGATCCCCGGCGCGGAGACCCTCAACCTCAACGTCTTCACCCCCGACCCGTCCCCGGACGCCGGGCTGCCGGTGCTGGTGTGGATCCACGGCGGCGGCTTCATGGCGGGCTGCTCGGCGAGCCCCTGGTACGACGGCCGGGCGTTCAACCGCGACGGCGTCGTGCTGGTCTCCGTCGGCTACCGGCTGGGCGTCGAGGGGTTCCTGCACGTGGAGGGCGCCCCCGACAACCGCGGCGTGCTCGACTGGATCGCCGCCCTGGAGTGGGTCCGGGACAACGTCGCGGGCTTCGGCGGCGACCCGGCCAAGGTCACCGTCGCCGGGCAGTCCGCCGGGGGCGGCGCGGTGCAGACGCTGATGGCCACCCCGTCCGCGCACGGCCTGTTCCGCGCCGCGATCTCGGTGTCCGGCGCCGTCATGGCCCCGCAGGCCCGCGCCGACGGCCTGGCCGTCGCCGCGCGCTTCACCGAGCGCACCGGCGTCCCCGCCACCGTCGCCGAGCTGCGCGACCGGAGCGACGACGAGCTGCTGGACCTCATGGACAAGCTCACCGGGCCCGGTCCCGGCGAGCCCCCGTCGGTCGCGCTGCGCCTGGCCCCGTTCGCCGACGGCGAGCTGGTCCCGGCGCCGGTGCCCGAGGCGTTCGCGGACGGCACCGCCGCCGACGTGCCGCTGATGCTGGGCTTCACCCGCGACGAGTTCACGTCGTTCCTGGAGCTGGCCGCCGCCGACCTCCCGGCCGAGGCGCTGCCCTCGGCGCTGCGGCACACGGGCGTCCCGGCCGGGGTGGTCGACGGCTACCTCGCGCTGCACCGGGGGGACTCCCCGGGGCGGATCGTCGGCGGGTCGGTCACCGACGTGCTGTTCCGCGTCCCGGCGCTGGCCATCGCCGAGGCCCGCGCCGGACGGTCGCTGCCGACCTGGTTCTACGAGTTCGGCTGGACCGCGCCGCCGGGCGTGCCGGTGGGCGGCGGGCGGGCCGGGCACTGCCTGGACCTGCCGTTCGCGTTCGACCTGCTGGACGCCGAGGGCGTCACCGCCGTGGCGGGCGAGGCCCCGCCCCAGGGCCTGGCCGACGCGATGCACGCCGCGTGGGTGGCGTTCGTCCGCGACCTGGACCCCGGCGACCGGTGGCCGCGCTACACGGCGGAGGACCGCCGGACCATGGTCTGGGACGCCGAGCCGCAGGTGCGGCCCGACCCGCTGCGCCCCGAACGCGAACTCTGGCTCGGCTGAGCCCCGGTCAGGGGGACACGGGCGGGGCGAGGCGGGGCGCCCGGTCCTCGATCGCCTGGGCCGCGTCCAGGAGCAGGTCCTCCATGAACCGCCCGCCGACCAGCTGGACGCCGACCGGCAGCCCGTCGGTCACCCCCACCGGCACCGCGACGCCCGGGAAGCCGAGGACCGGCAGGCAGGTCATCGGCCACTGCGCGGCGACCAGGCCCCGGCCGCGTGCCGGGTCCAGGATGTCGGCGTCCTGCTCGAAGGGCGGTTCGGCCGAGACCGGGGTCAGCAGGATCCGGTCCCGGCCCAGCGTCTCCTGGAGCCGCGTGATCAGCGTGGCGCGGCGGGCCCAGCCCTGGATGTAGGTCTCCAGGGACGGCCGCTCGCCCCACAGCTCCGCGGCGTACTCGTAGGCGTACCCCAGGTGGACGCGCAGGCCCTCGTCGCCCATCTCCCGCATGCCGGGCAGCATCGGGCGCATGTCCTCGAACAGCAGCAGCGACCACAGCCGGGACGCCTCGGCCAGCAGCGGCAGCTCGATCTCCTCGACCTCGTACCCGGCGTCGGCCAGCCACCGGGCCGCGGTGTCGAGCGCGTCGCCGACGGCGGGGTGCGGCTTGGCGAGGCCCACGTCGCGGACGAGGGACACGCGGACCGGACCCGTCGCCGCCGCCGGACCGGGCAGCGCGGGGACGCCGAACGGGTCGCGCAGGTCCGGGCCCGCCATGGCGCGCAGCGCCGTGCGCGCGTCGGCGACGTTCCCGGCGATCGGGCCCTGCACCGACCACGCCTGGAACGTCAGCGGCCCCTCGACGCCGCTGTCGGCGGGGGACATCCAGTTGGAGACCAGCCCGACGGTGGGCCGGACGCCGACCACGCCGCAGCATCCGGCGGGGTAGCGGATCGAGCCGCCGATGTCGTTGCCCTGCGCCACCGGGGTCATCCCGGCGGCGACGGAGCTGGCCGCGCCGCCGCTGGAGCCGCCCGGGGTGTGGGCGGCGCTCCACGGGTTGAGGGTCCGGCCGTGGGCGTCGTTGGTGGAGAACCAGCGCACCGAGAACGCCGGGGAGTTACTGCGGCCGACCAGGACCGCGCCCGCGCGGCGCAGCGCGGCCACACTGGCGTCGTCCTCCTTCGCCGTCGCCCCGGCCAGCGCCGCCAGGCCGTGGCTCATCAGCCGGTCCCGCTGCGGCGTGTTGATCTTGGTGGAGACCGGGACGCCGTGCAGCGGGCCGGGCTCGGCGCCGGCGGCGACCGCCGCGTCGGCGCGGCGCGCGTCGGCCAGGACCTCCTCGGGACGGACGTCGACCAGCGCGTTCAGGACGGGGTTGACCTCGGCGATCCTGCCCAGGCAGGATTCCGCGACCTCGACGGCGGAGAACTCCCGGGTACGGATGCCCTCGGCGAGCCGGGTCGCGGGGAGTTGCCACAGTTCCATGCCTGCTCCTAGGCGCTCATGGGGGAGGGGCGCGGGCCGTGCGGGCCGCGATGCCGGGAGAGTACGTCATGTAACGCTGATGTACAACGGTGTTGTATATCCGGTCGGCTCCCGTTAGCCTGCCGCCATGCCAGTGGAAATCGACGTCAACGAGCGCCTGGCGGCCATCGCCGAGGCCACCCTGGACATCGTCGCGGCGCGGGGCATGGACGGGGTGAGCATCCGGGCGGTCGCCAAGCGGATCGGCGGGTCCACCACCCTCGTCACCAACTACCTGCCCACCCGTGAGGACCTGCTGCGCAACGCCGTCGAGCACGCGATCCGGGCCTGGAACGAGGAGGTGGACCAGGCCGTCGGCGGGACCGGCGACCCCGAACGCCTGCTGGCCGTCGTGCGCTGGGCGTGCACGACCACCGGCAACGACCTGGTGCTGCGCCGCCTGTTCCTGGAGATCCTCGGCCGTTCCGGGCCGGGGTCGGCGGCGCTCGGAGTCCTGCGGGACGACGCCCGGCAGGGCCGGGCGGAGATGGCGTCGGCCGCCCGCGACGCCGGTGCCGCCGACGCCGACTTCACCGCCGACGTCCTGCTGCTGGTCCTGCGCGGCTTCTACGTCGCCAGCCTGGAGGACCCCGAGCGGTGGGACGGCGAACGGATGCTCCCCCTCGTCGAGCGGCTGGTCGGCATGCTGACCGCCGCGCCCGGAAAGAAATGAGGTGTCATGAATGGACCTTGACGAGTACGCGTCCCGCGACGGCGTGGCCCTGGCGGGCCTGCTGCGGGAGGGCGCGGTCACCCCGGACGAGGTCGCCGGGCTCGCCCGGCGGGCCGTGGAACGGGTCGACCCCCACCTGAACGCCCTGTCCCAGCCGCTGTTCGACGCCCCGCTGGCCCACGACGCGCGCGGGCCGTTCGCCGGGGTGCCGTTCCTGCTCAAGGACAGCCACCCGGTCGCGAAGGGCGTGCGGTTCTCGGTCGGCTCCCGCTACTTCGCCGACGCGGTCGCCGACCACGACGCCGAGATCACCGAGCGGTTCCGGGCGGCGGGCTTCGCCGCGCTCGGCGTGACGACCGTCCCGGAGATGGCGATCAGCTTCGCCACCGAGTCGGTGCGCTACGGCACCACCAACAACCCCTGGGACCCCGCGCGCGGCGTCGGCGGCTCCAGCGGCGGCGCGGCGGCGCTGGTGGCGGCGGGCGCGGTCCCGGTCGCGCACGGCAACGACGGCGCCGGGTCGATCCGGATCCCGGCCGCGTGCTGCGGGGTCGTCGGCCTCAAGCCGACGCGCGGGCGCACCCCCGTGGGCCCCGGCCCGTCGGAGGCGATGTTCGGGCTGGCGATCGACTTCGTGCTGGCCCGGACGCTGCGGGACGTCGCGCACACGCTGGACGCGGTGCAGGGCGCGGGCCGCCACGACAAGCACCGCGTCGCGGCCGGGCCCGTCCCCTACCGGGAGCTGCCGGCGCGGGACGCGCCCCGGCTGCGCGTCGCCGTCACCACGGCGCCGTGGAACGGCGCCCCCGTGGACCCGGAGGTCGCGGCCGTCGTCGACCGGGTCGCCGGGATCCTGGACGGGCTCGGCCACGACGTCGGGGCGCCGCCGCCCGCCGTCGACCCCGAGGCGGTCCTGGAGGCGTACGCCGTGCTCACCACCCTCGGCCTCGCGGGCGGCTTCGGCGAGGACGAGAAGGTCGGCCACGACCGCCTCGAACAGGTGACGCTCGCGATCCTGGAGGAGGCCCGCACCCTCAACGCCTACCGCGCCGCCCGCGGGTTCCAGGCGGCCGACCGGGTGGCCGCGGGGCTGCGCGACCACTTCACCGGCGTGGACCTGCTGGTGACGCCCACCCTCGCCCGGCCGCCCGCGCCGCACGGCACGCTCGACTACGACCGGCCCGGCCACACCGCCAGGTCGTGGCTGGCGTCGATCTTCGAGTACGGGCCGTTCACCGCGCCGTTCAACCTCGGCGGGCAGCCCGCGATCAGCCTCCCCCTCGGGCAGGGCTCGACCGGCCTGCCGGTCGGCGTCCAGCTCGTGGCCGCCGAGGGCCGCGAGGACCTGCTGCTCCAGGTCGCGGCGGACCTGGAGGAGCACCTCCCGTGGGCCGCCCGCCGCCCGGCGGTGCACGCCGCCTCCCTACCCTGACGCCCCGTCCGCCGAAGGACCTTCCCCGAGGGAGGTGAGCATCCGCATCGCCTGCTCCTTCACCCCGGCCCGCCGCGAGGCGGGGAACGGCAGCGCCGCCAGCGTGGAGTTGCCGAACGCCAGGCAGAGCAGCGAGTAGGCCGACCGCAGGCTTTCCGCCGGGTCGCATCCGGGGACCGCCTCGCGGATCGCCGTGGCGACCTCCCGCTCCAGGCGGCTGTAGCTGTCGAAGATCCGGCCGCGCAGCCGCACGTCGTGCATCGCCCCGGTGATGAGCGCCTCGATGACCAGATCGTCCTCGTTGTGCTCCATCTGGGGCCCGAACAGGTAGTCCACCAGCGCGCGCAGCCGCTCCCGCGGCTCCCGGCCCGCCATGGCCTCCCGCATCGTCGCGAAGTACGGCGTGATGACGTGGTCCCACAGGGCGTCGATGAGGTCGTCGCGGTTGCCGACGTAGTGCCGGACGTGCGAACGGCTCATCCCGGCCATGCCGGCGATCCGCTCCTGCGTGCTCCCGGCCAGCCCGTACCGGGCGACCGACCGGGCCGCCGCCCGGAGGATCTGTGCCCGCCGCTCCTCGACCAGGCTCGGTCTGCCCACCCGTTCCCTCACCCCAATTGTTCAGCGAAGTAGACAATCAATGCCGCCTCCAGCCTAGCGGCGCGACCCGGAGGAGCTTCGAGGATGCCGCCGCACCCGACACCGCCACAACCCGTCCCTGCGAGGCCATCGAGAAAACAGGGCCGCCGACCCCGCGCCACCCTCCCGGCGGGGCCGCGCACACCGGCCGCCACCGGCCGATGTTCACCTCTCGGCCATTTTGTTTTGCACTATTGACAATCAATCGGTGACCCACGACGCTAGCGGCACGACCCGGACCCCGGGGCCCGCCCACCTCCACCGCGCGGCCGCGACGAGGTGACCCGCCCCCACTCCCGCCGCCGACCGCGGACCGGCGGGACCGGCCGCGGCCGGGCCCGGCACCCGCACCGCCCGGCCCGCGCCCCGGCACCGTCCCCGCATCCCAGCACCGCGAAGGACCTTCCATGACCCGTCGTCCACGTACGGCCGCGCTCGCCGCGGCCCTGCTCGGATCCACCGTCCTGACCGCCTGTAGCGGCGGGGGCGGCCCGGCCGCCGGGCAGCCGAACGCCCCCACGATCACCACCGCCGTCCCGGCCCCGGCCAGGGACGTCGACACCGTCACCTGGAACCTCGCCAGCGGCGAGCCCACCACCCTGGACCCCGCCCAGTCCGCCCTGGAGTCCGTCAGCACGGTCGTCGCCAACCTGTGCGAGGGCCTGTTCACCTTCGGCCCCGACTACCAGCGCAAGCCCGCGCTGGCCACCTCCGTCGACCACCCCGACCCGCTCACCTACGTGATCCACCTGCGCAGGGGCGCGACGTTCTGGGACGGCAGGCCGGTCACCCCCGAGGACGTCGTCTACAGCGTCCGGCGGATCCTCGACCCCGCGCTGGGCTCGCCGTGGATCGGCTGGGCCGCCAACCTGCGCGGGATCGAGCCCACCGGCGACGACAGGGTCACGATCCGGCTGAAGAAGCCGGACGCGCTGGTCCCGAACTTCTTCGCCCTGCCCGCCTTCACCGTCGTGCAGAAGGCGTTCGCCGAGAAGGCGGGCAAGGGCTTCGGAACGGCGAAGGGCGGCGTCATGTGCACCGGCCCGTACCGGGTCGCGGGCTGGACCCAGGGCCGCGAGATCACCGTGACCCGCAACGGCACCTGGTGGAACACCGCCGCCAGGCCGAGGGTGAAGAGCCTGAGGTTCACCTTCATCGCCGATCCGGCCGCCCAGTCGGCGGCGCTGAACAGCGGCGACGTGGACGGCCAGTTCAACGTCCCGCGCGCCGCCCACGCCCAGCTCGCAGGCAGGGGCAACCTGCTGTTCGGCCGCAGCCTCGCCCCCACGTTCCTGGCGGTCGTCGACTCCGGGGGCGCCCTGTCGGACCCCGCCACCCGGCAGGCGATCCAGGCGGTCATCGACTACAAGGGCGTCATCCGCTCGGTCTACCGGGGCACCGCCCAGCCGCTGCGCGCGCTCGTCCCGCCGGCGGCGTGGGGCTACGCCCGGGACGTCTACCAGGGCGAGTACGACAGGCTGCCCGAGCCGACCCAGGACCTGGCCAGGGCCAAGGACCTCGTCGGCCGGTCGGCCAGGGCCAAGGAGAAGATCGTCCTGGCGTACACCACGGCGATCGAGGAGGAGACCCGCACCGCCACCGCGATCGCCGACGCCGCCGCCAAGATCGGCATGCGCGTCGAGCTGAAGCCGATGACCGGCGAGCGGTTCGCCGCCGTGTTCGGCTCGCCGAAGGGCCGTGAGGGCATCGACCTGCTCCTGTCGACCGGCTACCTGGACTCCCCCGAGCCGCTGTCGTACTACCAGTTCTTCACGACCGGCAACTTCTACAACTTCGCCGGATACCGCAACAAGGAGTACGACACCGTCATCGCCACCGCGATCGGCACCGAGGACCCCGCCGCCCGCGCCCGCCTCGTGGTGAGGGCGCAGTCGATCCTGGCCCGGGACCTGGTCACCATCCCGATCGCCACGCAGTACGTGAACGTCTACTACGGGCCGCGGCTGGCGGGCGTCGTGCCGCGCCAGAACTACCTGTACACCCCGTGGGCCGCCTCCCTCGGCGGCAAGTGATGAAGGCGCGCACCCTCTCCGTCTGGGCGGCGCGGCGCGCGCTGGGCGCGGCCCTCACCGTGCTGGTCGCCACGGTCGTCGTCTACGGCGCGCTGCGGCTCGTCCCCGGCGACCCCGTGGTGGCGCTGTCGGCGGGCCGCCGCCTCACCCCCGAGCAGATCGAGGCGCTGCGCCACCGCCACGGCCTCGACCGGGGGTTCCTCCAGGGCTACCTGTCGTGGATCGGCGGCGTGCTGCGGCTGGACCTCGGCACCTCGCTGAACTACCAGACCAGCGTCATGTCGCTGATCACCGGCCGGCTGGGCGTGTCCGGCCTGCTCATCCTGTACTCGGCGACGCTGGCGGCCGCGCTCGGCACGGCCGTGGCGCTGGTGTCGGCGGTCCGGGGCGGCGTGGCCGACCGGATCGCGTCCGTCCTGGCCGCCGCCGCGACCGCCACCCCCACGTTCGTGGCGTCGATCGCGCTGCTGGCGCTCTTCTCGATCGGCCTCGGCTGGTTCCCCGCCACCGGCGCGGGCACCGGCCCGGCCGACCGGCTGTGGCACCTGACGCTGCCCGCCGTCGCCATGGCGATCGCCGCGTTCGGCGTCCTGGCGCGGGTCGGGAACGCGGCGTTCGCCGAGCAGCTGGGGCGCGAGCACGTGGTGGCGGCCCGCAGCCGGGGCGTCGGCACGGCGGCGGTGATCCGCCGGCATGTGGTGCGCAACGCGCTGGCCCCGCTGCTGACGGTCGTCGGCGTGCTGGTGGCGAGCCTGTTCGTCGGCACCGCCGTCGTGGAGACCGCGTTCGGCCTGGACGGCGTCGGCTCGCTGCTGGTCACCTCGGTGTCGCGGCGGGACTTCCCGGTCGTGCAGGGCATCGCCCTGATCGGGATCGCCCTGTTCGTCGTCGTCAACACGCTGGTGGACCTGGTGCTGCCGCTGATCGACCCGCGCGTCACCGCCGGGGGGCCGCGCCGATGACGCTGACGATCCCCGCGCTGCGCGCCCGCGGCGCCGCCCGCCGCCGACCGCGCCGCCCCCTCGGCCTGGTGCTCGCGGCCGCGTTCCTGTCGCTGGTGGTGCTGACGGCGGTGCTGGCCCCCGTACTGGCCCCGCACTCGCCCGAGGCCACCGACCTGCTGAACTCCCTCGCCCCGCCCGGCACCGAGGGGCACTGGCTCGGCACCGACTCCACCGGCCGGGACGTGCTGTCGCGCCTGATGCACGGCGCCCGGCTCTCCCTGCTCGCGCCGCTGGGGGTGGTGCTGCTGTCGGGCGTGCTCGGAACGGCCGTCGGGCTGCTGGCCGCCCGCGCCGGAGGGTGGGTCGACGCGGTGCTCACCCGCGCCATGGACATCGTGTTCGCCTTCCCCAGCCTGCTGCTGGCGATGCTGGTGGTGGCGGTGTTCGGGCCCGGCCTCGCCGCGCCCGTCTGCGCCCTGGCCGTCGCCTACACGCCGTTCCTCGGCCGCGTCGTGCGCAGCATGGCGCTCCAGGAGGGCGCGCGGCCCTACATGGAGAGCTACCGCGTCATGGGCTTCGGCGAGTGGTGGGTGACGCTGCGCCACCTGCTGCCCAACGTCGCGCCGGTCATCCTCGCCCAGGGCACGCTGTCGTTCGGCTACGCGCTGGTCGACCTGGCGTCCCTGTCCTACCTGGGGCTCGGGGTGCGCCCGCCGGAGGCCGACTGGGGCTCAATGATCAGCCAGGCCCAGAGCGCCATCCTCCAGGGGCAGCCGTGGAGCGGACTGATCCCCGGGATCGCGGTCCTGCTGACCGTCGTCAGCGTCAACGTGCTCGGCGAGCACCTCAGCGGCTCCATCGCCCGACGACAGGGGGAGACGAGATGAACGTCCTCGACATCGCGGGACTGC
Organism: Actinomadura kijaniata NBRC 14229; assembly: GCF_001552175.1. GTDB lineage: Bacteria > Actinomycetota > Actinomycetes > Streptosporangiales > Streptosporangiaceae > Spirillospora > Spirillospora kijaniata. The sequence goes on from NZ_BCQR01000005.1 coordinate 58,466, forward strand.
GCCTGTCGGTCGGTGACGTTCCCCTGCTGGCCGACGTCACCGTCCGCGTCGGCCGCGCCGAGACCGTCGGGCTGGTCGGCGAGTCCGGCTCGGGCAAGTCGCTGACCTCGCGGGCCGCGCTCGGCATGTTCCCGCGCGGCGCGCGCGTCACCGGCCACGTCACGGCCGCGGGCGTGGACGTGCTGGCCGCCGGGCGCGGCGCGCTGCGCGACCTGCGCCGCACCCGGGCCGCGATGGTCTTCCAGGACCCCCGGGCGTCGATCAACCCGGTGCGCCGCGTCGGCGACTACCTCACCGAGGGCCTGCGCGCCTCGGGCGTGCCCGCGCGCGAGGCCGCCGCCCGCGCCCTGGACCTGCTCGACCAGGTCGGCATCCGCGACCCCGGGCGCGCGGTGCGGCGGCACCCGCACGAGTTCTCCGGCGGCATGCTGCAACGCGTCGTGATCGCGGGCGCGCTGGCGGCGGAACCGGACCTGCTGCTGGCCGACGAACCCACCACCGCCCTCGACGTCACCACCCAGGCCGAGGTCGTCGCCCTGCTGAAACGGCTCCAGCGGGACCGGGGCACCGGGATGCTGTTCGTCACCCACGACCTGGACCTCGCCGCCGCCGTCTGTGACCGCGTCTACGTCATGTACGCCGGGCGCGTCGTCGAGGAGGCCCCGAGCGCCGGCCTGTTCCGCGCGCCCGCCCACCCCTACACCCGGGCGCTGCTGGAGGCGAGCCCGTCGGCGCGCGGCGAGCGCGCCGAGATCAGGGCCATCCGGGGACGCCCCCGGTCGCTGGCGGAGGCCCCGTCCGGCTGCTCGTTCCGCGACCGCTGCCCGCTGGCCGACGACGCCTGCGCCCGGAAGGTCCCCGACATCCGCCCGCACGGGACGTCCCTCGTCGCGTGCCTGCGCCCGCAGGAGGTGACGCCGTGACCGAGCCCGAGCCCGTGCCCGAGCCCGTGCCCGGACCCGTACTGGAGGTCGCGTCGCTGGTGAAGAGGTTCGGGACCTTCACCGCCGTCGACGACGTGGGCTTCACGCTGATGCCCGGCGCGTCGCTGGGGATCGTCGGCGAGTCGGGGTCGGGCAAGACGACCACGGCCCGCGTCCTCGCCGGGCTGGAGGAGCCGACCTCCGGGACCGTGACCCTGGCGGGCGAGACCGTGACGGGCCGCTCCCGCCGGGACCGGCTCCGCCGCGCCCGCCTCCTCCAGATGATCTTCCAGGACCCCTACGGTTCCTTCGACCCGCGCCAGACCATCGCCGAGTCGGTCGCCGAACCCCTGCGGCTGCACGCGCCCGGCTCCCGGAAGCAGCACCGGGCCCGCGCCGCGGAGCTGCTGGACCAGGTGGGCCTGAGCCGCCGCGCGGGGCAGTCGCCGCCCCGCGACCTGTCGGGCGGCCAGCGGCAGCGCGCCGCCATCGCCCGCGCGCTCGCGGTCCGCCCGCGCGTGCTGGTGCTGGACGAGGCCGTCGCCGCGCTCGACGTGTCGATCCAGGCCCAGATCCTCACCCTGCTGGAGGAGCTGCGCGCCGGGACCGGCATCGCCTACGTCTTCGTCAGCCACGACCTCGGCGTGGTCCGCCACATCACCGACGAGGTCCTGGTGATGCGGCACGGCCGCGTCGTCGAGCGCGGCGCGACCGAACACGTCCTGCGCACACCCCGGCATCCCTACACCCGCCTGCTCCTGGACTCGATCCCCTCCCCGGACTGGGACCTGGACCGGGTGGCCCGGGACCGGGTGGCCCGGGACCGCCGCGCCCTCGACCTCGCCGACAGACAAGCCACCCCCGCCCCCAAGGGAGAAACCACGTGCTGACCATCACGCGCACCGGACCCGCCCCCGTGCCCGACGACGCCGTCCAGGTCATGGTCCCCATGCGGGACGGGGTCCGGCTGGCGACCGACCTGTACCTCGCCGACCCGCCGGAGCCGGGCCCCGTCGTGCTGGTCCGCCTCCCGTACGACAAGGACGGCGCCTACTGCTTCATGCCGCGGATCGCCCGCTACTTCCGGGCGCGCGGCTACCACGTCGCGGTGCAGGACGTGCGGGGCAAGTTCCGCTCCGAGGGGGAGACCGAGTTCGCCGTCCACGAGGTCGACGACGGCCACGACACCGTCCAGTGGATCACCGAGCGGCCCTGGTGCGACGGCGCCGTCGTGATGTGGGGCGACTCCTACTTCGGCTACACGACCATCGCCGCGGCGATCAGCGGGCACCCCGCGCTGCGGGCGATCGCGCCGCGCCTCACCGGTTCGCAGCTGTCGACGGTCCTGGAGCACGGCGACGGCACGCGGGACGTCGAGCAGACGGCCCGCAAGGTCTACTTCGCCTCCCACTACGTGGACGCCGACCACTACGAGTGGCCGCTGGACTGGGGGCGCCGCCCGCTGCGGGAGACGTTCGAGGAGTTCTTCGCGCGGCTGGGCGGGCGCTCGGAGAACTTCGACCGCGAGTTCGACGGGCGGACGCCGTTCCTCCCGCCGCCGCTGAAGGCCCTGCCGGAGAGCCCGCCGATCCCGGTCCTCTACACGATCGGATGGTTCGACAACTGCGCGGTCTGGTCCTGGCAGGACGTGCGCGCCCTGGCGGACGACCCGGGCTGGGCCCCGCACCTGCGGCTGCGGCTGGAGGCCATCGACCACGAGAACCACCGGCTGGCCGACGCGCCCATCGCCCCGCACGACGACCACACCACCGACCCGGCGGCGCTGGAACGCATGCTGCCCCGCTACCTCGACCCCGCGATCGAGTTCTTCGACGCGGTCCTGGACCGTTCCGGCGACCTGGCGGCGCTGCCCCGCGTCCGCTACGAGGTCTGCCACGGCGGATGGCGCGAGAGCGACGCGTGGCCGCCCCGCGAGTCGTCCGACCTGGAGTACCACCTGTCGGGCGGCCCCGTCCCGGCGCTGACCGCCGAGCCCCCGGAGCGGGGGGTGCTGGAGTGGGTGCACGACCCCGCCGACCTGGTCCCCTCGCCGGGCGCCAACCCGTTCGCGGCCCTGTTCGACCGGTCGGACCTGCGCGCCGTCGGGGACCGCCCGGACGTGCTGCGGTTCACCGGGCCCGCCGTCGCCGGGGACACCGACCTGGTCGGGGCCGTGACGCTGCGGCTGCGCCTGCGGGCCGACGCCGGGGCGCACGTCCACGCGCGCCTGCTGGACGTGGCCCCCGACGGCGGCGCGTTCCTCGTCGCGCGGGGGCAGGTCCGGCTGGACGTGCCGATGGCGGGGGAGGACGTCATCGTGGACCTGCAGAGCGTCGCCTACCGGCTGCGCGCCGGGCACCGCCTCGCGCTCGACGTGATGAGCAGCGACTTCCCCGACTACGTCCCCGAGGCCCCCGCCGGGGCCGACCCGTGGACGAGCACGCCCGGCGCGCCGGCCGTCCGGGCGGTCGAGCTGGGCCCCTCCCGCCTGCGCGTCGGCCGGTGGCGGCCCGACCGGCTCCGCCGGGCCCGCTAGACCACCGGCCCGCTAGACCACCGGCTCGGGCTCCTCGTCCGGGATGGTGTCGAGGAGCTCGGCCGTGATCGCCCTGGCGGCCGGGTCCAGCTCGGCGTACACCGAGCGGAACACCCGCTGGGCACGTTCGGCGGGCCAGTCGGCGGGCAGGTGCTCGCGGGGGAGTCGCGGATCCCGCCGGACGACCTGGAGCCACTCGGCCTGCAACAGCAGTTGCCGCGCGAGGCTGTCGGCGGGCCCGTCGGGCGGCGCCGAGCCGTCCCAGCGGTCGAGGAACCGTTCGTACCGCGCGGCCACCGCCGCCAGGTCCCAGGCGTCGCGCACCAGCTCGTCCACGTCGGTGGGCGGCAGTGCGCGCGCCTGGAACACCTTCACGTGCGCGGCGGCCTCCAGCCCGTCGAGCAGCGGCTCGACCTCGACGGGGGACGGGGCGATCCACAGCCCGCCCTGCAACGCCCCGAACCCCGCCCACAGCAGCCGCGACCGCAGCACGTGCCGCTGCCGCTGCCAGGAGTCGGGCAGGGAGAAGCCGAGCAGCGTCCAGGTGCCGTCCCAGTGGGTGTTGACCGCGCCCATCCGCCAGACCCGGAACTCCCCGTCGTGCAGGACCTCCCGGGACCGGGGGGTGAGGCCGAGGTAGACGCTGCGCCCCCGGCGCACCCGGTGCAGCAGGCCGCCCCGCGCCATGCGGCTCAGCGTGGAGCGCGTGGCGTCCTCGGAGACGCCCACCCGGCCCAGCACGTCGAGCACGCTCGCGGTGGCCACGTGGACGCGGCGGCCGAGGATGTAGCCGCCGAAGAAGGTGAGCAGCAGCGCCTGGGGGCGCAGCGCTCCGAGGTCGGTGTCGGGGGAGGGCGGGTCCTGGATCACGCCCCCAGCGTAGCCAACCGAACATTGGGCAGCATCTTGACGGTAGTCACAGAACTGCCTACTTTCGTGACCAGCGATCCGCTCCCATCGCGCGAGAACACGGGCGTGGTCGCGTTCGGACATTGAGCATTCCCCTCACCCGAGTCATCTCGAACGACGGAAGGATCCCCGTGGATCTGCAGGACAAGGTGGTCGTCGTCACCGGAGCCGGCAACGGTCTCGGCCGCGCCTACGCCCTGGCGCTGGCCGGGGCGGGCGCGGCGGTCGTGGTGAACGACGCCGACGACGCGGCGGCCAAGCGGGTCGCCGAGGAGATCGCCGCGGCCGGTGGCCGGGCCGTCGCCGAACCCGGCGCGGTCGGCCCGACCGAGGTCGCCGAGGCGCTGACGGCCCGCGCGGTCGAGGAGTTCGGCCGGCTGGACGTCCTGGTCACCAACGCCGGGATCCTCCGCGACCGGGTGCTGTGGAAGATGTCGGACGACGACTTCGACGCCGTGGTGAACGTGCACCTGCGCGGCACCTTCACCTGCGTGCGCGCCGCCGTGGCGCGGATGCGCGAGCAGGGCGACGGCGGCCGGATCATCGTGGTCGGCTCGCCCGCCGGGCAGCGCGGCAACTTCGGGCAGACCAACTACTCGGCGGCCAAGGCCGCGATCGTCGGCATGGTCCGGACCTGGGCGATGGAGTGCGCCCGCGCGAACATCACCGTCAACGCGGTCGTCCCCGTCGCGGCGACCGGGATGACCAAGACGATCCCCGCGTTCGCGCCCCACATCCAGGCGTGGGAGGAGCGCGGCGAGCCGTTCCCGGCCTGGCTGCGCGCCGCCGAGGGGTTCGGCACGCCCGAGGACGTGGCGGCCCTGCCGGTGTTCCTCGCCTCCGACGCCGCCGCCGGGATCACCGGCCAGGCCATCGGCATCGGCGGCGACAAGCTGTCGCTGTGGTCGCACCCGCAGGAGGTGGCGGTCGCCTACCGCGACGGCGGCTGGGACGCCGACGCGATCGCCGCGACCTGGGCGACGGGCGTCGGCCGGGAGCCGCAGACCTACGGCATCCCCGCCCCGCAGGCCCCCGACGCGAGCGGGACCCCGCGATGACCCCGGCCGCGACCCCCGCCATCGACGTCGACGAGCTGGTCGCGATCGACGTCCACACCCACGCCGAGATCTCCGCCGACGGCCACGCCTCGCTGCCGCCGCGCCTGATGGAGGCGTCCGCCAAGTACTTCGGCGCCCACGACCACCGGCAGCCCACCATCGACGAGATGGCGGCCCACTACCGCGAGCGGAAGATGGCCGCCGTGGTGTTCACCGTGGACGCCGAGCACGCCACCGGCCACCCCCCGATCGCCAACGAGGAGGTCGCCGAGGCGTGCGCCCGCCACGCCGACGTCCTCATCCCGTTCGCCAGCCTCGACCCCTGGCGCGGCCGGGCCGCCGTGAGCGCCGCGCGCCGCCTGGTGGAGGAGCACGGCGTGCGGGGCTTCAAGTTCCATCCCAGCCTCCAGGGCTTCTCGCCCGACGACCGCATGGCCTACCCGCTGTACGAGGCCATCGAGGAGCTCGGCGTCCCCGCCCTGTTCCACACCGGCCAGACCGGCATCGGCGCGGGCGTGCCCGGTGGCGGCGGCATCCGGCTCGGCTACTCCAACCCGATGCTGGTCGACGGCGTCGCCGCCGACTTCCCCGAGCTGCGGATCATCCTGGCGCACCCGTCGTTCCCCTGGCAGGACGAGGCCCTCGCCGTCGCCCACCACAAGCCGAACGTCCACATCGACCTGTCGGGCTGGTCGCCGAAGTACTTCCCGCCCCAGCTGGTGCGCTACGCCAACTCCCTCATCCAGGACAAGGTGCTGTTCGGCTCCGACTACCCGGTCATCACCCCCGACCGCTGGCTGGCCGACTTCGCGAAGCTGGAGATCAAGCCCGAGGTCCGCCCGAAGATCCTCAAGTGGAACGCCGCGCGCCTGCTCGGCCTCGCCAAGGAGGGGTGACGCCATGCGCAACGAGGGAATCGGCTCCTGGACCGCCCGGCGCGCCCGCAAGACCCCCGGCAAGACCGCCGTCGTCCACGGCGGCACCCGCCTCACCTACGCCGGGCTGCACGAGCGGGCCACCCAGGTCGCGCACGCGCTGCGCGACCTGGGCGTCCGGCGCGGCGACCGGGTCGCCTACCTCGGCCCCAACCATCCGGCGTTCCTGGAGACGCTGTTCGCCGCGGGCATGCTCGGCGCGGTGTTCGTCCCGCTGAACACGCGCCTGGCGGCCCCGGAGCTGACCCACTGCCTGGCCGACTCGGGCACCGGCGTGCTGGTCTACGCGCCCGAGCAGGCCGACACGGCCGCCCGGACGACCGCCCCGGTGCGCCACCGCGTCGCCCTGGCGGGCCCCGGCCCGGACGCCCTCGGCTACGAGGACCTGCTGGCGGGCGCCGCCGCCGACCCGATCGACGAGGCGGTGTCCCTCGACGACCCCTGCATGATCATGTACACGTCGGGGACCACCGGCCGGGCCAAGGGCGCGATGCTCACCCACGGCAACATCACCTGGAACGCCGTCAACGTCCTGGTCGACATCGACCTGGCCGCCGACGAGGTGGCGCTGGTCGTCGCGCCGCTGTTCCACACCGCCGGGCTGAACATGCTCTGCCTGCCGACGCTGCTGAAGGGCGGCGCGGTGGTGCTGATGCCCGCCTTCGACCCCGCCGGGGTCCTGGCGGCGATCGAGGCGCACCGGGTGACGTACATGTTCGGCGTCCCGGTGATGTACGACGCGATGGCCGCGTGCCCGGCGTGGCCGACGGCGGACCTGTCCAGCCTGCGCCAGCTCAACTGCGGCGGCGCGCCGGTCCCGCCCGCCACCATCCGCGTCTACCAGCAGCGGGGCCTGGCCTTCAGCCAGGGCTACGGCATGACCGAGGCGTCCCCCGGCGTGCTGTACCTGACCAGGGAGGACAGCGTCCGCAAGGCGGGAACGGCCGGGGTGCCGCACTTCTTCACCGACGTGCGCGTCGTCGACGCCGCCGACCGCGACGCCGACCCGGGCGACAAGGGCGAGGTCCTGGTCGCGGGCCCGAACGTGATGCGCGGCTACTGGGGCCGCCCCGAGGACACCGCCCGCGCCGTGACCGGCGGCTGGTTCCGCTCCGGCGACGTCGCGACCGTCGACGCCGACGGCTACGTGACCATCGTCGACCGCGTCAAGGACATGATCATCTCGGGTGGGGAGAACATCTACCCCGCCGAGGTGGAGACCGTCCTGCTGGACCACCCGGACGTGGCCGAGTGCGCCGTCATCGGCGTGCCCGACCAGCGCTGGGGCGAGGTCGGCCGCGCCCTGGTCGTCCCGGCCCCCGGCGCCCACCCGGACGAGGAGGGGCTGCTCGGCTTCCTGCGGGACCGCCTCGCCAAGTACAAGGTGCCCCGGTCGGTCGTCCTGGTGTCCGAACTGCCCCGCAACCCCACCGGCAAGATCCTCAAGAAGACCCTGCGCGCCCGCTACGGCGACCCCGAGAAGGAGATCCCATGACCACCAAGGCCAACGGCCTGCCCGAGCTCCTCGCGCTGAAGGGCGCCGACCTCGGCCGCACCGACTGGAAGGAGGTCACCCAGGACCGGGTGGACACCTTCGCCGACGCCACCGACGACCACCAGTGGATCCACACCGACCCCGAGCGGGCGGCGGGCGGCCCGTTCGGCGGCACCATCGCGCACGGCTACCTGACCCTGTCGCTGCTGATCCCGCTGTTCGGCGAGCTGCTGGAGATCGGCGGGGTGGCGATGAGCGTCAACTACGGCCTGAACAAGGTGCGCTTCCCCGCGCCGGTCCCGGTCGGCGCGAAGATCCGCCTGCACGGGGTGGTCGCCGACGTCGCCGAGGTGAAGGGCGACGGAGTGGAGATGACGCTCGACTTCACCGTGGAGACCGACCGGGGGGACAAGCCCGCCTGCGTCGCCCAGGCGGTCTACCGGCACTACGCGGGCTGACCCCGCCGTGCGTCTCCCCGCGCCCGGCCTCACCCGGGAGGCGCGGGTCCGCGTCGAGGTCGGCCCGGTCCACACCCTCGGGCCGACCCCGGCGGGGCTGCGCCGCATCGTCCCGATCACCGGCGGCGCCGTCGAGGGCGGCCGCCTGACCGCCGAGATCCTGCCCGGCGGCGCGGACTGGCAGCTCGTCCAGGACGACGGCACCACCGTGATCGACACCCGCTACACCGCCCGCACCCCCGACGGCGCGCTGATCTACCTGGCCACCCGGGGGATCCGGCACGGCCCGCCCGCGACGCTGGACCGCGTCGCGGCGGGCGAGCCCGTCGATCCCGGCGAGTACTACTTCCGCGTCCACGTCCACCTGGAGGCGTCCGCCCCCGCCTACGCGTGGCTGAACCGGAGCCTGTTCGTGGCCTACGCCGCCCGCCTGGCCGACGCGGTCGTCTACGACCTCTACTCCCTCGACTGAGGTCCTAGGAACCGGAGGCGGCGTTCCCGGAGGCGTTCCGGACGAACGCCTCCACCGACGCGATGTGCGAGGCCGTCACGGCCGCCGCGCGCCCCGGGTCGCGGTCGCGCAGCGCCTCGTAGATCGCCTGGTGCTCGGCCAGGCTCCGCGCGAACACGCCCTCCTCCCCGCGCCCCCGGTGCACCCGGGCGCGCAGGGTGCGGCTGCCGAGCGCGGCGCAGAACGCCGCCAGCACCGCGTTGCCCGACGCGCGCGCCATGACCTCGTGGAAGCGCAGGTCCGCCCGGATGACCTCGTCGAGGTCGCCGTCGCCGCGCTGCGGGTCGCGCCGCATCGCCGCCAGGCACCCGGCCAGCTCCTCCAGCTCGGCCGGGCCGATGTGCGCCGCGGCCTGCGCGGCGGCGGCCGACTCCAGCACGCGCCGCACCGCCAGCAGCTCCAGCACGGTCGCGCCGGGGGCCAGCTCCACCAGCATCGACACCGCGTCCAGCAGCAGGTGCGGGGCCAGGCTGGTCACGTAGGTGCCCGCGCCCTGCCGGGCCTCCAGCACCCCGACCAGGGTGAGCGCCCGGATCGCCTCGCGCAGCGAGCTGCGCGACACGCCCAGCCGCTCGGCCAGCTCCCGTTCGGTGGGCAGGCGCTCGCCGGGGACGAACTCGCCCCCGACGATCATCGCCTTGATGCGTTCGATGGTCTCCTCGGTCACCGAGGTCCGGACAGGTGTCGCCACGCGCCCGAGCTTAGGGGTTCAGCCGCCACACCACCGGCAGTCCCCGGGCGGCCCCGGCGGCGGAGTAGTCGTGCGCCACCTCCTGCATCCCGGCCATGCGGGCCTGCCAGGCGACGTTGACCGGCAGGTCGGCCAGGGCGGCGAGCAGGGCGGCGTAGTCGTCGCAGTCCAGGACGTGGAACAGGTCCGGGCCGCTGCGCCAGATCGTCCAGTCGCGGGCCCCGGCGGCGCGGATCGCCGCGACCAGCTCCGCCGGGACCTCCCGGTGGGCGGCCTCGTACTCCTCCTCGCGACCGGGCTTGAGACGGGTGTGCAGCGCGATGCGCATGGCGTTGGCTCCTTCGCGTCGGGGTGGGCGTGGGGGATCAGGGGGCGACGTCGAGGTTGGCGCGCAGCCAGCCCTCCACCTCGCCGATGTGCACGCCCGCGGCGGCCCGCGCCGCCTCGGGGTCGCGGGCGGCCAGCGCGCCGAAGATGCGGCGGTGCTCCTCGTGCATCCGCGGGATCGCCCCGGCGTCGCGCCGCCCGCGCCAGACGCGGGCCCGGAAGGTGGGCGTGGACAGGCCCTCCACCACCGCCGACAGCGCCGGGTTCCCGGCCGCCGCCACCACGGCGCGGTGGAACGCCAGGTCGGCGGTGACGAACTCCTCCACCTCCGCGGCCCGCTCCATGGCGGCCAGGTGCGCCTCGATCGCGGCCAGGTCGGCGTCGGTGCGCCGGGCGGCGGCCATCGCCGCGGCGGCGGGCTCCAGGATGCGGCGGATCTGGAGCAGGTCCACCAGCGACGAGCCGCGCGACATCTCGGTGAGGAACCCGAACGTCTCCAGCAGGTCGCCGGGCTCCAGGCTCGTCACGTAGACGCCCGCGCCGTGCCGGGACTCCAGCACGCCGAGGGTGGTGAGCGCGCGGATCGCCTCGCGCATCGAGCTGCGCGACAGCCCCAGCCCGGCGGCCAGGTCGCGTTCGGTGGGCAGCCGCTGGCCGGGACGCAGCTCACCGCTGGCGATCTTCTGCTTGAGCTGGTCGATGGCGCGCTGGGTGACCGTGGTGCGGACGAGGGGTTCGGTCATCGGACCTCCTGCGGGGCCGGGGCGGGGGAGCGGGTGGCGGAGCGGACGGGGATGCGGGGGTATTGACACCGTTCGGCGGGCGCGAGTATCAAATGGTCCTACCAATCTTCATCCGAAGCTGCACCGATCCGCAACTCTTGACCTTTCGCCCGTTAATGGTCTGATGACTCGTGTGGCGGGCGACACACCCCACCCCGAAGGGGGATCCGCACCGTGAAGCTGCTCCGCGTCGGCCCGGCCGGGGGCGAGCGCCCCGTCCTGCTGAGCGACGACGGCGTCCACCACGACCTGTCCGGCCTGACCGACGACATCGACGGCCGGTTCCTGGCCACCGGCGGCCCGGCCCGCGCCGCCCGCGCCCTCGCCGCGGGCACGCTGCCCGAGCTCGCCGTCCCCGACGGGACGCGCGTCGGCGCCCCGGTCGCCCGCCCCGGCAAGATCGTCTGCGTCGGCCTCAACTACCGCGACCACGCCGCCGAGACCGGCGCCGCCGAACCGGGCGAGCCGGTCCTGTTCATGAAGGCCCCCAACACGGTGGTCGGACCGCACGACACCGTCCGCGTCCCGCGCGGCAGCACCCGCACCGACTACGAGGTGGAGCTGGCCGTCGTGCTCGGCGGCACCGCCCGCTACCTGGACTCCCCCGAGCAGGCCCGCGACCTGGTCGCGGGCTACGCCATCAGCAACGACGTGTCCGAACGCGAGTTCCAGCTCGACCGCGGCGGCACCTGGGACAAGGGCAAGTCGTGCGAGACGTTCAACCCGCTCGGCCCGTGGCTGGTCACCGCCGACGAGGTCGGCGACCCGCAGGACCTCGGCCTGCGGCTGTGGGTGGACGGCGAGCTCCGCCAGAACGGCACCACCAAGGACATGATCTTCTCGGTGGCGCACGTGATCTGGTACGTCAGCCGGTTCATGGTGCTGGAGCCCGGCGACGTCATCAATACCGGCACCCCCGCCGGGGTCGCGCTCGGCCGCCCGGACGCGCCCTACCTGCGCGCGGGCAGCGTCGTCGAGCTGGAGATCGACGGGCTGGGCCGCCAGCGCCAGGTCTGCGAGGACGCCGAGTGAAGATCACCGGTCTGCGCGTCACCGACGTCCGGTTCCCCACCTCGCGGAACCTGGACGGCTCCGACGCCATGAACCCCGACCCCGACTACTCGGCCGCCTACGTCACGCTGGAGACCGACGAGGGCGCCGAGGGCCACGGGTTCTGCTTCACCATCGGGCGCGGCAACGAGGTCTGCGTCGCCGCGATCGAGGCGCACGCGCCGCTGCTGGTCGGCGCCGACCTGGACCCCGGCGACCTCGGGACGTTCGCCCGGCGGCTGCTGCACGACTCCCAGCTGCGCTGGCTCGGCCCGGAGAAGGGCGCGGTCCACATGGCCGCCGCCGCGATCATCAACGCGGCGTTCGACCTGGCGGCCCGGGCCGCGGGCAAGCCGGTGTGGAAGCTGCTGGCCGACCTGACCCCCGACCAGATCGCCGACCTGGCCGACTGGCGCTACCTGTCGGACGCCCTCACCCGCGACGAGGCCGCCGACCTGCTGCGCGCCGCCGCCCCCGGCCGCGCCGGACGCGAGGCCCGCCTGCTCGCCGCCGGCTACCCCGCCTACACCACCACCCCCGGCTGGCTCGGCTACTCCGACGACAAGCTCGCCCGCCTCACCGCCGAGGCCGTCGCCGACGGCTTCACCCAGATCAAGCTGAAGGTCGGCGCGGACCTCGCCGCGGACGTGCGCCGGCTGGCGCTGGCCCGCGAGGTCGCCGGACCGGACGTGCGGATCGCCGTGGACGCCAACCAGCGCTGGGACGTCGCCGAGGCGATCGCGTGGGTCCGCGCCCTGGCCCCCTACGACCCGTACTGGATCGAGGAGCCCACCAGCCCCGACGACGTGCTCGGCCACGCCGCCATCCGGCGCGGCGTCGCGCCGGTGCGGGTCGCGACCGGCGAGCACGTCTGCAACCGGGTCATGGTCAAGCAGTTCCTCCAGGCCGGGGCGGTCGACGTGCTGCAACTGGACGCCTGCCGCGTCGCCGGGGTCACCGAGAACATCGCGATCCTGCTGCTGGCCGCCCGGTTCGGCGTCCCGGTCTGCCCGCACGCCGGCGGCGTCGGCCTGTGCGAGGTCGTGCAGCACCTGTCGATGTTCGACTACCTGGCCGTCAGCGGCACCGTCGAGGACCGCGTCATCGAGTACGTCGACCACCTGCACGAGCACTTCGCCGACCCGGTCCGCATCGAGAACGGCCACTACCGCGCGCCCCTCGCGCCCGGCATGTCGGCGCGGATGCTGCCCGGGTCGCTGGCCGACCACACCTACCCGTCCGGAAGCGTCTGGAGGAACGCATGAGCGACGAGTTCCGGGGACTGCGCGCGCTGGTCACCGGGGGAGCCTCCGGCATCGGCCTGGCCACCGCCGAGCTGATGGCCGCCCGCGGCGCCGCCGTCGCCTGCCTCGACCTGGACGGCGCGGCGGTCCCCGCGCCGCTGCTGGGCGTCACCGCCGACGTCACCGACGACCCGGCCGTCCGCGCCGCCGTCGCCGAGGCCGCCGAGCGGCTGGGCGGCCTGGACGTCCTGGTCAACAACGCCGGGATCGGCGCGCAGGGCACCGTCGAGGACAACCCCGACGACCAGTGGCACCGCGTGCTGGACGTCAACGTCCTCGGCATCGTCCGCGTCACCCGCGCCGCCCTGCCGCACCTGCGCCGCTCCGCCCACGCCGCGATCGTCAACACCTGCTCGATCGCCGCGACCGCCGGGCTGCCGCGGCGCGCCCTCTACGGCGCCTCCAAGGGCGCGGTGCTGTCGCTGACGCTGGCGATGGCCGCCGACCACCTGGCCGACGGCATCCGCGTCAACTGCGTCAACCCCGGCACCGTCGACACCCCGTGGGTCGGCCGCCTGCTGGACGCCGCGCCCGACCCGGACGCCGAACGCGCCGCGCTCGCCGCCCGCCAGCCCACCGGACGCCTGGTGCGCCCCGAGGAGGTCGCCGAGGCGATCGCGCACCTGGCGGGCCCGCGCGCCGGGGCCACCACCGGCACCTGGCTGGCCGTGGACGGCGGCATGGCCGGGCTGCGGACGCGGCCCCGCACCTGACCCGCGCCGCGGCGCACCGCTCGGGGGAGCCCGTCAACCACCCCACACGCAGGAGAACCCCATGAAGCGCACCACACTCGCCGCCGCGGCGGCCCTCACCCTGTCGGCGGCACTGCTCACCGGCTGCGGCAGCACCAAGGACACCGGCGCGGGACCGGCCGCCGGGGGCGGCGGCCAGGGAGGAAAGGTCGGCGTCGGCCTGCCCCTGCTGACCTCGCCGTTCTGGCAGGCCTACAACAACTACGTCCCCACCATGGCCAGGGAGCAGGGCGTGGACGCCCTGCCGACGGTCAACTCCAACTCCGACCCCACCCAGCAGATCACCGACATCAACAACCTGCTCAACCAGAACGTGCGCGGCCTCGTCGTCGCGCCGCTGGACAGCGCCGCCATCGTCGCCGGGCTCAACCAGGCCGAGCGCAAGGGCGTCCCGGTCGTCGCCGTGGACGTCGCCCCCGAGAAGGGCAAGGTCGCGATGGTGGTGCGCGCCAACAACCGCGCCTACGGCGAGAAGGCGTGCGCGTTCCTGGGCGACAGGCTCAAGAAGGGCAAGGTCGTGCAGATCCAGGGCGACCTGGCCTCGGTCAACGGCCGCGACCGCTCCCAGGCGTTCCGCGACTGCATGAGGTCCAGGTACCCCGACATCAAGGTGCTGGAGATCCCCGCCGAGTGGAAGGCCGAGAAGGCCGCCTCCGGCCTGGACAGCCTCCTCAACGCCAACCCCGACCTCAAGGGCGTCTACATGCAGGCCGGCGGCGTCTACCTCGCGCCCACCCTCCAGGCGCTGCGCAGCAAGAACCTGCTGTTCCCGGCGGGCGACCCCAAGCACATCGCGATCGTGTCCAACGACGGCATCCCGCAGGAGTTCGCGGCGATCCGCAAGGGCGAGATCGACGCGACCGTCTCCCAGCCCGCCGACGCCTACGCCCGGTGGGGCATGTACTACATCAAGCAGGCGATGGCCGGGAAGACGTTCCAGCCCGGAAGGACCGACCACGGCAGCGAGATCGTCCGGCTGCCCAGCGGAATCCTGGAGGACCAGCTCCCCGCGCCGCTGGTCACCAAGGAGAACGTCAACGACAGGTCGCTGTGGGGCAACACGGTGAGCCGGTGATGAACGCCTCCGCCGAAGGACGCCCGCCGCTGGCCGAGGCGGCCGGGGTGACCAAGCGTTTCGGCTCCACCGTCGCGCTCGCCGATGCCCGGCTGGCCGTGCTGCCCGGCGAGTCCCACGCCCTGGTCGGCCGCAACGGCGCGGGCAAGTCCACCCTCGTCAACATCCTCACCGGCATCCTGGCGCCCGACGCGGGCGAGATCCGCTTCGACGGCGCGCCCGCCCCCGCGCCCGGCGACCGGGACGGCTGGCGCGCCCGCGTCGCCTGCGTCTACCAGAAGTCCACGATCATCCCCGGGCTGACCGTCGCCGAGAACCTGTTCCTCAACCGGCAGCCGGTCCGCCGCGGCGTCATCGGCTGGCGGCGGATGCGCCGCGAGGCCGCCGACCTGCTGGGGACCTGGGGCGTCCACGTCGACCCGGCCGCCGACGCGGGCACGCTCAGCGTCCAGGACCGGCAGTTCGTGGAGATCGCGCGGGCGCTGTCGTTCGGGGCTCGGTTCATCGTCCTGGACGAGCCCACCGCCCAGCTCGACAACGCCGAGATCGAGCGGCTGTTCACCCGGATGCGGGAACTCCAGGAGGCGGGGGTAACGTTCCTGTTCATCTCCCACCACCTCCAGGAGGTCTACGAGGTCTGCCAGACCGTCACCGTCTTCCGCGACGCGCGCTGGATCGCCACCGAGCCGGTCGCCGACCTGCCGCGTGCCGCGCTGGTGGAGGCGATGACCGGGGAGGCCGCCGACCTCGGGCACGGCACCGGACGCCGCCGACCCGCCGGCACCGCCGCCCGGCTCGCGGTGGCGGGACTGACCGGCGACGGCTTCGCCGACGTGGACCTGACGGTGCGCCGCGGCGAGGTCGTCGGCCTGGCCGGGTCCAGCGCCTCGGGCAAGGTCGAGCTGGCCGAGACGCTGGTCGGGCTGCGCCGCCCCGCCGCCGGGACCGCCACCGTGGACGGCGCGCCGCTGCGCTTCGGCGACGTGCGCCGGGCGATGGCGGCCGGGATCGGGTTCGTCCCCCGCGACCGCCACCACCAGGGCCTGGTCCCCGGCCTGTCGGTGGGGGAGAACGCCACCATGACCGTCGCCGGGCGGCTCGGCCCCGCCGGGGTCGTCGCGCCGGGGCGGCTGCGGGCCGCCGCGACCGCCGCCATCGCCGACCTGGACATCAAGACCGCCGGGCCCGACCAGCCGGTCAGCGGCCTGTCCGGCGGCAACCAGCAGAAGGTCGTCATGGCCCGCGCGCTGGCCACCGGCCCGCGCGTGCTGGTCCTGATCAACCCGACCGCCGGGGTGGACGTGAAGTCCAAGCAGGCGCTGCTGGCGGTGATCGACCGCATCCGCGACGACGGCACCTCGGTGCTGGTCGTCTCCGACGAACTGGACGACCTGCGGCCCTGCGACCGGGTCCTGGTCTTCTTCCACGGCCGGGTCGCCGCCGAGCACCCGGCCGGCTGGAGCGACCAGGAACTGGTCGCCTCGATCGAGGGGGTCTCCCGATGACGCAGACCATGGCGACGCCGCGCGCCGCCGCGCCCGCGCGGCTGCGCCCGGCGCTCGGCCGGATGCGCGAGTTCGCGCTGCTGCCCGCGCTGGCGGCGCTGGTGGTGCTGGGCGCGGTCGTCAACGACAGCTTCCTGACCGAACGCAACATCATCAGCATCCTCGGCGCGTCCGCCGCGCTGGCGCTGGTGGTGCTGGCCGAGTCGCTGATCCTCATCACCGGGAAGATCGACCTGTCGCTGGAGTCGGTCGTCGGCATCGCCCCCGGCCTCGGCGCGCTGCTGGTGATCCCGGCGGCCGCGGCCGGGTTCGGCACCGGCTGGCCCGCCTGGCTCGGCATCCTGGCGATCTTCGTGGTGGGCGGGGCGATCGGCGCGTTCAACGGCTGGCTGTCGGTGCGGCTGCGGCTCAACGCGTTCATCGTGTCGCTGGCCATGCTGATCGTGCTGCGCGGCCTGCTGACCGGCGCGACCGAGGGCAAGACGCTGTTCGACATGCCCGACGCGTTCTTCGCGATCGCCACCACCACGTTCCTGAGGCTGCCGATGTCGGTGTGGCTGGCCGTGGTGTGCTTCGGCGTCGCCGGTTTCACGCTGCGCTACCACCGGCTCGGCCGCGCGCTGTACGCGATCGGCGGCAACCCCGAGGCGGCCCGCGCCGCCGGGATCCGCGTCGAACGCGTCACCTGGGCGGTCTACACGATCGCGGGCGTGCTCGCCGCCGCGGCCGGCCTGTGCCTCACCGGCTACGTCGGCGCGATCAACGCCAACCAGGGCCAGAACATGATCTTCACGGTGATGGCCGCCGCCGTCATCGGCGGGATCTCCATGAACGGCGGGCGCGGCACCATGACCGGCGCGGTCACCGGCGTGCTGCTGCTCGGCGTGGTCGACAACCTGCTCACCCTCGCCCAGGTCGCCTCGTTCTGGAAACAGGCGATCTACGGCGCGATCATCCTGGTCGCCCTGGTCATCTCCCGCGTCACCTCCGGGCAGGCCCAGGAATGAGACCGGACGAGCGGCGCCCCGTGGGCCGTACCGCGGGCCGTACCGAGGTGACGGCCCTGTCGTTCGGCGGCGCGGCGATCGGCGGCCTGTACGCGCCGGTCGCCGCCGGGCAGGGCGAGCGGGCCGTGCGCCGCGCCCTCGACCTCGGGATGCGCTACCTGGACACCGCCCCGCACTACGGCGCGGGCACCTCCGAACGCATCCTCGGCGCGGCCCTCGCCGGGGTGCCGCGCGACTCGTTCACGATCTCCACCAAGGTCGGGCGGTTGCTGCGGCCCCGGCGGCCGGGGGAGGAGCCCGACGACGCCGGGTTCGCCGCCGAGCCCCCGCTGAAACGCGTGTGGGACTTCAGCGCCGACGGCGTCCGCCGGTCCCTGGCCGGGTCGCTGGAACGCCTCGGCCTCGACCGCGTCGACATCGTCTACCTGCACGACCCCGACGACCACGAGGACGAGGTCTACGCCGGGGCCTACCCGGCGCTGGCGGAACTGCGCGACCAGGGCGTGGTCGGCGCGATCGGCGCGGGCATGAACCGGACCGCGATGCTCACCCGGTTCGTGCGGCGGCTGGACCTGGACGTGGTGCTGTGCGCGGGCCGCTACACGCTGCTCGACCAGTCGGCGCTGGCGGACCTGCTGTCCGCCTGCGCCGAACGCGGCACCGCCGTCGTCGTCGGCGGCGTCTACAACTCCGGCCTGCTGGCCGGGGGCACCACCTACGACTACGCCCCCGCGCCCCCCGCGCTGCGCGACCGCGCCGCCCGGCTGGCGGAGGTGTGCGCCGCGCACGGCGTCCCGCTGCGCGCCGCCGCGCTGCGGTTCCCGCTCGGGCACCGCGCGGTCGCCAGCGTCCTGACCGGCTGCCGTACGGTGGCCGAGGCCGAGGACAACGCCGCCCTGTTCGCCCGCGACCTGCCCGCCGGGCTGTGGACCGACCTGCGCGAGGCGGGCCTGCTCGCCCCGGCCGCGCCCCTGCCGACCTGAGGAGGACCCCGTGCTCGACGCGCACCACCACCTGTGGGACACCTCCCGGCGTGCCCACCCGTGGATGGACGGCCCCTGGGCCGACCCGCTGCGGGGCCGCTTCGACGCCGACCGCTACGCCCGGGTCTCCGGGACCTGCGGCGTCACCGCCTCGATCGTCGTCCAGGCGCTCCACGACGTCGCCGAGACCCGCGAGCTGCTCGACGTCGCGCGCGGGCCGGGCCCGGTCGCCGGGGTCGTCGGCTGGTGCGACCTGACCGCGCCCGACGTCGCCGACACCCTCGCCGACCTGGCCGCCGGACCGCTGGTCGGCATCCGGCACCTGGTCCAGGACGAGCCCGACCCCGACTGGCTGGGCCGCCCCGACGTGCGCCGGGGCCTGCGCGCCGTCGGCGCGGCGGGCCTGGTCTACGACCTGCTGGTCCGCCCGCCGCAGGCCGGCGCGGCGCTCGCGGCCGCCCGCGCGCTGCCGGAGGTCGCCTTCGTCCTCGACCACGCCGGCAAGCCCGACATCGCGGGCGGCGGCCGGGAGCCGTGGGCGTCCTGGCTCCGCCGGATGGCCGCGCTCCCCAACGTCACGGTCAAGCTCTCCGGTCTGGTCACCGAGGCGGCGCCCGGCGGTGACCCCGCCGATATCATGATCTACGCCCGGCACGTGCTGGAGACGTTCGGCCCGGACCGGGTCATGTACGGCTCGGACTGGCCCGTGTGCACGCTGGCGGCCTCCTACCGGGAGGTCGCGGACCTGGCCGGGGAGGCGATGGCGGAGCTGACCGACGGCGAACGGGCCGCGGTCGCGGAGGGCACGGCCCGCCGCGTTTACGGACTGGAGAGCTGACCACCGGATGCGCGTCGCACTCTTCATCACCTGCGTCAACGACACGCTGTTCCCCGGCACCGGCCGGGCGACCGCGCGGCTGCTGGAACGGCTCGGCTGCCGGGTGGAGTTCCCCGAGGCCCAGACCTGCTGTGGGCAGATGCACTTCAACACCGGCTACCGCGCCGACGCCGCGCCCCTGGCACGGCGCTTCGCCGACACCTTCGACGGCTACGAGGCGGTCGTGGTGCCGTCCGGGTCATGCGCGGCGATGATCCGCGAGTGGTACCCCACACTCGGCGTCGAGCCGCCCGCCGGGGTGTACGAACTGTCGGAGTTCCTGGTCGACGTCCTGGGCGTCACCGACGTCGGCGCCTACTTCCCCCACACCGTCACCTACCACCCCACCTGCCACTCGCTGCGGTCGCTGCGGCTGGGCGACCGGCCCTACGAGCTGCTGTCGGCGGTGCGGGGCCTGACGCTGCTGCCGCTGGGCGGCGCGGAGGAGTGCTGCGGCTTCGGCGGCACGTTCGCGCTGAAGAACCCGGCGGTGTCGGCCGCGATGGGCACCGACAAGATGCGCAACGTCCTGGACACCGGCGCCGAGGTGCTGTGCGCGGCCGACAACTCGTGCCTGATGCACATCGGCGGCACGCTGCGGCGGCAACGCGCGGGCGTCCGCACGATGCACCTGGCGCAGATCCTCGCCGCCACCGAGGAGGAACCCGCATGAGCGGAACGTTCGTCGGGATGCCCGCCTTCCCCGCCGCCTCGGCGCGGGAGGTCGGCAACGCCCAGCTCCGGCACAACCTGCACAAGGCCACCCGCACCATCCGGGACAAGCGCGCCGCCGTGGTCGGGGAGCAGCCCGACTGGGACGCGCTGCGCGCCGCCGGAGCCGCCGTCAAGACCCGCGTCCTGCGGCACCTGGACTCCTATCTGGAGCAGTTGGAGGAGTCGGTGACGCGGGCGGGCGGCACCGTGCACTGGGCGCGCGACGCCGCCGAGGCCAACCGGATCGTCACCGGGCTGGTGGAGGCGACCGGCGAGAGCGAGGTCGTCAAGGTCAAGTCGATGGCCACCCAGGAGATCGGCCTGAACGAGGCGCTGGCCGAGGCCGGGATCACCGCCTACGAGACCGACCTGGCCGAACTGATCGTCCAGCTCGGCGACGACCGCCCCTCCCACATCCTGGTCCCCGCCATCCACCGCAACCGCGCCGAGATCCGCGAGATCTTCCTGCGGACCATGGCCGACTGGGGCCGTCCCGCGCCCGCCGACCTCACCGACGACCCGCGCGCCCTGGCCGAGGCCGCCCGGCTCCACCTGCGCGAACGCTTCCTGCGCGCCAGGGTCGGCGTCTCCGGGGCCAACTTCGCCGTCGCCGAGACCGGGACGCTGGTGGTCCTGGAGTCGGAGGGCAACGGCCGCATGTGCCTGACCCTCCCCGAGACCCTGATCTCCGTGGTCGGCATCGAGAAGATCGTGCCGACATGGCGGGACCTGGAGGTGTTCATGCAGCTGCTGCCGCGCTCCTCCACCGGTGAGCGCATGAACCCCTACACCTCGATGTGGACCGGCGCGACCGAGGGCCAGGACTTCCACCTGGTCCTGCTCGACAACGGCCGCACCGACGTCCTCGCCGACCAGGTGGGCCGCCAGGCACTACGCTGCATCCGCTGCTCGGCCTGCCTCAACGTCTGCCCCGTCTACGAACGCGCCGGAGGCCACGCCTACGGCTCGGTCTACCCCGGCCCGATCGGGGCGATCCTCACCCCGCAGCTGCGCGGGTTCTCCTCCGAGCTGGACGAGTCGCTGCCCTACGCCTCCACCCTGTGCGGGGCCTGCTACGACGTCTGCCCGGTCGCGATCAACATCCCCGAGGTGCTGCTGGACCTGCGCGCCAAGGTCGCCGCCACCGGACGGCACCGGGGGGAGCGGCTGGCGATGGCCGCCGCGCGCCGCGTGCTGGAGTCGCCCGCCCTGCTGGCCACCGCGCAGCGCGCGGCGGGCCGGTTCCGCCGCCTCACCCCCCGCCGCCTGCCCGGCCCGCTGGCCGCCTGGACCGACACCCGCGACATCCCCGCGCCGCCGACCGAGTCGTTCCGGCAGTGGTGGAAGGAGAACCGTTGACTTCCTCCCCCGTCTAAAGGCGGGGGATTCCCGCCCTCACGGGCTGGGCTTCCTGCTTCACCGCCGACCGCCGAAGGGAGGACCCTTGCGGACTTACATCAGCTCCACAGGCAGACACCGCTCGACCAGCGGCCAGAATGTTCTTCGCCGCGTTGATGTCCCGGTCGTGCCGGGCGCGGCAGGCGGGGCACGTCCAGTGCCTGGTCCTCAAGGACAGCTCGGCGAGCAGGTGCCCGCACGCCGAGCATGTCTTGCTGGAGGGGTACCAGCGGTCGATCACGATCAGGTGGCGGCCGTGCCTGGCGGTCTTGTACTCCAGCAGGCGGCGGAACTCGCCCCACCCGCAGTCGGAGATCGCCTTGGCCAGGGACCGGTTGCGGACCATCCCGCAGACGTTGAGGTCTTCGATCACGATCACGTCGTGGTCGCGGACCAGCCGCGTGCTGGTGCGGTGCAGGAAATCCCGGCGGGCGTCGCGGACCTTGCGGTGTGCGCGGGCGACCTTGGCCTTGGCCTTGGCCCGGTTGTGGGAGCCGCGCTGTTTGCGGGCCATGCGCCGCTGGTAGCGGGCCAGATTGCGGGCCTTGCGCTCCAGGTGACGCGGATTTGCGATCTTCTCGCCGGTGGACAGGACCGCGAAATCGCTCACGCCCACATCGACGCCGACCGCCGCGCCGGTGGTGGGCGGCGGCTCGGGGTCGGCGGTGGTCTCCACCGCCAGAGAGGCATACCAGCGGCCATCGGGGTCTCGGGAGATCGTCACCGTGGTCGGGTTCAGGGTGGCCGGGTCAATGCCGGGCCAGGACCACGCGAACGCAAGCGGGCCCTCGGTCTTCGCCAGGTGCAGCCGCCCGCCCTTCCATCGGAACGCCGAGCGGGTGTAGGTCGCCGACTGGCGGCCGTGCCGGGTCTTGTAGCGGGGGTAGCGGGCGCGTCCGGCGAAGAAGTTCACGAACGCGGTGTATTGGTGCCGCAGGGCCTGCTGCAACGGGACCGAGGACACCTCGTACAGGAAGTCGTGGCTGCCGTCGCGTTTCAGTTCGGTCAGATAACGGTCGGTTGCGGCGTAGGAGGTGCGTTTGCCTTCGGTGTGGTAGCGGGCATGCCGCCATGTCAGCACTGTGTTCCACACCAGGCGCACGCAGCCGAACGTGCGGTTCAGCACCGCCGCCTGCTGCGGGGTGGGGTAAACCCGCACCTTGTACGCCGTGCGCATGTTCCGATTTTATCGAATCCCGGCATGATCGGTAAGCAGATGCAGATGTGTAGGCGCGATTCGCGCTCTGGACTGTCCCGGCTTCGCCAGGCCATTCCTTGCGGGGTCCGGATTTCTCCCCGGCCTGAAGACCGGGACATTTTCAGGAGGATTTGGTGAACGCCCGCGACGCCGTCCTGGCCCGCGTCCGCGCCGCCCTCGCCGACGTCCCGGCGGGCGAACGCCCCGGGGACGTCCCGGTCCCGCGCGGCTACGACCGCGCCCGCTCCGGCCCGGACCTGGTGGAACTGCTGGTCGACCGGCTGGTGGACTACCGCGCGGTCGTGCGCCGGGACGTCCCGGTCGCCGAGGCGGTCGCGGCGTTCGGCGGCCGGATCGCGGTCCCGCCCGGCGTGCCGGGGGAGTGGCTGGCGGGGATCACCCCGGTCCGCGACGAGCCGCCGCTGTCCCCGGCCGACCTGGACGCCCTCGACGGCGTCCTCACCGGCTGCGCCGTCGCGATCGCCGAGACCGGCACGATCGTGCTGGACGGCTCGGCCGGCCAGGGCCGCCGCGCCCTCACCCTGGTGCCCGACCGGCACCTGTGCGTGGTGCGCCGCGACCAGATCGTGCGCACCGTCCCCGAGGCTCTGGAACGGCTGGACCCGGCCCGGCCGCTGACCTGGATCAGCGGCCCGTCGGCCACCAGCGACATCGAGCTGGACCGGGTCGAGGGCGTCCACGGCCCCCGCACCCTCGAGGTGGTCCTGCTCTGATCCCGAGGGGGCCGGGCGGTCAGGACAGCGCGGGCTCCACGTCCCGGAGCAGCCGCCGCTTGGACCGCGCGCCCACCACCGACACCACCGGCTCGCCGTCCCGGAACACCATCAGCGTCGGCATCGCCAGCACCCCGTAGGCGGCGGTGGTGACGGGGTTGGCGTCCACGTCGATCGCGACGACCTTGAGGCGGTCGCGCTCCTCGTCGGCGAGCTCGGCCAGCACCGGCGCAAGCTGCCTGCACGGCGGGCACCACTCGGCGGTGAACTCCACCAGCACCGGCCGGTCGGCCCCCAGCACCTCGGCGGCGAAGTCGGCGTCGGTGATCTCCGGCACCGTGCCGGTCGCACCCGTCGTCCGTGTCATGGTCATCCCCTCGTCTCGCACCGCGGCTCCGGCGGCGACAGCTCGGCCTCGGCCCGCAGCAGCTGCGCGGCCACCTCGGCGCGCACCCGCCCGAGCCGTTCCATCAGCGCGTCGAGCTCGGCGAGCTTGGCGCGGTAGACCTGCACGGAGTCCGGGCAGGAGTCCCCGGCCGGGTGGCCCGCCCGCAGGCACTCCACGAACGGCCGGGTGTCCTCCAGCTCGAACCCGAAGTCCTGCAGCGCGCGGATCTGCTCCACCAGCCGCAGGTCGTCCTCGCCGTACACGCGGTAACCGTTGACCGCGCGGCGCGCGGGCAGCAGCCCGCGCGCCTCGTAGTACCGGAGGGTGCGGGGGCTGACCCCCGCCCGCTCCGCCAGCTCGCCGATGCGCATGACACAGACGCTAAACGTTGCCCCCGGCGTCAAGGCAAGGAACGGTGCCCCCGTGTGCGTGCGGATCAGGCGGGGCGTTTCTCGGCGACGATGCGATCCGTCTTCTCGTGATGACGGAGGGCGGCCATGCGGATGTCGCGCCGCGCGGGCGGCATGCGGACCGTGCGGCGCGAGCGCGGCACCCGCGGTTTCACCGGGTGATACGTCCTCTCACAGATCGGCGAACGCGTCGTGGGGGTTCTCGACGCAGTCGGCCACGAACCGCAGGAACGCCGCGGCGGGCGCGCCGTCGCAGACGCGGTGGTCGAACGCCAGCGACAGCTGCCCCACCTTCCGGACGGTCAGTTCCCCGTCCACCACCCACGGCCGGTCGATGATGCGGCCGACGCCCAGCATCGCCGCCTGCGGGTGGTTGATGATCGGGGCGGAGCCGTCCACGCCGAAGCCCCCGTAGTTGTTGAGCGTGAAGGTGCCCGCGGTCAGGTCGGGGACGGTCAGGGAACCGGCGCGGGCCGCGTCGGTGAGCCGGGTGATCTCCGCCTGGAGGCCGCGCGCGCTCAGCCGGTGCGCCTCGCGGACCACCGGGGCGACCAGGCCCTGCCCGGCCTGGACGGCGATGGCGAGGTTGACGCCGTCGAACCGGACGATCTCGCCGGCCTCGGTGTCGACGCGGCTGTTGAGCTCGGGATGCCGCGCCAGCCCGGCCGTCACGAACCGCGCGAACAGCGCCAGCAGGCTCACCGGCGCGTGCCGCCCGCTCGCGTTGATCTCCCGGCGGAGCTCCAGCAGCGCGGTGGCGTCCACGTCGACCCAGGTCGTGGCCTCGGGGATCTCCCGGCGGCTGCGGGCGAACGCCTCGGCGGCGGCCTTGCGGGCGCCGCGCAGCGGGATCCGCTCCAGCTCCGGCAGCATCTCCGGCGCGGGCCGCGCGGTGGCCCGCGGGGCGGGCGCGGGCTCCGGGGCGGGCGGCGGGGCGGGGCGTTCGATCGCCTTCTCCACGTCCGCGCGGGTGATCAGGCCGTCCGGCCCGGTGCCGGTGAGCCGGGTGAGGTCGACGCCGTTGTCGCGGGCCAGCTTCCGCACGACCGGGGACATCGTGCGGGGCCGGTCGGTCGGCGGGGCGACCGGCACGGGGCGGCCGCGCCGCCGTCGGCGGCGCTCCCTGGTGCGCGCGGTGCCGTAGCCGACCAGGACGTTGCCGGAGCCCGCGAGCTCCTCCTCGATGTACCGGGCGGCCTCGGGCCCGGGGGCGGCCCTGGCCTCGGGGACGGGCTCGGAGGCGGGCTCGGGAGCGGCCTCGTCGCCGACCACGAGGAGGACCGAGCCGACCGCGACGGTGTCGCCCTCGGCGGCGTTCAGCCCGGTGACGACCCCGGCGAACGGCACCGGGACCTCCATCACGGCCTTGGCGGTCTCGACCTCGACGACCGGCTGGTCGATCTCCACCGGGTCGCCGACCTTGACCATCCACCGCACGATCTCGGCGTCGGTGAGGCCCTCGCCGAGGTCGGGCAGCGTGAACTCGCGCGCGGTCATCGGTCCTCCCACTGCAGGGTCGCCACCGTGTCCAGCACCCGTTCGACGCCGGGCAGGTGGTGGTGTTCGAGCTTGGGCGGCGGGTAGGGCACGTCGAACCCGGTGACCCGGCGCACCGGGGCCTCCAGCACGTGGAAGCAGCGTTCGGAGATCCGCGCGGCGATCTCGGAGGCGACGCCGGCGAACCCCTGCGCCTCGGCCACCACGACCGCCCGCCCGGTCCTGGCGACGCTGGCCATGACCGTGTCGTCGTCGAACGGCACGATGGTCCGCAGGTCCACGACCTCCAGGTCCCAGCCCTCGGCGACGGCCTCGGCGGCGGCCTCCATCGCCACCGGCACCGCCGGGCCGTAGGCGACCAGCGTCGCGTCCGTGCCGGTCCGGCGCACCTCGGCCCGCCCGAACGGCGCGGTCCGCGCGGGCAGCGTCACCTCCTCCTTGGCCCAGTACAGCTTCTTCGGCTCCATGAACACGACCGGGTCGGGCGAGGCGATCGCCTCGCGCAGCAGGCCGTAGGCGTCGGCGACGGTCGCGGGCGTGACCACCGTCAGGCCCGGCGTGTGGGCGTAGTAGCCCTCGGAGGAGTCGCAGTGGTGCTCCACGCCGCCGATCCCGCCCGCGTAGGGGACGCGGATCACCATGGGCAGCGGCAGCGCGCCCCGGGTGCGGTTGCGCATCTTGGCGACATGGCTGGCGATCTGCTCGAACGCCGGGTAGGCGAACGCGTCGAACTGCATCTCCACCACCGGCCGCATGCCGTTCATCGCCATGCCGACCGCCATCCCCACGATGCCGGACTCGGCCAGCGGGGTGTCGAAGCAGCGGTCCTCGCCGAACTTGGCGGTCAGCCCGTCGGTGACGCGGAACACGCCGCCGAGCGCGCCGACGTCCTCGCCGAACACCACCACGCGGTCGTCGTCGGCCAGCGCGTCGGCGAGCGCCGCGTTGATCGCCTGGGCCATCGAGACGGGGGCCATGGGTCAGACCTCCTCGGCGAGTTCGGCGCGCAGCAGGTCGGCCTGCTCGCGCAGCTGGGGGGTGGGGGAGGAGTACACGTGCGCGAACAGCTCGGCCGGGTCCGGCGGGGTCTGCTCGGGCAGGCGCTCGCGCAGGTCGGCGGCGACGCGTTCGGCCTCGGCGGCGACGGCGCCGACGCGGGCGTCGTCCAGCAGCCCGGCGCCGCGCAGGTGGGCGGTGATCCGGTCGACGGGGTCGCGGTCGCGCCAGGCGGCGACCTCCTCGTCGGTGCGATACCGGGTGGCGTCGTCGGCGTTGGTGTGCGCGTCCATCCGGTAGGTGTGCGCCTCGATCAGGGTGGGGCCGCCGCCGGACCGGGCGCGGTCGGCGGCCTGCGCGACGGCCGCGATCACGGCGGCGACGTCGTTGCCGTCCACGCCGACGCCCGGCATCCCGTACCCGACGGCCTTGTGCGCCAGCGACGGGGCGGCGGTCTGCCGCGCCAGCGGCACCGAGATCGCGTACTGGTTGTTCTGCACGAAGAACACCACCGGGGCCCGGAAGACGGCCGCGAAGTTCAGGGCCTCGTGGAAGTCGCCCTCGCTGGTCGCGCCGTCGCCCAGGAACGCCAGCGCCACCGTGTCCTCGCCCTTGAGGCGCGCCGCGTGCGCGAACCCGACCGCGTGCGGGGCCTGCGTCGCCAGCGGCGTGCACTGCGGCGCGGTGCGGTGGGCGACCGGGTCGTAGCCGCTGTGCCAGTCGCCGCGCAGCAGCGTCAGCACCTCCACCGGGTCGATGCCCCGCGTGACCAGCGCGACGCTGTCGCGGTAGGTGGGGAACAGCCAGTCGGTGGGGCGCAGCGCCAGCACCGCGCCCACCTCGCTGGCCTCCTGCCCGTGCGAGGACGGGTAGACGGCGAGCCGTCCCTGCTTGACCAGGTTGGTGGCCTGCCGGTCGAACCGGCGTCCCACCACCAGCGCGCGGTACGCGGCCAGCAGCGTCTCGTCGTCGGGCATCGCCAGCCCGCCGCCGCGCGTCTTCGGGGCGCGGCGGCCGCGCTTGTCGAGGAGCTGGAGCGGTCGGGACGTGGGCAGCAGATCGATACCGGACCTCGTCGTCACGGCGTTTCTCCCGTTCGTGGCCATTTGCCCGATACAGTGCTCCGACCAGGGCCAACCGTCCAGAGCGGACCGGAAAGACAAGACATTTGGAGCGATCCGATGGATTCCGATGAACGAACGTCCACTCCGGGCGGCCCGCGCCGCCCGGAACGCAGACCTTCGGCACCGGCGCTGGACGAGATCGACCAGCGGATCGTCGAGGAGCTGTCCCGGGACGCCCGCGTGTCGGTCCGGGCCCTGGCCGAACGCCTGCACATCTCCCGCGCCAACGCCTACAGCCGCCTGGACCGGCTCCTGGAGGACGGCGTGGTGCGCGGCTTCACCGTCCGGCTCGACCCGGTCAAGGCCGGGTTCGGCACCTCGGTGTACGTCACCCTCAAGATCGAGCAGAACTCCTGGCGCACCGTGTGCGACCGGCTGCGCGGCCTGCCCGCCGTGCGGCACTTCGCGCTGCTGGGCGGCGACTTCGACGTGCTCGCGCTGGTCCGCGTCCGGGACGCCGCCGAGCTGCGCGCCCTGGTCCTGCACGAGTTCCACTCGATCCCCGGCGTGCGCAGCACCCGCACCCTGGTGATCTTCGAGGAGTCCGCCGACGACCTGCTGCTGGGCTGACCGGAACGTTCCGGCTGCGATACTCGATCCCGTGTCTTCCAGCGTCTCGGCCCGGCCGCCCGCCAAGCGGGGGCGGCCCGGCCACGATCTCGAATCCGTTCTGGCGGCGGCCGTCCGGCTGTTCAACGAGCGCGGCTACGAGGCCACCGGCATGGAGGCGCTGGCCCGCAGCCTCGGGATCACCAAGTCGGCGATCTACCACCATGTCGCCAGC
Source organism: Actinomadura kijaniata NBRC 14229 (assembly GCF_001552175.1). Taxonomy (GTDB): domain Bacteria; phylum Actinomycetota; class Actinomycetes; order Streptosporangiales; family Streptosporangiaceae; genus Spirillospora; species Spirillospora kijaniata. The sequence goes on from NZ_BCQR01000005.1 coordinate 86,887, forward strand.
AAGGAGGAGCTGCTGCGGATGGCGACCGACCGCGCGCTGGACGGCCTGTTCGAGGCGGCCGAGCAGGCGCGGGCCCGGGACGGCCGGGCGATCGAGCGCCTGGAGTTCCTCACCGAGCGCAGCGTCCACGTGCTGGCCGAGCGGCTGCCGTTCGTGACCCTGCTGCTGCGGGTGCGCGGCAACACCGACGTGGAGCGGCGGGCGGTGGAGCGGCGCCGGGCGTTCGACCACCTGGTGGCCGAGCTGATGGAGCGCGCGGTGGCGGAGGGCGACCTGCGCCCCGACATCGACCCGGCGGTCGGGGCGCGGCTGCTGTTCGGCATGGTCAACTCGCTGACCGAGTGGTACCGGCCGGGCGGCGGGATGGACGTCGGCGACCTGGCCGCGCTGGTGCGCAAGACGGCCTTCGAGGGCCTGCGCGTCTGACCGCCCGGCCGGTCAGCGGCCGTCGGCCAGCGCGGTGACCGCGCGGGTGTGGAAGTCGGTGCCGACCAGCTCCTCCCAGCGGCGCGCGTAGAGGGCCAGGTGCCTGCGGCACGCGGCGGCCAGCCGGGCGTGGCTCCAGCCGTCCTCGGACGGGCAGCAGTCGTCGGCGGGCCAGGTCCAGGGCTCGTCCAGGCCCGCCGCCGCCAGGCGTTCGCCCACCAGGACCGCCCCGGCGTACGCCCGCAGCCGGTCGAACGCGAACTCCTCGTCGTCGGCCACGTGGTACAGGCCGAGGACCCGCCCGATGATCTGCCGCCCGTGCTCCAGCCTCCCGGTGCGCGCGCAGAACTGCAGGTGCGCCGCCACCTCGGGCGCCCCCGTCACCGTCCGGTAGGTGCGTTCGTGCAGCTCGTGGGCCTCGTCCGCGCGACCGGCGCGCAGCAGGGCGAGCAGCAGGCGGCTCCGGTCGCCCCCGGCCGGGAGCGTCTCCGCCGTCTCCAGCGCCCACCGGTCGCGGCCCAGGTCCAGCCACCACTGGGCGGCGCGCAGGACGTCCCCGGACGTGGTGCGGCGCTCGGCCGGGGGCAGGGCCAGGAAGCGCTCCCAGGCGGCGCGGGCCGCCTCCGGGTCGCCCGCCCGCGCCCAGGCCCCGGTCCGGAACCACCGGACGTGCCGCGCGTCGTCGGTGCCGGGACGCTGGTGCCGCTCGGCCGTGTCCAGGAACGCCCGGACCTGCCGCAGGTGCGTGCCGGGCAGCGCCAGGGCCCGGTCCAGCGCGACCGGGACGGCCCGCCACATCGCCGCGACCCGGTCCGCGCCGAGCAGCGTCGGCCGGGCCTCGTGCAGGCGGAACAGCTCGACCAGGCAGGAGAACAGGTCCGTGCTCCAGAGCTCCCAGCCGTCGGGCAGCAGGTCGTCCAGCAGCGCGAACCGGGCCTCCACCAGCGCCCGCGTCGCGCCGCCCACCAGCGCGTTCTGCAGCACCCGCTGGGTCAGGACGATCCGGGAGGTGCCGGAGTCCGCGGCGCGCGCCAGGTCCAGGGCCCGCAGCAGGCCCGCGTCGTCGGTGGCGTCCAGGTGCGGGGAGCGCGGCGGGTCGGCGCGGTGCCGGGCGGGCGCGGCGGCGGGCGGCAGCTCCAGCCGGTCGACGACCGGTTCGGCGTGCAGCAGCGCGTCGATCCGCTCGCCGAGGTGCGGGGTGCCGTTCAGCCCGTCCATGTGCTCGGCGAACCGGGTGGCGTGCCAGCGCAGGTCCTGGCCCAGCTTGGCGTAGGTGTAGATCGGCAGCGTCTCGCACCCGGGGTCGGCGCAGCCGCACTCCCAGACCCACTCCCGGTCGAGCCCCGCGGCGACCACGCGGCGGCACAGCAGCGCCGCCGCGGCCGCCGTCCACATGCCGTCGACGGAGTCGCAGTGGTAGCCGATGCGGGCGAAGTTGCGGTGCAGGACGTCCAGCCCGCGTTCCTCGTTGCCGGTGCGGGCGCAGAACTCCAGGTGCGCGGCGACCTCCCCGAGCTTCATCCCGGAGCGCGTGTAGGTGCGCTGGTGCACCGCCACCGCCTCCCCCACCCGGCCGGTGAGCAGGTACGGCATCAGGAGGACGTCCTCGTGCTCCTCGCCGTCGCGGGAGGGGATCAGCCCGGCCAGCACCGGGGCCAGCGCCGCGACGGCGCGGTCGGGGTGGCCGAGCCGGGCCCACATGGTGGCGTCGATCGAGGCCAGGCCGTCGGGGAACAGGTGCTCGCGGGGCGCCTCCCGCGTCCTCAGCCGGGTCCACCGCCGCTCCACCTCGGCGACGTCCCCCCGGCGCGCCGCGAGGTGGAGCCGCGCGTCCTCGAGCGCGTAGCGGGACCCGGGCCGGGTGGGCGGGCAGTACCGCTCCAGCTCGTCGATCAGCCGCCGGACGCGGTCGGCGGGCTCGGGGAAGATCCGGATGAACACGTCGAGGAGCCGGTAGAACTGCGTCCACATCGCCGTGACGTAGTCCTCGTCGTAGCGGTGCGGTTCGGCGTGCCACATCAGCAGGCACCGCCGCAGGAGACCGAGCCACTCGCCGGTCACCTCGCGGGAGCTGTCCTTCCAGCCCCGGAACCCCAGCGAGTAGGTGTAGCCGAGCAGGACCCGGAACAGGCTCTCCGGTTCGCCGAGCGCCTCGGCGTCCGCCAGCAGCGCCCGCATCTCGGCCATGAACGGCTCCGGGCCGCCCCCGGACTCCTCCGGATCCAGGCGCCACGCCGCGTCCAGGCGGCGCCGCAGGTCATCCCCGTTGACGATCATCGTGCCCCCAGTCCTCAGCTCTCGGCGCGGATGGCGTGCTCGACCAGGCCGAGGAAGGCGCGGTTCACGCCCGCGACGTCGCCGGGGCGCAGCGCGCGGTTCCCCGTCAGCAGCGCGTACCCGTACAGCGCCTCGACCGCGAGCTCCACGACCCGGGCGTCGGCGGTGCTGGTCAGGCGGGCGACCATCGGGTTGCGGTGGTTGAGCACCAGCAGCGGACCGGGTTCGGGCCCCGCCTCGGTCTCGGCGGCGGGCGGCGCGTCGGTGAACTCCGCCCACACGCCCTCGGCCGCCTCCGCCGCGGCGGCGCGGCGCGGAGGCTCGCCCTCCAGGTACAGCGCCGGGAGCGCGACCGGGGAGAAGGCGCGCAGCACCGGCGCGCAGCCCCGGTCGGCGAGGGTCCGCCGGGCGATGGCGAGCAGGTCGCGGGCGGCGAACTCCACGGCCGGGCCGACCCGGTCGAACCGGGTGGCGAGCTCGGCCGGGTCGAGCGCCCGCACGTCCAGGCCCGGGTCCAGGCGCGGCAGCCGGTGCAGGATCTCGGCGTGGTAGGTGTAGCCGCCGTTCACCAGGGCGACGCCCTGCGCGGCGGCGATCCCCGCCAGCTGCCGGAACTCCTCGGTCCGCGCGGTGTAGCGGATCGCGCGGTGCCGCGCCCGGAACTCGGCGAGCGTGACCGCCCCCTCGCCGGTGTCGAAGGGGATCCACTCGTCCACCACGCGCAGCATCTCGTCGTCGTGGACGGCCAGCGCCATCACCCCGCGGTGGTGCACGCCGAGGAACGCGCCCAGCCGCTCGGGCTCGGTCGCGGCCATCCGCACCAGCCAGGACCGCAGCCGCTCGCCCAGCGCCTCCCGCGCGACCACCAGCAGCTCGTCGTGGTAGAGCTGCTCCCGGCTGGCGGTGGGCCGCAGCTCGTCGGTGTCGAGGACGCAGCGGACGAAGAACGCCCACTCCGGCAGGATCCCGTCGACGCGGTCGCCCAGCAGCATCCGCTTGAGGTAGACGCGGTGGGTCGCCGGTTCGCTCGGGTTGGTCTCGTGCGGCAGGACGTACGCCACGCCGCGCAGCCCCGCCTCGGGCACCGACAGGTCGATCGCGTCGAGCGGGACCGCCCCCAGAAGGCGCGTCCCGTACCCGAGCATCGCCTCCCGCCCGGCCTCCCAGGGCGGGACCCCGTCGGTGAGCCGCTCGCCGTTCACCCGGACGTCGTAGGGGAGCAGCGCGCCGTAGTGCCGCACCAGCTCCCGCACCGTGGACGGCTCCAGCCAGTGCTCGAAGTCCCGGCGGGCGCGCAGCGTGACGGTGGTGCCGGGCTCGTCCCGGACGCCCGGCGCGACGGTGTAGTGCCCGTCGGCGTGCCCGCGCCACACGACGGCGGGCGCGTCCTGCGCGGCGCTGCGCGTCACGACCTCGATCTCGTCGGCGACCAGGAAGCACGACAGCAGCCCGATCCCGAACTGGCCGAGGAAGTCGTGGCGCGCGAACCCCAGCGCGTCGCGCTTGGCGGAGTTGCCGATGGTGGCGAGGAACTCGTGCACCTGGGGCTCGGTGAGCCCGACGCCCGCGTCCTCGATCCGCAGCCGCCCGCCCCCCGCCTCGATGCGGACCGGGCCGGGCGGCCCGCCGCGCGCGGTGGTGGCGTCCACGGCGTTCTGGAGCAGTTCGCGCACGTAGACGCGGGGGCTGCTGTACAGGTGGCGGCTGAGCAGGTCCACGATCCCGCGCAGGTCGACGTCGAAGGTGCGGGCGGCGGGCCGCTCCGGCGGAGGCTGACCGGTCATCACCCCACTGAGATGGCCGGGGCGGGCTCCGGGTTCCGGTGACTAGGCTTCCGGTCGCGGAGGGAACTCCCGGCTGCGTCCCCGGAACTCCGCGACCACCTCGCCGTCCCGGCGCACGGTCACGTCGTAGATCCCGCTGCGCCCGTAGCGCGTGCGCTCCTCGGCGACCGCCACGAGGAGGTCGCCGAGCCGGACCGGGCGCACGAACGTGATGTCGGCCCCGGCCGCGACGGTGACCGGCCCGTGGCTGTTGCAGGCCAGCGCGAACGCGGTGTCGGCCAGCAGGAACACGTAGCCGCCGTGCGCGATGCCGTGGCCGTTGACCATGGCCTCGGTGACCCGCATGGCCGCCTCGGCCCGCCCGCCCTCGGCGGAGCGCAGCTCGATGCCGAGCGCCCGCGAGGCGAGGTCGGCGTCGAACATCTCGTGTGCCTGGTTCATGGACGCCGGAGTGTAGCCGGGGCCGGGAGGGGCGGCTGAACGGCCGTGTCACGGGGCCTGGGACGAGAACCCGGTGGCTCCGGAAAGCAAGAGTTCCGTCACTGTTCGCAGTGAAGGCAGGTCGGGGAGGGGCTACTGGAAGGGTAGGGGGAAGGATCAAGTGATCGGGGCTGTTCCCGGCGGGCGTCCCGGTCTAGAATTACTTACCGAACGTACGGTCAGTAATTCTGGGAGGACGGGCCAATGGCGGTGCTGCGCAGTTACGTCTCGGGGTCCTGGCGCACGCCCACCGACGAGGGGGCGCCGCTGCACGACGCCGTCACCGGCGAGGAGGTCGCCCGGTTCTCCACCGGGGGCCTCGACTACGCCGCCGCGCTGGAGTACGGCCGCCGGTCCGGCGCGGCGCTGCGCGAGCTGACGTTCCACCAGCGCGCCGCGCTGCTCAAGGCCCTCGGGTCGTACCTGAACGAGCACCGCGAGGAGCTGTACGCGCTGTCGGCCCGCACCGGCGCCACCCTCGCCGACTCCCGGATCGACGTGGACGGCGGCATCGGCACGCTGTTCGCCTACTCCGGCAAGGGCCGCCGCGAGATGCCCAACGACACCGTCTACGTGGACGGCGACGTCGAGGGGCTCAGCCGGGGCGGCACGTTCGTGGGGCGGCACGTCTGCACGCCGCTGCGGGGCGTCGCCGTGCAGATCAACGCGTTCAACTTCCCCGTCTGGGGGCCGCTGGAGAAGTTCGCCCCGGCGTTCGTCGCCGGGATGCCCTCCCTGGTCAAGCCCGCCCCGCAGACCGCCTACCTCACCGCCCGCCTCGTCGAGCTGATCCTGGAGTCGGGGCTGCTGCCCGAGGGGGCGCTCCAGCTCGCCTGCGCCGAGCCCGGCGACCTGCTCGACCACGTCACCGAGCAGGACGTCGTGGCGTTCACCGGCTCGGCCACGACCGCGCGGCGGCTGCGCGTCCACCCGGCGATCGTGGAGCGCGCCGTGCGGTTCAACGCCGAGGCCGACTCCCTCAACGCCTCCGTCCTCGGCCCGGACGGCGACCTCGACCTGTTCGTCAAGCAGCTCGTCACCGAGATGACCGTCAAGGCCGGGCAGAAGTGCACCGCGATCCGCCGCGCGTTCGTGCCCCGCGACCGCCTGGACGAGGTCGTGGCGGCGGCCCGCGAACGCCTCGGCAAGATCGTCATCGGCGACCCGTCGGTGGAGGGCGTGCGGATGGGCGCGCTGGTCAGCCTCCAGCAGAGGGAGGAGGTCCGTCGCCAGCTCAAGGCCCTCGGCGGCGAGATCGTGTTCGGCGACCCCGACCGCGTCGAGATCGCCGGGGACCGGGCGCAGGACGGCGCGTTCCTGTCCCCGCTGCTGCTGCTCGGCGACCCCGAGCGCCCCGAGCCGCACGAGGTGGAGGCGTTCGGGCCGGTCAGCACCCTGCTGCCGTACGACACCACCGAGCAGGTCATCGACTACGCCGGGCGCGGCCGGGGCAGCCTGGTCGCCTCGGTGGTGACCGAGGACCCCGCGTTCGCCCGCGAGATCGTGCTCGGCGCGGCCCACTGGCACGGCCGCGTGCTCGTCCTCGACCGGTCCTGCGCCAAGGAGTCCACCGGCCACGGCTCGCCCATGCCCGCCCTCACCCACGGCGGCCCCGGCCGCGCGGGCGGCGGCGAGGAGCTCGGCGGCGTCCGCGCGATCCTGCACCACATGCAGCGCACCGCCGTGCAGGGGTCCCCGGACGTCCTCACCGCGGTCACCGGCCGGTGGACGGCGGGCGCCAGGCGCTCCGAGGGCGTCCACCCGTTCCGCAAGAGCCTGGCCGAGCTGCGCGTCGGCGACTCGGTCACCGCCGGGCCCCGCGCCGTCACCGCCGAGGACGTCGCGCACTTCGCCGAGTTCACCGGCGACACCTTCTACGCCCATACCGACGAGGAGGCCGCCGCCGCCAACCCGCTGTTCGGTGGGATCGTCGCGCACGGCTACCTGGTGGTGTCGTTCGCCGCGGGCCTGTTCGTCGCGCCCGAGCCCGGCCCCGTCCTCGCCAACTACGGCCTGGAGAACCTGCGCTTCCTCACCCCCGTCAAGGTCGGCGACAGCCTCACCGTCACCCTGACCGCCAAGCAGATCACCCCGCGCGAGAACGCCGACTACGGCGAGGTGCGCTGGGACGCTGACGTCGCCAACCAGGACGGCGCCTCGGTGGCCAAGTACGACGTGCTGACCCTCGTCGCGAAGGAACGGACGGACAAGTGAGCAGCTTCGACGAGATCATCGCGGCCGACCAGCGGGTCGAGCCCCGCGACGAGATGCCCGAGGGCTACCGCAAGACGATGGTCCGGCAGATCGCGCAGCACGCCCACTCCGAGATCATCGGGATGCAGCCGGAGGGCTACTGGATCACCCGCGCGCCGTCGCTGCGCCGCAAGGCGATCCTGCTGGCCAAGGTGCAGGACGAGGCCGGGCACGGCCTGTACCTGTACGCCGCCGCCGAGACCCTCGGCGTGGACCGCGCCGACCTGACCGAACGCCTCATCACCGGCCGCCAGAAGTATTCCTCGATCTTCAACTACCCGACGCTGGGCTACGCCGACGTCGGCGTGATCGGCTGGCTGGTGGACGGCGCGGCCATCTGCAACCAGGTGCCGCTGTGCCGCAGCTCCTTCGGCCCCTACGCCCGCGCGATGATCCGCATCTGCAAGGAGGAGTCCTTCCACCAGCGGCAGGGCTACGAGCTGCTGATGACGATGATGCGCGGCACCGACGCCCAGCGGGAGATGGTGCAGGACGCGGTGGACCGCTGGTGGTGGCCGTCGCTGATGATGTTCGGCCCGCCCGACGCGAACTCGCCCAACACCGCCCAGTCCATGGCGTGGAAGATCAAGCGGCACACCAACGACGAGCTGCGGCAGAAGTTCGTCGACATGACCGTCCCGCAGGCCGAGAAGCTCGGCGTCACCCTGCCCGACCCCGAGCTGCGCTGGAACCCCGAACGCGGCCACTACGACTTCGGCGAGCCCGACTGGGACGAGCTGAAGCGCGTCATCTCCGGCGACGGCCCCTGTAACGCCGAGCGCCTCGAACGCCGCCGCCGCGCCCACGAGGACGGCGCCTGGGTCCGCGAGGCCGCCCTCGCCCACGCCCGCAAGCACGCCCGCGAGAAGGAGGCAGCCCGATGAGCTGGCCGCTGTACGAGGTGTTCGTCCGCGGCAAGCGCGGCCTGAACCACGTCCACGTCGGATCGTTGCACGCCCCCGACGCCGAGACCGCGCTGCACAACGCCCGCGACCTGTACACCCGCCGCAACGAGGGCGTCAGCATCTGGGTGGTGCGGTCCGCCGACATCACCGCCTCCAGCCCCGACGAGAAGGACGCCTTCTTCGACCCCAGCGCCGACAAGGTGTACCGGCACCCGACCTTCTACTCCATCCCCGACGACGTCCCCCACATCTGACGGGCCCTTCCGATGAGCTTCGACAACGTTTACGCGGCCCTGACCGGCGACGGCGACGCCCGCTGGGCGTTCGGCACCGGCTTCAGCGACCCCCTGGCCGGGGTCGAGATGACCCCGGCCGACGACGCGCTGGCCGGGTACTGCCTGATGCTCGGCGACGACGCGCTGATCATGTCCCACCGGCTCCAGGAGTGGATCACCCGCGCCCCCGAGCTGGAGGACGAGGTCGCCATCGCCAACATCGCGCTGGACCTGCTCGGCCAGGCCCGGCTGCTGCTGGCCCGCACCGGCCGCGACGAGGACGAGCTGGCCTTCCACCGGGACGCCGCCGAGTTCCGCAACGTCCGGCTCGCCGAGATCCCGGGCGGGGACTTCGCGCACCTGGTGGTGCGGCTGCTGGCGTTCTCCACCTGGCGGCTGGCCGTCATGGACCGGCTGCGGCTGTCCTCCGACACGGTGCTGGCCGCCATCGCCGCCAAGTCCGTCAAGGAGCTGACCTACCACCGCGACTACGCCGCCCGCTGGGCGGTCCGGCTCGGCGACGGCACCGAGGAGTCCCACCGGCGGATGCGGCGCGCGCTGGACGAGGTGTGGCCGTACACGGCGGACCTGTTCGCCACCGACCCCGTCGAGTCAGCCCCGTTCGCCGTGGACCCCGCCACCGTGCGCGCCGAGTTCGACCAGGTGATCGCCGAGGTGCTCGGACAGGCGACGCTGCCGGCGCCCCCGGACGCCGGGAGGGCCGTCCCGCGCGGCGAGCACACCGGGGCCCTCCACCCGCTGCTGGAGGAACTGCAGAGCGTGGCCCGCGCCCTCCCGGAGGCGACATGGTGACCACCGCGACGCGCGCCCGCGAGATCGCCGAGACCGTCACCGACCCGGAGCTGCCGCAGCTCACCCTCGCCGAGCTCGGCGTGCTGCGCGAGGTGACCGAGGACGGCGACCGGGTCGTGGTGTCGATCACGCCCACCTACAGCGGCTGCCCCGCGATGGACACGATGCGCGACGACCTCGTGCACCGCCTCACCGGCGCCGGGTACCGCGACGTCGAGGTGCGGGTGACGCTGAGCCCGCCGTGGAGCAGCGACCACATCACCGAGTCGGGCCGCCGCAAGCTCGCCGCCGCGGGCATCGCGCCGCCCGGCCCCGCGCCGCGCCGCCCGCGCGGCCCGATCCCGCTCACCCTCGGCCCGACCCGCCGCGCGGCGTGCCCGCGCTGCGGCTCCACCGACACCGAGGAGGTGTCGGAGTTCGGCGCGACCGCCTGCAAAGCGCTGCGCCGCTGCCGCTCCTGCCGCGAACCCTTCGACCACTTCAAGGAGATCTGACGTTGGCCGTGCCGAACCGCACCCCGCACGCGCTGCGCGTGGCCGCCGTCGAGCGCCTGTGCGACGACGCCGTCGCCCTCACCTTCGAGATCCCCGGCGACCTGGCCGACCGGTACGCCTTCCGGCCCGGCCAGTCCCTCACCCTGCGCCGCCTGGTGGACGGCCGCGACGAGCGCCGCTCCTACTCGATCTGCTCCGCGGCGGGCGGCGCGCCGCGCGTCGGCGTGCGCGAGGTGCCCGACGGGCTGTTCTCCTCCTGGCTGGTCCGCGAGGTGCGGCCGGGCGACGAGATCGAGGTGCTGCCGCCGGGCGGCTCGTTCACCGCCGACCTGGAGCCCGGCTCCCACCACGTCATGATCGCCGCCGGGTCCGGGATCACCCCGGTCCTGTCGGTCGCCGCCTCGGCCCTCGCCGTCCCCGGCACCCACGTCACGCTGCTGTACGGCAACCGCACCAGCGACACGGTCATGTTCGCCGACGAGCTGGCCGACCTGAAGGACGCCCACCCCGACCGCCTCCACCTGGTGCACGTCCTGTCCCGCGAGGTCCGCGAGCCCGAGATCCTCACCGGCCGCCTCGACGCGGCCAAGCTCCGCACCCTGCTGCCGCTGCTGGTCCCGGTCGACGAGGTCGACCACTGGTGGCTGTGCGGCCCGCACGGCATGGTCACCGACGCGATGGACGTGCTGGCCGGGATGGACGTGCCGCGCGACCGCGTCCACCGCGAGCTGTTCTACGTCGAGGACGTCCCGCCCCCGGTGCGGGAGCGCCCCGCCGCCGGACCGACCGGCCCCAGCACCCCCGTCACCGTGGTCCTGGACGGCCGCACCACCGCCGTGGACCTCCCGGCGGGCGCGACCGTGCTGGACGGGGCCCAGCGCGTCCGCCCCGACCTGCCGTTCGCCTGCAAGGGCGGCGTGTGCGGCACCTGCCGCGCCAAGGTCACCCAGGGGCGGGTCAAGATGCGCCGCAACTACGCGCTGGACCCGGCCGAGGTGGACGAGGGCTTCGTGCTGACCTGCCAGTCCGAGGCCGTCGGCGAGCCGGTCACCGTGGACTTCGACGCCTAGCGCCGTACTCCGCCCTACCGGGCGCCGGTGATCATTCCGGCGGCGACGGTGTTGTGGGTGGCCTCGTCGATGAGGATGAACCCGCCGGTCAGCCGGTTGCGGCCGTAGTCGTCGACGAACAGCGGCTGGGTCACCCGCAACGAGATCCGGCCGATCTCGTTCAACCCCAGCCCGGTGGCCGATTCATCGCGGTGCAGGGTGTTGACATCCAGCCGGTAGTGCAGGTCCTTGACCATCGCGCGGGCGGTGCGGGTGGTGTGCTTGACCAGCAACTTCATCCGCGGCGACAGCTGCCGGTCCGGGGTCATCCAGCACACCATCGCCTCCAGGTCCTGGGCGACCTCGGGCCGGTTGCCCGGCCGGGCGATCATGTCCCCCCGCGAGATGTCGATGTCATCGGCCAGCCGCAACGTCACCGACATCGGCGCATACGCCTCCTGGACGGGCCCGTTGGGGCCGTCGATGTGGGTGATGGTGGTGGTCAGACCGGACGGCAGGTGCACCACCTCATCACCGGGCTTGAGCACCCCACCGGCGACCTGCCCGGCATAACCCCGGTAGTCGTGCAGCTCAGGATCGGTGGACTTGTGCGGGCGGATGACGTACTGCACCGGAAACCGCACATCGATCAGATTGCGGTCCGAGGCGATGTGCACATGCTCCAGGTGGTGCAGCAGCGAGGAGCCCTCGTACCAGGGCATGTTGCCGCTGCGCTCCACCACGTTGTCGCCGTGCAGCGCCGACAGCGGGATGAAAGTGAGATCCCTGGCGTGCAACCGGGCTGCGAACGTCGCGAACTCGTCGACGATCCGCTCATAGACCTGCTGGTCGTAGTCGACCAGGTCCATCTTGTTGACCGCCACCACCAGGTGCGGCACCTTCAGCAAGGTGGTCAGGAAGGCGTGGCGGCGGGACTGTTCCAGGATGCCCTTGCGGGCGTCGACCAGGATGATGGCCAGGTCGGCGGTGGAGGCGCCGGTGACCATGTTGCGGGTGTACTGGATGTGGCCGGGGGTGTCGGCGATGATGAACTTGCGCCGCGGGGTGGCGAAGTAGCGGTAGGCCACATCGATGGTGATGCCCTGCTCGCGCTCGGCCCGCAACCCATCGGTCAGCAACGCCAGGTTGGTGTACTCCTCACCCCGATCAGCGCTGGTGCGCTCCACCGACTCCAGCTGATCCTCAAAGATCGACTTGGAGTCGAACAGCAGCCGCCCGATCAGGGTGGACTTGCCGTCATCCACCGAACCGGCGGTGGCGAACCGCAGGATGTCCATGCTCTTGCCCGTGCCCGTGATACCGGGGGTGGTCGAGGCCATTAGAAGTAGCCCTCCTTCTTGCGGTCCTCCATGGCGGCCTCGCTGGCCCGGTCATCGGCCCGGGTCTGCCCACGCTCGGTCACCCGGGTGGCCGCGATCTCCTCGATCACCTCATCCAGCGTCGCCGCCGTCGACTTCACCGCCCCCGTGCACGAGGCGTCCCCGACGGTGCGATACCGGACGCTGGCCGCAAACTCCGGCTCATCCTCGCCGCGGTTGGCAAACCCGGTTTGGGCGTCCAGCAGCATCCCATCGCGCTCAAACACCCGCCGGGTGTGGGCGAAGTAGATCGAGGGCAGCTCCAGCCGCTCACGGCGGATGTAGTCCCAGATGTCCAGCTCGGTCCAGTTCGACAGCGGGAACACCCGCACATGCTCGCCCTGGCGGATCCGGGTGTTGTACAGATTCCACAGCTCGGGGCGCTGGTTCTTGGGATCCCACTGCCCGAACTCATCACGGAAGGACACCACCCGCTCCTTGGCGCGGGCCTTCTCCTCATCCCGGCGCGCCCCACCAAAGGCCGCATCAAAACGGTGCTGTTCGATGGCGTCCAGCAGGGTGGTGGTCTGCAGGCGATTGCGCGAGGCGCGCCGCCCGCTCTCCTCCACCACCCGCCCGGCGTCGATGGAGGCCTGCACCGAGGCCACCACCAACCGCACCCCGGTCTCAGCGACGCGCCGATCCCGGTACTCGATCACCTCGGGGAAGTTGTGCCCGGTGTCCACATGCATCACCGGAAACGGGACCGGGGCGGGCCAGAACGCTTTCTTGGCCAGGTGCAGCATCACGATGCTGTCCTTGCCACCGGAGAACAGCAGGACCGGGCGCTCGAACTCGGCCGCCACCTCACGGATGATGTGGATCGACTCGGCTTCCAGCACGTCCAACTGGGAGGGCGACAGGCTCGTCGCGGAACGGCTCATGAGACGGGGTCGATCTCGTCCAGGCGGACGTCGCGTTCGGCGAACACGACGAGCAGCCGTTCGATCGCGTACAGGAACGCGCGGATCCGCTCGGGCGGCAGGTGGCGGGTGTCGGCGAGCAGGCTGAGCCGCATCGCCTCGGGGTCGCCTATGACCTCGAACGCCTCCAGGAAGAAGGCGACGGTGGCCCGGTCGGTCCTCTCCTCCCAGCGGAAGGAGGTGTCGGCCGGAGGGCCGGTCGGCGTCCCGGTTCCCGCGGCGCCTCGCGCCGGGGTCCACATGTCGTTGAAGACGACGTCCAGTTCGACGCCGTGCTCCGTGAGCAGCCGCGCCGCGGCCTCCGGGTCGCAGCGGCCGTGCCGCTGCGCGCGCAGGAAGGCCGTCCGCGCGGTCCGCGCCACCTGCTGGAGGGTGTCGGCGCACAGGTCGACCACCAGGGGCGCCTCCATGCTCAGGTTGGCGATGCTGTGCCGGGTCTCCGGCCGGCCCCGGTTGCCCACCACCGCCCGCAGCGAGCACCGGTCCTTTCCGGTGTGGCGGCCGACGAGCGCGGTCATCGCGGCCAGCAGCACGTAGGAGGTGCCGATGCCGCAGCGTGCGGCGGCCTCGCGCAGCGCCCGCGCCGCCACCTGCGAGTTGATGCCGCCGCGCCAGTACCGTTCCGCCTGCCCGGGGCCGGTGGGGGCCGGGAACATGGCGGGTGGGGCGGCGGACAGTTCGGCGCGCCAGTGGTCCAGCGAGCGGTTCAGCACGCGCCGTCCCGCCTCCGCCCGCTCGGACTCGGCCAGGTCGATCGGGTGGAGCGGCGGCGCGCCCGCGAGCTCGCGCCCTTCCAGCAGGCTGACCAGCTCCCCGTACAGCACGCGGGTGCCGAGGAAGTCCGCCGAGAGGTGGGTCGTGCCGAACATGACGAGCAGGGGCTCTCCCTCCACCGCTCCGATCCGCGCGCGGAAGGGCAGCCCCGCGGCCAGGTCGTAGGGGGTGTCCTCCATTGCGGGCAGCCAGGCGTGCACGGCCTCGAAGGGGTCCTCGTCCGCGGGGAGGTCGACGACCTCGATCTCGATCTCGCCCTCCGGCACGACCACCTGCTCGGGGTGCCCGTCCGGCCGGGTCCGGAATCGGGTCCGCAACGGTTCGTGCCGCTCCATCAGCCGTCCCAGCGCCTCCACCACGTCCTGGGCCTTGAGGCCGGGCGGGAGCGGTCCGCCGCCCACGATGTTGACGTACGTCGCCAGGCCCTGCTGGCTGAGCAGCGCCTCGGGCCACACCTCCAGCTGCGCCCAGCTCAGGGGGCCGCTGCGGGCGGTGTGCGGGGCGGAGAACGCGACGGTGTGGCGGGTGGTCTCCATCAGCGGGCGCCTTTCTCGTCGGCGGGCAGGATCACCTCGGGCGGGGGCGGGTCGCGGTGGAGCAGGTCCACCAGCTCGGCGCGGTTCCGGAGCACCTGGAGCTGGCTGACCGAGCCCTTGTCGGTGACCTCGCCCGCCGTGGGGTCGGGCGGTTCGGTCATGAGCAGCAGCCGTTCGACGCGGCGCGAGGACCGCTGCCCGGCGTTGAACCGGGCGAGCGCCCGGGCGAGGTCGCGCCGCAGTGACGCGGGGTCGGCGGTGCGGCGGGGCCAGACCAGCGCCCCGGCGCAGGCGCGGCCCGATCCGGTGATGACCGCTTCGGAGAGCGTGCCCAGGGCCGCCAGCAGCGACGCGCGCAGCGTGCCCACGCGCACCCAGGTCCCGGTGGCCAGCTTGAAGTCCTCGGCGATGCGGCCCTCGAACACCAGACCCCGGCAGGGGTCCTCCTCGTCGACCGGCCGCCCGGCGTCACCGGTGCGGTAGAAGCCCTCCTCGTCGAACACGGCGGCGGTGAGGGCGGGGTCGCCCAGGTAGCCGGGCATCACCGTGGGGCCCGCGGCCCGCATCTCCCAGCGTCCGCCGACCGGGGCGAGCTTGAGCCGGATCCCCGGCAGCGGAACGCCGATCGCGCCGGGCTCCTCGGTGTCCAGGTGCGCGGAGGTGATCGCCGAGGCCGTCTCGGTGAGTCCCCAGGAGGAGGTGAAGCGGACCCGGTCGTCGGCGAACCGCTCGGCCAGCCGGAGCATGCGCGTGCGCAGCGTCTCCGGCAGCGGGGCGCCCGCGCTGAACAGCAGCCGCAGCCGGACGAAGAACTTCTTGGCCAGCACCGAGTCGCGTTCCAGCTCGTCGGCCAGCAGCGCGAAGCCCGCGGGCACGTTGAAGTACACGTTGGGCGAGACCTCGGCGAGGTTGCGCAGGCTGCGCGGGAACAGCGCGGGGGTGGGGCCGCCGTCGTCGATGTGCAGGGTGCCGCCGTTGGTCAGCACCATGTGCAGGTTGTGGTTGCCGCCGAAGGTGTGGTTCCACGGCAGCCAGTCGACCAGGCTGAGCGGGGTCTCGGACAGGAACGGCCAGACCTGCCGCATCATCTGCTGCACCGCGCAGAGCATCCGGTGCGTGTTGGGGACCGCCTTGGGATCGCCGGTGGAGCCGCTGGTGAAGAAGATCCTGGCGACGGTGTCGGGGCCGACCGCCGCGCGGGCCGCGCCGAGACGTTCGCCGGGTCCGGTGCGCAGCAGGTCGCCGAACGGCTCCCCGCCGCCGCCCCGCCCGACGACCGCGGCCGGGGCCAGGTCGGCGACGGCCTCCAGCGCCGCGGCGTACTCGCGGCCGTCCTCGGCGTACACCGCGCCGGGCGCGGCCATCTCGACGACCCGCCGCAGGCGCCGGTGGCCATGGCTCTTGGAGTAGGCGGGGCTGAGCGAGATCACCGGTATACCGGCGACGTACCCGGCGAGGATGAGCTGGAGGTGCCGCAGCGAGTTGCCCGACAGCACCACCAGCGGGCGGTCCCGGTCCAGGCCGCGCCGCAGCAGCGCCTCGCCCAGCGACTCCGCGCGCGGCAGTGCCTGCGCGTAGGTGAGCCGGTCCCAGTACCCCAGCCGGCGTTCGGCGGCCAGCACCGCCTCGGGGCGCTCGGCCGCCCAGCGGCGCAGGGAGCCCACCAGGTCGGTGTCGTGAGGCTCCAGGGGTACCGTCGAGGACAGCAGCACCGTGCCGTCGGGGCGGTGGCGGGCCTCCACCCGGGGGTCGGCGAATATCCGCGCGGTCGGTCTCAAAGTCATCACCTGGATCCATCACGAAGGGCACCGGTCGCCGCACCCTAGGCTCGGCTCTCCGGGCGGGTGAACGCCCATTTGGTCCTTCTTTCCTGCGCCCTCGGTCGCCGGTCGGGCCCGCTCGTCCGCCCTGCCGATGCGGGCAGGCCCATCGGGACAGCGCGATGGGGCGCACCGACGGATCTTGGGGTCGCGGGCGCGGGCTCCGCACACTGGGGGCCCGCCGCCGGTGATCCGCCGTCGACGGCCGCCGAGACCGCGCCGAGGTGAGCTGCATGGGGACCGAAGCCGCACTCCGAGACCGCTCCGATCCCGATCTCCGCGTCGTCGTCACCGGTTTCGGTGTCATCTCCAGCATCGGGATCGGCCGCGACGAGTTCCTGGAGGCGTTGCGGGCGGGCCGGTGCGGCGTCTCGCCGATCAGCGGGTGGGACACCACCGGCTTCCGGTACGCCAACGCCCACGAGGTCCCCGGCTTCGACCCGCAGGCGCATCTGCGGAGGCTGGAGCCCGGCCGGTTCGGCAAGGTCGGCGCCCAGGCGGCGGTCGCCGCGCGGATGGCGATGCGGGACGCCGGTCTCGACCCCGCCTCGGTGCGGGACGAGCGCGGCGTCGTCGCGGTCGGCACCACCTGCGGGGAGTCGCTGGACGTGGACGCGCTCGCCGCGGCCGAGGTGGCCGCCGGGCGGGACGGCGGGAGCGGCCTGCCGGCCGAGCTGGCGCGGCGGGTGCATCCCGGCCGCCTGCCGGTGGCGGTCGCGGCGGAGCTGGGGCTGACGAACGTGGAGGCGGTCACGATCCCGACCGTCTGCGCCGCGGGCAACTACGCGGTCGGCTACGGGCTGGACGCGTTGCGCGCCGGTGAGGCCGACTATGCCCTCTGCGGGGGCGCCGACTCGGTGAGCCGCATGGCGTTCGCCGGTTTCTACCGGTTGCGCGCCTGGGCCCGGGAGCGGTGCCGCCCGTTCGACCTGGACCGCGACGGGTTCATGTTCGGTGAGGGCGCCGGGATGCTGGTGCTGGAGACCCTGGGGCACGCGCGGCGGCGCGGCGCGCCGATCCTGGCGGAGGTCGCCGGGTTCGCCCTCAACTGCGACGCGACGCACCCCACCCGGCCCGAACGCGAGCGCGTCACCGAATGCGTGACCGCCGCCCTGCGGGACGCCCGCGTGGAGCCGTCCGAGGTCGACGTGGTCTTCGCGCACGGCAGCGGGACGCGCATCAACGACGCGATGGAGTCGGCGATGGTGCGCGAGGTCTTCGGCGCCGCGCCGCCGCCGGTCACCGCGCTCAAGTCGATGGTCGGCCACACGCAGGGGGCCGCGGGGGCGCACTCCTGCATCGCGGCGGTGCTCGGCATGACGCACGGGTTCATCCCGCCGACCGTCAACTTCGTCACGCCCGACCCCGAGTGCCCGGTCGACTGCGTGCCGGGCACGGCGCGCCCGGCGCGCGTGCGGACCGCGGTGATCAATTCCCTGGGCGTCGGCGGCAACAACGCGGTGGTCGTGCTGCGCCACCCCGCGCACCTCGGCGCGGACGCGACGGCTCCGGTCGGAAGGAGGCCGTGATGGACACGGTGATCTCGGCGGTGTCCCTGATGTCCCCCGCGGGGGTCGGGGTCGGCCCGTTCCGCGAGGCGGTCCGCACCGGCACGGCGGTGCCCGGCGGGCCGGTCGGGGACTTCCACGTCGCCGAACCCCCGGCGACGGGCCGGGCGGTCCGGCTGGCCGACCGCCCCTCGGCGATGGCGCTGGCCACGATCGGGACACTGCTCGACGGGGGCGCGGCCGACCGGTGTCCTCCCGCGCGCCGCGGGCTGGTCCTGGGCAGCGCGGCGGCGGGCATCGACCAGTCGATGACCCTCACCCGGGACTCCCTGACCCGGCCCCGGCCCGACAACGTGAACCCCGCGCTCGTCCCGGCGTGCGTCATGAACTACGCCAGCGCGCAGGCGGCGATCGAGTTCGACCTGCGGGGACCGAACGCGACCGTGACCGCCGGCCGCCTCACCGGCCTGGCCGCCCTCCGGTACGCGCGGCGGCTGCTCGCCGCCGGCCGGAGCGACGCGGTGGTGTGCGGCGCCTACGAGGACCTGAACGAACGCCGCGTGGCGATCGCCGAGGCGGCCGGCGCCCGGGGCGTTCCCGCGGAGGGCTGCTGCGCGTTCCTGGTCGAGCCGGGGGAACGCGCGCGGGAGCACGGGCGCGCCGTGCTGGCGGAGGTGCTCGCCCTGGAGACCGGCGTGTTCGCCGACCCGGGCGAGGCGTTCGACGTGCTGGGGGCCGCCGTCGGCAGGGCGCTGCGCGCCGCCGGGGCCGCCCCCTCCGACGTGGGCCTGCTGGTGCCCGCCGGCCGGGAGGACGCGCGTCTGCCCGGGCTCGGGAAGGCGCGCGTCGTGCGCCCCGCCGAACTCATCGGGGACACCCACGGCGCCGCGGCGGCCTTCCAGGTCGCCGCGGCGATCGTCGCGGACGCCGCCGGGACCGGGGACGGCGACGGGCGCCTGGCGCTCGTCACGGCGGTCGAACCCGACGGGCATGTCGGCTGCTGCCTGCTGCGGACCCGCCGGCAAGGAGACAACAAGGAGACCGGTACATGACAGACATCGCCATCGTCGGCCTCGACTGCCGGTTCCCCAAGGCACCCGACGTGCCCGGCCTGTGGAACCTGCTGATCAACGGCGAGGAGGGCGTGTCCGAGGTCCCCAGGGGCCGGTGGCACGCCGACGACTACTACGACCCGGAGGGGGGCCGCGCCAAGGTCAACACCCGCAGCGCGGGCTTCATCGACGACCCCGACGTCTTCGACCACGAGTTCTTCGACTTCTCCGAGGCCGAGCTGGAGGTCAGCGACCCCCAGATGCGGCTGCTGCTCCAGGCCGCCTGGCGGGCCGTGGAGGACGCCACCCTGGATCCGCGTTCGCTGGCCGGAAGCCGGACCGGCGTCTACGTCGGGATCATGGCCGCCGAGTGGCTGAACCTGCTCATGACCGACTTCCAGCGGATCAATCCCCATGTGGGGTCGGGCAACGGCTACGCGATGGCGGCCAACCGCATCTCCTTCCATCTCGACCTGCGCGGCCCGTGCATGGCCATCGACACCGCCTGCTCCTCCTCCCTGGTCGCGACCGAGCAGGCGTGCGCCGCGCTCCGCGCCGGGACCTGCGACCAGGCGCTGGTCGGCGCGGTCAACCTGTTCGTCACGCCCGTGTTCGGCGTCTTCCTCACCCAGGCCAAGCTGTCCTCCCCCGACGGGCGGTGCCGGCCGTTCAGCTCCGAGGCCAACGGCTTCGGGCGCGCCGAGGGCGTGGGGGTGATGGTGCTGCGGCGGCTGGAGGACGCGCTCGCCGACGGGCTGCCGGTCTACGCGGTCATCCGCGGCGCGGCGGTCAACCACGGCGGCCGGAGCACCACGGTGACCGCGCCGAACCCGCACGCGCAGCGGGCCGCGATGGTGGAGGCCTACGAGCGCGCGGGGGTCCGGCCGCAGGACATCTCCTACGTCGAGGCGCACGGCACCGGGACCATGCTCGGCGACCGCATCGAGGTCCGCGCCCTGGGACAGGTGCACGGCGTCCCCCGGGAGCGCCCGTGCGCGATCGGGTCCATCAAGGGCAACATCGGGCACGCCGAGGGCGCGGCGGGCCTCGCGGGGCTGATCAAGACGACGCTGGCCCTGCACCACCGGGTCATCCCGCCGAGCCCGCACGCCGCCTCCGAGAACCCGCGGCTGCGGTTGGCGCAGAACGGGCTCCAGCTCGTCAAGGAGCCGATGCCGCTGCCGTCCGAGGGCGAGGTGCTGGCCGGGGTCAGCGGCTTCGGGCTGGGCGGCACCAACGCCCACATCGTGCTGGCCACCGCGCCCCCCGAGGCGCGCCGCCCCTACGCCGGACGCCCCGGCGGGGGCCTTTTGACGGTGTCCGCGCGCGACCGGGAGAGCCTGCGCGGGGCGGTGCGGCGGCTGGCCGACGACGTCGCCGCCGCGCCCGCCGACCGGTTCGCCGCGGTGGCCTGGACCTCCAACAAGGTCAAGGCGTCGGGGCCCGTCCGGTTCGCGCTGCCGGCCCGGGACCGCGAGGAGGCGGTGGCGGGGCTGCGCGCCGCGGCCGCGGACGACGACCGTCTCGCGGCGCTGTCCGGGGAGGCCGGGACCGCGCCGGCGGTCGGCTGGACGATCGCCGGGGAGTCCGCCTGGCGTCCGGGGATGTCGCTGGAGTTGTACGAGCGGCACGCGGCCTACCGGCACGCGCTCGCCGCCGCGGACGCGGCGCTCCGGACGGAGCTGGGCTGGTCGGTGGTCGAGATGTCGCGGTCCGGCGCGGAACCCGCCGCGAGGGGCCCGGTCGTGTTCGCGGTCGCCTACGCGCTCGGGCGGATGCTCCTGGACGCGGGCGTCACCCCCGCGTGGATCGTGGGTGAGGGCGTCGGCGCGCACGCCGCCGCCGTGCTGGCCGGTGACCGCAAGCTGGAGGAGGCCGCCCGGGCCGTCGCCGCGCCGGACGGCCCGGGAGCGTCGGTCGAGGCGACCGCCGGGGAGGCCGACGGTGCCGGGTCGCGCCCGCCGGTGACGCGGCTGCACCTCGTGGACGACGGGAGCGGGTTCGACGAGGCCCTGCGGACGGCGCTGGAGGCCGTACCGGCCCGCGTCGTCGAGATCGTCGGCGAGCGGACCGAGGGAACCCGGCTCCTTCCCGGCCGCGCGGGCGGCGGCGAGGTCCTCGACGTCGTCGCGGCGCTCTACCGCGACGGCCTCGATCCCGACTGGGACGTCCTGTACGACCCGGGCCAGCGCGTGCGGCACCGGCTCACCCCGTACGTGTTCGCGCCCACCGCGCGACTGTGGTGGAACGGCCCCATCGCCGCGCACGGCGACGGCGACGCCACCGCCGCCCTGGTGAAGGCCAACCCCGTGGGAGGCGTGTCATGACCCGTTCGGTGCTGGTGACCGGGGGCAACCGCGGTCTCGGTCTGGCCATCGCCCGGGCGTTCGCCGCCGAGGGCGACGCCGTCGCGGTGACCCACCGGGGCGGCGGCGCTCCCCCCGGGCTGCTCGGGGTCAAGTGCGACGTCACCGACCCCGACCAGATCGCGCGCGCCTTCCAGGAGGTCAGGCAGGAGCAGGGACCGGTGGAGGTCCTGGTGTCCAACGCGGGGATCACGCGGGACGCCCTGCTGCTGCGGATGCGGGAGGAGATGTTCGCCGAGGTCATCGACACCAACCTGACCGGGGCGTACCGGGTGGCCAGGGCCGCCGTGACCGACATGATCAGGATGCGCCGCGGCCGGATGATCTTCATTTCGTCGGTCACCGGGCTGAAGGGCGTGGCCGGCCAGGCCAACTACGCCGCCAGCAAGGCCGGGCTCATCGGGCTCGCCCGGTCGCTGGCCCGCGAGCTGGCCCCCCGGGGCGTCACCGCGAACGTGGTCGCGCCCGGGCTGCTGGACACCGACATGACCAGCGGCCTCAGCGACGGCTACAGGGAGCGCATCCTCGCCGAGGTGCCGCTCGGCCGCACGGCCACCCTGGAGGAGGTCGCGGGTGCCGCGGTGTGGCTGGCCTCCGCGTCCGCGGCGGCGGTCACCGGCCAGGTGATCACCGTTGACGGCGGGGGCAGCCTGGGGCACTGACCCGAGGGGGGCGCCGGCCGGGCGGGACCGGCCGGCGCCCCCGTCCCGTCGTCAACCGCGTCCCTCCCTCTCGTCGCGGTCCGCCATCTCCTCCCGGGCCCACTCCCACCAGTCGCGGCGGGCCCGCAACAGGCGTTTGCCCCATTCCATCGCCAGGCGGCCGTGGAAGGACAGGTCGTCCTCGTCGCTCCAGGAGATGGACTCCTCGATCCGGTCGAGGTCGGCGACCTGGTCGTCGAGGGCCCGCCGCCGGCGTTCCACGAACGCCAGCGCCCGGTGCCCGTCGACCCGGCCGAGCAGGAAGACCCGCAGGAGCGTGTCGTCGCGGTGGTTGGTCCGGGGCTCCACCTCGGTGATCCAGTGCTCCAGCTCCGCGCGGCCCGCGCGGGTGATGCCGTACTCCCTGCGGCCGCGCGGGCCCTCGCCGGTCACCTCGATCAGTCCCCCGGCGGTGAGCCTGCCCAGCTCGCCGTACAGCTGGCTCTGGGTGGCGGACCAGGCGCCGTCGAGCGAGATCTCGAACATCTTGAGCAGGTCGTAGCCGCTGGCGCCGTCCAGCTCGGCGATCAGTCCCAGGAGCGCGTGCCGAAGGCTCATGACCGCGGCCTCACGCGCCGGACAGGGAGGCCACCAGGGTGCTCCCGGTCCGGGCCTCCGGCGCCGGGCCCCGCGTCGGGACCAGGCCGGTGGCGGCCAGGTGGACGCCCAGCTCCAGGCGGCTCTGGATGCCCCACTGCTGCATCAGCTGGCTGACCTGGCGCTGGACGGTGCGGGTCGAGATCTGCAACGCCCCGGCGGTGGCCTTGTCGGTCATCCCCATGGCCAGGCTCCGGATGATGCTCCGTTGCAGGTCGGTGAGGGGGGCCTCACCGGCGGGGACGACCGGGGAGGCCCGCTTCCAGTGGTGCTCGAAGACGTGGACGAGGCGTTCGACCTCGGTGTGCCGGTGCACCGGGGCGTGGACGGAGCGGTCGTCGGCGTGCCGGCTCAGCGCGCTCCTGCGGTCCACCACCAGCAGAAGGGGGGTCGCGCCGCCCAGCCGCACCTGGACGTGCCGGCCCGTGAGGGAGGGGGCCTGCGCCAGGAAGGAGCGGGAGACGACGACGCGGGTCCGGGGAGCGGTGAGGGGAGGAAGGGCGCAGGCGCTGTGGAGCGCGGGCGCCCAGGAGGGAGCGAGGAGGAGGATCTCGTGCCGGGCCTTTCCCAGCAGCGCCCTGATCTGGGCATGGTCATGTGCGGACAGGCGCATGGTTACCTCGGTTGCCGATGCTCAGCCGGTGGCTTCCCCGGCCGGCTGCTTCGGGGCGGGGGCGACGGCTCAAAACCGTACTCGCGACCGCCTTACCGGCCGCTAACCGTTTCCGAGGCCAATTTTCTATATTGTTGACTGATTTGGTCTGCTATCTCGGTGCTCCA
>NZ_BCQR01000006.1 GCF_001552175.1 Actinomadura kijaniata NBRC 14229
GGGCGTCGGCGAGGGTGCGCAGGGTCCGGACGAGGAACGGGACCCAGCCGCGGCCGCGCCAGACCTCGACCGAGCGTTCCAGGCGGGCGACGGCCGCGGGGATCTCGCCCGCGGCCAGGTGCAGTTCGCCGAGGACGGCCAGCGCGTCGGCGAGGTGGTGCCGGAAGTTGCCGGCGTGGCTGTGCGACAGCGCCAGCTCCGCGGTCTCCCGGGCCCGCCCGTCCCCCGTCGCCGCGAACAGCTTGGCCAGGTAGACCAGGGAGAACGTCTCCAGGTAGCGGTCGTCCATGTCCCGGGCCATCGCGATCGACTCGGTGAGCATCCGCTCGCCGGTCGCGATGTCCCCGGTGAGGGCGTGGGCCGCCCCCAGGAACTGCACGATCGTCGCGCGGAGGCGGGGGTTGCCGAGCTCGTCGGCGATCGCCAGCGCCCGTTCCAGGCAGGGCAGGGCCAGGTCCGCCCGGCGCTCGCCGTAGGCGACGGCCATCAGGTGGTGGGCGCGCGCCTGTCCTCCCAGGTACCCGGCGGACTCGGCGACGCGCAGCGCGCGCCGCGCCGTGGCCAGGGCCTCCTCCTCGGCCCCCTGGGCCACCAGGCCCCAGGTGATGAGGATCAGCGCGTCGGCCCTCCCCAGCGGGTCGTCCAGCTTGGTGAACATCTGCAGCAGCCGTTCCGCCGACTCGCGCATCCGCACCATGGCGGGGCCGTCCTTCTCCTGCGACGCCCAGGTGTTCACCTCCAGCAGCCCGCGCGTGAGCACGGCCTCGCCGCGCGCGTTCCTGGCGGCGCGGCAGAAGCGCAGGGCCCGCTCGTGCATGTGCCGCCAGTCGTCGTAGATCCCGCGGATGTCGCAGTACTTCTCCAGGCTCGCGGCCAGGTCCCAGGCCAGCTCGTCGAGCCGCAGGTCGCACGCCTGGTAGACCGAGGCCACCAGGGCCGGCAGCTCCGCGGCGAACCACGCCATGGGGTCCCTCAGCAGCCGCGCGGCGACCCGCGGGGGCAGCGGCCACCGCGCCGCGCCACCGTGCATGGCCGCGTAGGCCGGTCCCGGGACCCGGTCGGCGGCGCGCTCGGCCAGCCACAGCCAGGCCCCCAGCGCCCGCGCCAGGGCGGCGGTCCGCTGCCGGCGGGTGTCCTCGGCCGCGAGTTCCCGCGCGTACAGGCGGACCAGGTCGTGCATGCGGTAGCGCAGCTCCCCCGTGGCGTCGACGCCCGCCATGGCCACCAGCTGGGCGTCGATGAGCGTCTCCAGGTGGGGCCGGGCCTCGTGCGGCGGGACGTCCAGCAGCGCGGCGACCGTCCACAGGGCGAAATCGGGGGCGTCCAGCAGGCCGGTCAGCCGGAAGGCGCGCCGGGTCTCGGCGGGCAGCTGGCGGTAGCTCATGCCGAAGCTCGTGCGGACGGCCAGGTCGCCGAGGGCCAGCTCGTCCAGGCGGTTCTTCTCGTCGCGCAGCATCTCGGCGAGGTGCGACAGGGCCCAGTACGGGCGTCCGACCAGCCGCCCGGCCGCGATCCGGACGGCCAGCGGGACGTGCCCGCACAGCCGGGCGATCTCCGCCGCGACGTCCGGCTCGGCCGCCACCCGTTCCTCGCCGACGACCAGGGCGAGCAGGTCGACGGACTGCTCGTGGGTGAAGACCCGCAGGTCCAGCGGCACCGCGCCCTCCAGCCCGGTGAGGCGGTTGCGGCTGGTGATGAGCACGGCCGCGTTCGGGGTCCCCGGCAGCAGCGGCCGCACCTGCGCCTCGTCGGCGGCGTTGTCGAGCACGATGAGCACCCTGCGGTCGGCGACCCGGCTGCGGAACAGGGCGGTGCGCTCGTCCAGCGTGGCGGGCAGCCCCGTGCCGCTGATGCCCAGCGAGTACAGGAACCGGTCGAGCACGTCGGCGGGGTGGGTGGGGGCGCCGCCGTCACCGTGCAGGTCGACGTAGAGCTGGCCGTCGGGGAACGCGCCGGCCAGCAGGTGCGCCACGTGGACGGCGAGCGCGGTCTTGCCGACGCCGCCCATGCCCGCGACGGCGACGACGGGCACGGTCCGCACGCGCCCGCCGGAGGGGCGGACCAGGACGTCGACGAGCAGGGCGGCCTCCTCCGCGCGGCCGACGAAGTCGGGGATGTCGGGGGGCAGCTCGGCGGGGACCGGTGTGGGAGGCGGCGCGCCGGGTTCCGCGGCGGCCGGCCGGTCCCAGGCCAGCACGCGAAGGCGCGTCTGCTGGACCTGGTCGCTCGGCTCGACGCCGAGCTCCTGCCGGAGCCGGTCGCGGAGCCGCCGGTGGACATCCAGGGCCTGGGCGGGGCGCCCGCTGGCCGCCAGCAGTTCCATCAGCGCGGCGTGCAGGGGCTCGTCGAAGGGGTGCTCATCGGCCAGCTTGGCCACCGGGGCGATCGCGGCGTCGTGGCCGTCGGTGTCCAGGGCCGTGGCCGCGAGGTCCAGTCCCGCCTGCCGGATGTCGTCCTCGACGGAACGCACGAGGATCTCGGCGCGGTTGAGGCGTTCCACCCCGGCCAGGACCGGCCCTCGGCACAGTTCGAGGGCGGCCACGAGGGCGTCGCCGCGCTGGTGCGGGTCCCGGAGCCGGCCCGCCCGCTCCACCAGCTCCCGGAACCGGTGGAGGTCGAGCGCGGTCACCGGGAAGCGCAGCCGGTAACCGTCGTCGTAGTCGATCGAGAGCGTGTCGTCGCCGAGCCGTTCGAGCCACTTGCGCAGCCGCGACACCGCCACGTGGACCGACTCGCGGCTGGTGACCTCGGCGCGGTCCCCCCAGACCAGCCGGGTGAGCCGGTCGATGCGCAGCGCCTCCCCCTCGGCCAGGACCAGCACGCCGAGCAGCCCCTGGAGGACGGGCGACCGCGGCAGCGGCACCTCGGTTCCGTCGGCGCCCACCGAGAGCCGGCCCAGGACTCGGAAGGAGATGTTCCTGCGTTCGGGCTTGTCGGGCAACGACGCCTTCCTTGGTGCTGGGAGCGGAGTGTGCGACGTTCGTCATCGGACGGATCTGATCGGCAGGATCGAGGCCCCCGCGGCCAGGGCGCACACCGTGGCGAGGCCGAACAGCGCGGGGAAGCCGCCGAGCGGCATCGTCTGGGCCGCCGCCAGGGGGGCGACCGCGACCGCGCCGCTGCCGGCGATGTTGACCAGGCCGAGGTCCCTGGCGTGGTCCTGGGCGTGCGGCAGGACCTGGGTGACCAGCGCCTGGTCGACGGCGAGGTAGACGCCGTAGCCGGTGCCGAGCACCGCGCCCGCCCCCATGGCCGCGGACCAGTGGGGGAACGCCGCCATGGCGATCAGCGCCCCGGCCATGAGCAGCGTCCCGGCCACCACGAACGGCTTGCGGCGTCCCGTCCGGTCCGACAGCCAGCCCGCCGCGACGCTCGCCGCGACCGCGCCCGCGGTGTAGAGGAGGCTGAGCACGGCGACGCCGCCCGCGGGGTCGCCGACCCGTACCTCGTCGCGCAGGAAGTAGAGCAGGTACAGGGTGGCCAGGGAGGTCGCGAGCTGGGCGAAGAACCTGCTGGCCCAGGCCCAGGCGAAGGCGGGGTGTCGCCAGGGGCCGAGGTACAGGTCGCGCGGCGACCGTCCGGGCGGACGCCCGGAGGAGGGACCGGCGGCGTCCGGCCCCGGGGTCCGGGGCCCGTCACCGGCCAGGACCGCGTACGGCACGGTCAGGAGCACCACGAGGGCGCCCACCAGCAGGTACCCGTTCCCCGTCGACAGGCCCGCGACCAGCAGCGAGCCCACCACCAGCCCGAGCGGCATCGCCAGCCCGGCGACGGCCGACACCGTCCCGCGCCGGTGCACCGGCACCCGGTCGGCGACGGTGGCGCACAGCGCCGCGTGCATGCCGTTCACGCCGGCGTGCACGAGGACCCAGCACACGCCGACGCCGAGCAGCGACGACTGCGCCGGCAGGGAGAAGAGGGCGGCCGAACAGACCAGGGCACAGCCGACCACCCAGGGACGCCGCCGACCGAAACGCGATTTCGTACGGTCTGAAATTGCGCCGACCAGGGGGGCGGAAATGATGGCGGCGACGGCGGCCACCGTGACCACCAAGCTCAGCGACCTGACCTTGTGCGCCGGGTCCAGTGACTCGATGTGTGCGGGGAGCAGAATTTGGGTCGCCGCCAGCAGGCCGATCCACATCCCGAGCGTCACCAGGAACAGCGCGAGCACCCAGCGACCAGAAACGGATTCGGAATCGCCGGACGGCGCGCCCGAGGGGACCGTCACAGAAGATGTCGTCATTCGAACCGAATGCCCCGAGTTCCATCATCGTTACGGAAGAAACGTGTTCCCTGGAGAGCGCACAGCCACGGTGGAGAGTCCCATTTCCCCCATAAGTTGTCAAGTAAGCCTAAAAGAACAAACGTGCGTTTCTGCCTCTTAATTCCGTTGTGTTTCACGTTCGGCCGACCACTCAGACGCGCCGGACGCGTCGGCCGCTCCCGCCGGCACGGAGGATCTGCCATGTCGCGGGGGTTCTTCGTTTCGAGAAGCCATCTCTCGGCCCAATCGCACCAACAGCCCCGTCCAAATCGGCTTGAATCTCGCAGAGGCCGTAACCGGGCCGTCACCGAGGGAGATGACGCATGAGCATCGTGCTGAAGCGCGCGAAGAACCCCCCGCGTTCGCGGGTGCCGGCGGACGTCTCGGCCGAGCAGCTCGCGCGGCTGTCCGAGGCGAGGGTGCGGCAGATCAGGGCCGAGGCCGAGGCGCAGCGGCAGATCCGCGCCGCGGAGCTGGCCGACGAACGCGAGCGGCGGCGGCTGGCCGAGGAGGACCGCCGCCGGGCGAAGATCGCGCGGCGGCGGGAACGTGCCGAGAAGGCCGCCGCCGGGGCCGCCCTGGCCCAGCGGCTCCGCACGCGCCTGGTGCTCGTCGCGCCGATCCTGCTGGTGAACGCGCTGGCGGTCGGCGGCCAGATCGGGTTCGCCACCGAGCGCCTGCACTGGAACCTGGCCCAGGCCCTGGTGTTCGCCGGGGCGCTGGAGTCGGTCGCGATCTACATCCAGTGGCACGCGCACGAGGCGCGGCTGGCCGGGGACGCCGTGGCGCGGCTGACGGCGGCCTCCTACGGGGTGGCGCTGCTGGTGTCGGGGATCAACTACGAGCACTACACCGAGCACTGGCAGGTCCCCAACACCAAGGCCGTCACGTTCGGCCTGATGTCGCTGCTGTCGCCGTGGCTGTGGGGCATGCACTCGCGCCGCCAGCACCGCGACCGGCTGCGCGAGGCCGGGTTGGTGGACAGGCGCACCGCGCACTTCTCCGGGGCCCGCTGGCTGCACTTCCCGTTCCGGACCCTGGGCGCGCTGCGCTGGGCGGTCGCCCACGGGGTGCAGGATCCGGCCGCCGCGTGGGTGGGCTACGCCGCGCAGCGCCGGGACGACGCCGACTCTCGTCCGCTCCCCCAGGCGGAGCCTGCGACCGATCCGGTGACCGGGCCCGCCGCCGAGGAGGCGCCGCCGGTGTGGAGGGCCGCTCCGGTCGCGCTGTTCGTGCCCGCCTCGGCGGTCCCCGGCCGGATGGCCCTGGCGCCGGTGAAGCCGGAGGCGGCGCAGCGGCCCGTGGCCGACCGGGTTCAGAAGCAGCCGCTCAAGGCCGCCACGGCCTCGTGAGCCGGACGGCGACGGCCCGCCCCTCGGAGAGGGACGGGCCGTCGTGGGAGCTGGCCGCTACTTCACCGAGCCCGCCAGGACCCCCTGCACGAAGTACCGCTGGAAGGCGAAGAACACCGCCAGCGGGATCAGCAGGGACAGGAACGCGCCCGGGGCCAGGATGTCGATGTTGCCCGCGAACTGCCGCATCTGCGACTGGAGCCACTTCGTCATCGGCTGGGCGTCGGTGTCGGCGAACACCAGGGACACCAGCAGGTCGTTCCACACCCACAGGAACTGGAAGATGCCCAGGGACGCGATGGCCGGGCCGCCCAGCGGGAACACCACGCGGCGGAAGATGGTCCATTCGGAGCCGCCGTCCATGCGCGCCGCCTCCAGCAGGTCCCGGGGGATGCCCGCGAAGAAGTTGCGCAGCAGGAAGATGGCGAACGGCAACCCGAACGCCACGTGGAACAGCACCACGCCGGTGATCGAGCCCATCATCTGGAAGCCGCCGAAGTCGACCTTGCCGTAGAGCTCGGCGACCGGCAGCAGCGCCACCTGGACCGGGACGACCAGCAACGCCACCACCAGAAGGAACAGCCAGTCCCGTCCGGGGAACTCCAGCCAGGCGAACGCGTAGCCCGCCAGCGACGCGATCACCACGACCAGGACGGTGGACGGCACCGTGATCGCCACGGTGTTCCAGAACGAGTCGACGAAGTCGGCCTTGCCGAGCAGGTTCTGGTAGGAGTCGACCGTCAGCTGGGACGGCTTGGTGAACACCTGCCACCAGCCGCCCGCGTTGTTGTCGGAGTTGGAGCGCAGCGACACCACCAGCAGGCCGAAGGTCGGGATCAGCCAGAACAGCGCGACCAGGGCCAGCAGCGCCTGGGCGGCGCCGCCGCCGATCCGGGCGACCAGGCGGGCGGCCAGGCCGCGCCGGGGCGCCCCGGAGGCCGTGACCGTCTGGAGCTTGGCCGTGTCGACGGCGCCCATCTCGTCGGTCCTCTCCGCGGTGCTCATCTCTGCTCCTGCCGCAGCCGCCGGATGTTGAACAGCATGGCGGGCACCACCAGCAGGAACAGCAGAACCGCGATGGCGCTGCCGGCCCCCTGGTCGTTGCCGCCGCCGAACGCCT
The DNA here is from genome assembly GCF_001552175.1 of Actinomadura kijaniata NBRC 14229. Classification (GTDB taxonomy): domain Bacteria; phylum Actinomycetota; class Actinomycetes; order Streptosporangiales; family Streptosporangiaceae; genus Spirillospora; species Spirillospora kijaniata. Next base: position 6,740 of record NZ_BCQR01000006.1, read on the forward strand.
CGGTCCACATCTGCAGGGCGAGGACGCTCGCGTTGGGATCGCCGCCGCCGACGATGAACACCAGGTCGAACACCTTCAGCACGTTGATGGTCATCGTCACCAGCACCACCATCAGCACCGGGGCCAGCAGCGGGATGGTGACCCTGCGGAACACCTGCCACTCGGTCGCGCCGTCGACGCGGGCGGCCTCCATCGCGTCGCGCGGGATCGCGGCGAGCCCGGCGGCGATCAGCACCATCGCGAAACCGGACCACACCCACAGGTACGACACGATGATCGCGGGGGTGATGAGGGTGTCGCCGAGCCACTCGGCGCCCCGGTAGGCGGCGGTGAAGTTCTCCTGGGGCAGCCGGACGGTGACGGCCCCGTCGCCGACCTTCCGCAGGGTGAACGTGCCGTCGTCGCGGGTGGTGGCGGTGGCGACGACCTTGCCGCCGCGCACGGCCTCCACCTTGATCTTGGGCAGGCCGTTCTCCCCCGCGTTGGGGGCGTTGGGGGTGCCTCCGCCGCCGCGGGTGAAGTCGAACCACACCGTGCCGGTGATCTCGCCGGGCTTGGCGGCGGGCGGCTGGGCGGCGGGGGTCGGCTTGGCGGGCAGGTGCTCGGGCTTGATCCGCAGCAGCGGCAGCAGCGCGGTCTGCCCGGGGTTGACCGGGTTGGCGGTGACGACGGTGGTGCCCTCGGCCTTCACCGGCTGGTCCGCGCCGCCGCGGGGGCCCGCGCCGGGGTAGCCGGCGCTGTCGCGGAACATGTCGTGGACCGCGACCATCGCGGCGTTGGCGACGCCCTTGTCGGGGTCCTGCTCGTACACCAGCCGGAAGATGACGCCGGAGGCCAGGAACGAGATGGCCATCGGCATGAACACCACCAGCTTGAACGCCGACGACCACCGGATGCGTTCGGTGAGCACCGCGAACAGCAGGCCGAGGATGGTGACCAGGGTCGGGGCGACGACCACCCAGACCGCGGTGTTGCGGACCGAGACGAGGTTCTCGCGGCCCTGGAACACTCCGATGTAGTTGTCGATTCCGACGAACCTGTCGCCGCCGCCGTCGAAGAAGCTTCGGATCACCGAGTAGACGATCGGGTAGACGACCAGGAACCCGAGCAGGACCAGCGCGGGCAGCAGGAACAGCAGCGCCCGCCACGACGGTCCCTCGGTGGTCGCCGCCTTCCCGCGTCCGGACCCGCCTCCGGCGACCGCGGCGGCGCCGCCCGCCGTGGCGGCGGGCGACGCTTCCTTCTGCGCAGCACTCATGTCACTTGTAGGCCTTGGCGGCCTCGGCCTCGAGCTTCTCCTGGGTGCCCTTCACGTCCTTGGGGTTCTGCACGAACGAGCGCAGGCCCTCCCACATCCCCTTGCCGGGGGTGGCGCCGAACGCGGCGGGCGTCAGGTCCGACAGGTCGTAGCGGGCGGCGTCGCCGGCGGACTGGATCTGCTGGGCGAGCTGCTTGGCGATCGGGTCGCTGTAGGCGTCGGGGGCGACGTTCTTGTTGGGCGACAGGTAGCCGCCGAGTCCCGCCCAGACCTTGCCGGCCTCGGGCGAGGCCAGGAACTTCATCAGCTCCTGCGCGCCCTTGCCGTCCTTGAGCGCGACCGCGACGTCACCGCCCAGCAGCGCCGGGGTGGTGTCGCCGGCCTTGGGGAAGGCGAACACCTTGGCGTCGGTGCCGACCTTGGCCTTGGTGGTGCCGACGACCGCCGCGGCGAAGTCACCGCCGTAGACCATGGCGGCCTTCTTCTGGCCGAACACGTCGGTCACCGACCCGTCGAACTTGGTCTTGGTGGCCTGGGCCAGGCCACCGGCCAGGTACTCGGGCTTGCCCCAGATCTCGGCGAGGGTCTCCAGGGCCTTGCCGACGCTGGGGTCGGTCCACTTGATCTCGTGCTTGGCGAGCTTGTCGTACTTGTCGGGCCCGGCCTGCGACAGGTAGACGTTCTCGAACCAGTCGGTCAGGGTCCAGGAGTCCTGCGGCCCGGCGGCCAGCGCGAACGGCGTCTGCCCGCCGTCCTGCAGCGTGCCGCTGGCCTTGACCAGGTCGGCCCAGGTCGCGGGGGGCTGGACGCCGGTCTCCTCGAACGCCTCGGGCCGGTGCCACAGGATCGACTTGTAGGCGGCCTTCACCAGCACGCCGTAGGTCTTGCCGTCGGAGGAGGCCAGTTCCTTCCAGTACGGCGAGAAGTTCTTGTCGACCTCGGCCACCACGTCGGAGGCCAGCGGCTTGAGGCTGCCCTTGGCGGCGTACTGCTGGAGCAGGCCCGGCTGCGGCAGGATCGCCACGTCCGGCGGGGTCTTGGAGGCGATGCGCGGACCGAGGAACGCGTCGGTGTTCTCACCGGTGGAGGCGTAGGTGACCTCCGCGCCGGTCTTCTTGGTGAACGCCTCCAGCACCTTGCGGAAGTTGGCCTCCTCCGGGCCGGTCCACTTGGCCGCGACCTCGACCTTCACGCCCTTGAGGGGGCCGTCGCCGGCCGGGGCCGAGCCCTCGTCGGACTTGCCGCCGCCGCACGCGGCGGCCGACAGCATCAGCCCGGCCGCGACGGCGACGCCAGTCACACGCCTTGCGAACGTCATTCCTCGTTCCTCCCTGACGGGGCGGCGTCGGTTCCCCAGATCGCCGCTCCGGTGTCGATATCGAAGAAGTGCAGGCGGCCGGTGTCGACGCGGGTCGTCACCGGGTCGCCGACCCGGACGCGGGTGCGGGGGCTGAACCGCCCGACCAGGACGGTGCGGGGGGCCTCCAGCGCGCCGAGCACGTCGGTGCCGGCGTCCCGCGCCAGTTCCTTGGTGTCCTCGGTGACCACCTGCGCGGCCTCGACCGCGAAGTGCACCAGGACGTCCGAGCCCATGGCCTCCACCAGCTCGGCGGTGGAGGTCAGCGTCGTCCCCTCGGGCGCGTCCACCAGGGTCGCGTCCTCCATGTCCTCGGGACGGATCCCGACGACCACGTTGCGGCCGAAGTAGTCGCCCAGCGCGGGCCGCTCCGACAGCACCTTGTCGGGCAGCGCGAGGGACTGGCCGCCGATCTCCACGCGCGGGTCGTCGGCGTCGCCGGCGAACGTGCCCTGGACCAGGTTCATGGCGGGCGAGCCGATGAACCCGGCGACGAACAGGTTGGCGGGCCGGTCGTAGAGCTCCTGCGGCGGCGCGACCTGCTGGAGCTGGCCCTTCTTCATCACCGCGACGCGGTCGCCGAGGGTCATCGCCTCGGTCTGGTCGTGGGTGACGTAGATGGTGGTGACGCCGAGGTCGCGCTGCAGGCGCGCGATCTCGGCGCGGGTCTGCACGCGCATCTTGGCGTCCAGGTTCGACAGCGGCTCGTCCATCAGGAACGCCTGCGGCTCGCGCACGATCGCCCGGCCCATCGCCACGCGCTGGCGCTGGCCGCCCGACAGGTTGCGGGGCTTGCGGTCCAGATGGTCGGTGAGCCCGAGGACCCGGGCCGCCTCCTCCACCCGCCGGTGGATCTCATCCTTGGGCATCTTGCGCAGTGACAGCCCGAACCCGATGTTGTCGCGCACCGACAGGTGCGGGTAGAGCGCGTAGCTCTGGAACACCATCGCCAGGTCGCGGTCGCGCGAGGGCACGTGGTTCACGACACGGTCCCCGATGCGGACCTCGCCCTCGGAGATGTCCTCCAGGCCGGCGACCATCCGCAGCGCGGTGGTCTTGCCGCACCCGGAGGGACCGACCAGCACCAGGAACTCCCCGTCGGCGATCGTCAGGTTCAGGTCGGTCACGGCCCTGGTGCCGTCGGGGTAGACCTTCCCGACGCCGTTCAGGACGACCTCCGCCACGGTCCCTCCTCTGCCTTCCGGCCCCGGCCGGGAACACCCCGGCCCCGTCATGTTCCGCTCACCGGCACGCAACACATTCGTCACCGGAAAGCGATGATCACAACGAGTACCGGTCCCGACCCATGTCCGCAACACGAAGAAGGTCCGGGACGGCATTTGTTGCAAAGATCGTTATCTGACCGCGGACATGACGGGAGGGCGGGTCCCCTGTCCGGGGATCCCGCCCTCCGCGCGGCCGTCGCCGGGTGCCCGGCGCGCACCGATCAGTCCACGACCACCAGGTCCCGTTCGGTGTGGTTGAGGCGCTCGTATCCGGTGTCGGTGCACACCACGATGTCCTCGATGCGCGCGCCGTGCGGGCCGACGTAGATGCCCGGCTCGACGGAGAACGCCATGCCCGGCTCCAGCGGCTCGACGTTGCCCGAGACGATGTAGGGGTCCTCGTGGACCTCCAGGCCGATGCCGTGGCCGGTGCGGTGGACGAAGTGCTCCCCGTACCCGGCGTCCGCGATCATCTGGCGTCCGGCGGCGTCCACGGCCTCGGGCGTGACGCCCGGCTTGACCGCGTCGCAGGACGCCTGCTGGGCGCGGCGCAGCACCTCGAAGTAGGCGCGGTACTCGGCCGGGGGCTCGCCGACGCAGTAGTTGCGGGTGGAGTCGGAGCAGTAGCCGCTGGGCATCTGGCCGCCGATGTCCACCACGACCGGCTCGCCGGGCCGGATGACGCGGTCCGACAGCTCGGCGTGCGGGTTGGCGCCGTTGGGGCCGGAGCCGACGATGACGAAGTCGACGGTCTCGTGGCCCTCGGCGATGATCGCGTCGGCGATGTCGCGGCCGACCTCGCGTTCGGTGCGGCCCGGCCGCAGGAACTCCGGCACCCGGGCGTGGACGCGGTCGATGGCCGCGCCCGCCTCGCGCAGCGCGGCGACCTCGGCGGCGCTCTTGCGCATCCGCAGCCCGCGCAGCACGGTCCCGGCGGCGACCTGCTCGACGCCCGGCATCGCGGCGCGGAACCGCAGCGCCATGACCGCCCACATGCGGTCGGCGACCCCGACCCGGGCGCCCTCCCGCAGCAGGCCCGCCGGGAGCCGCCCGGAGACCAGCGCGTACGGGTCGTCGGTCTCGTCCCACGGCACCAGCTCCAGGTCCAGCGCGCCCGCCGGGGACTCCTGGGCGGCGGGCAGTTCCAGCCGCGGCACCACCAGGAACGGGTCGCCCTGCGCCGGGACGGCCAGGCAGGTGAGCCGTTCCAGGGGCAGCGCGTTGTACCCGGTGACGTACCGCAGGTCCGGGCCGGGCGTCAGCAGCACCGCCCCGAGGCCCGCCGCCGCGGTCGCCTCCTGGACGCGGGCCAGCCGCTCACGCGGATACAACTCCGTTGTCACATCCGTCTCCATCTCTCGGTCGCGGGTCCCGGCGGCGCGCGCCGTCCGGGCGCGCACCACGCGACGGGATCACCGCTTCCTCCCCCGTCACGACCAGGGCCTGTTACATTCTGTAGGTGATCCGACACTGGAATGTCCGCTTCGGATACCGCTTCAGCATCCCAAGGACCTGCGCGCCGTGTCACACCGGGCGGGCCCGTGGGACGGGCGGTCCCTGACCCCCCGGAGTCACCGCCATGCAGGAACGGACGCAGCGGGAGACGCAGCGGGACAGGACGCGGGAGGCCCGGGTCCGGGTGCTGGGCGCCACGGTGGAGCGGCTGCGCCGCGAGCTGGACGCGCAGCGCCGCGACGCGCGGTCGCGCACGGTGGTCGAGCAGGCCAAGGGGCTGCTGGCCGAGCGGTTCGGCTGCGGCGTGGAGACCGCCCACGACCATCTGCTGGAGCTCGCGGCGCAGGCGGGCGTGGAACCGGCGGTCGCGGCGGCGCTGCTGCTGGGCGCCGACGCGGACGCGCCGGCCGAGGAGGCCGCCCGCCCGGTCGCGGTGTTCGACCCGGCGACCTACCTGGACCCCGTCCCCGGTCCCCGGGGCGTTCCGGACGAACCGGTGCCGGACGGGCGTGTCGCGGACGAACCCGCCGG
>NZ_BCQR01000007.1 GCF_001552175.1 Actinomadura kijaniata NBRC 14229
GGGGGCCGCGGCGGCGCGGGTGGGCCACAGCGCCCGGGCGGCGACGGCGGCGCCGACCCCGATCACGGTGAGCGCGCCCGCGGCGGCGGTCATCCCGGCCCCGGCGGCCAGCCATCCGGCGAGCGGGTAGGTGACCAGCCAGGCGGCGTGGGACAGGGAGAACTGCGCGGCGAACGCGGCGGGCAGGTCGGCCGGACGCACCGCGCCCCGGATCAGGTTGCCGACCGGGATCAGCACCGCCGAGGTGGCGGCCCCCAGCACCGCCCACGCGGCCAGCAGCGCGGCGAAGGTCAGCGCGCCCGCCGCCAGCCCGGCGGTGAGGACGCCGAGCACCGCGAACAGCACGGCGGCGGCGGGCAGCATCACGGTCCGGGCCTCGAACCTGTCCAGGACGCGCGGCAGCAGCAGCGCCACCGCCATCGACCCGGCCCCGAACGCGCCCAGCGCCAGGGAGACGTCGCCGGTGCCCCGGCCGAGCTGCTCGCGGACCAGGACCACGGTGTTGACCACGACCATCGAGCCGGCCGCCGCGACCGCCACGTTCAACGCCAGCAGGGCGCGCAGGGGAGCGGTGGCGCCGAACAGCCTGGCCCCGTAGGTCGCCTTGGCGAGCGCGCCGCCGGTGCGGGCGGCCGGCGCCGGCGTGGGCAGCACGACCGAGACCACGAGCGCGGCCGAGGCCAGGAACCCCAGCACGGTGCCGAAGAACAGCCAGTTGTAGCTGATCAGGGTGAGGAGCCCGGCGGCGAGCACCGGGCTGAACAGGCTCTCCAGGTCGTAGGCGAGCCGCGACAGCGACAGGGCCCGGGTGTAGTCCCGCCGGGCGGGCAGCACCTCGGGGATGGTCGCCTGGAAGGTCGGGGTGAACGCGGCCGAGGCGGACTGGAGCAGGAAGATCAGGACGTACACCTGCCAGACCTCGGTCACGAACGGCAGGGCGAGCGCGACGCCGCCCCGGACCAGGTCGGTGGTCACCATCAGGGCGCGGCGCGGCAGGCGGTCCGCGACGGCGCCGACCACCTGCGAGACGACGACGTAGGCGACCATCTTGATGGCCAGCGCGGTGCCGAGCACGGCGGAGGCGTCCCCTCCGGCCAGGTCGTAGGCGAGCAGGCTCAGCGCCACGGTCGCGAGCCCGGTGCCCACCAGGGCGATGGCCTGCGCCGCGAACAGGTGCCGGTAGGTGCGGTGACGGAGAACGGCGAACATGGCCCCTGCCCTCTCGGTGACGACTCGACACTTCATTATGTGCGTACTTGCGCACATAATGAACCGGGAGGGGTGTCGATCCATTCCCGGGAGGCGGAGGGGACCAGGGCCCGTGTCGCAGGGGGCCTTGGCCGCGCACGCGAGCGCGTTACCTGGCCTGCGGGCCCGAAGCCGGAGGCGAGGGCTCGAAGGTCAGATCGCGAAGCGATGTCGTACCTGCCAAGGGCTGGTGAGACGCGAGCTGCCAGGCGAGCGCCGTGGACCAGGGCTTTCAAGCACCGCCTGGATCGTGTTCAACGTGTCCTCGGCCACCGCGCGAGCGCGTGACCTGAGCGGTGGGGCGACTGCCGGAGGCGAGCCCCACCGGGAAGATCGCGAAGCGATGTCGCGCTCGCCGAGACCTGGTGAGGCGCGAGCCCCCGGGCGAGTGCCGTGGGCCAAGCTTTTGAAATGCAGCTCAGTCGTGCCAGGGTTCGCCGGTCATCAGGTGGTCGGCGTGGTTCAGCGCCTCGTTGACGAGGCCGCGCAGGTGCCCGTCGCGCAGCGAGTACACCACGCGCCGCCCCTCGCGCCGGGACCGGACGAGGTCCGCCAGGCGGAGCTTGGCCAGGTGCTGGCTGACGGCGGGCCGGGCCCCGCCGCTGGCGGAGGTCAGCTCGGTCACGTCGGCCTCGCCCTCGGCCAGCAGCCACAGCAGGTGCAGCCGCGTCGGATCCGCCAGCAGGGCGAACACCGCGCTCGCCCGCTCGAACTGCTCCCGGTCGGGGGTCCACTCGTGGTGGTGGACCACCGGGGACGCGGCGTGCTCGCGCTCTGGCATACGGCCATCGTAGTGCGCGGTCGACCACCGGCCCGACCGCCGGACCGGCCGCCGGGCCCGGTCCGGCGGCCGGTCGCGGGACGCGGTCAGTCGGCGAAGGTCATCCAGTTGAGGTTGACGAAGTCGGCCGGCTGGCCGCTGCTGAACGTGATGTAGACGGTGTGTCTGCCGGTCACCGGCGAGATGTTGGCGGGCACGGTCCGCCAGCTCTGCCACCCGCCGGTGTTGGCGACGGAGAACTCGCCGACGACCTGGCCGGTCGGGCTGCCCAGCCGCACCTGGACCCGCCCGCTGACCCCGCTCGCCGCGCCGGAGGCGACCCTCGCGCGGAACTGCGTCGCCGGGGTGCTCCCGAAGTCGACGCCGTCGTAACGCAGCCAGTCGCCGTCGCTGATGTGGCTGACGTTCTGGCCGCCGCCGCTGTCGGTCGTGGTCTCGAGCTGCGTGCCCGACTGGGCCTGGCGGCTCTCGGCCTGGATGGTCGAGCGGGCGTTCACCCCGCCGGGCGGCGGCTCCTGTGAGCCGCCGCTCTGCCAGACCGCGACGTAGTCGACGAGCATGGGACGTCCCGGGACGGTGGCGGCGGTGGGCGTGGCGCGCCCGGCGACGCCGTTGGGGAACGCGCCGCCCATGGCGACGTTGAGCAGCAGGAAGTAGCCGCCGTGCCCGGTCATGTTCGACCAGGTGGCGGCGTCGAGCTGGTTCTGGCCGACGCTGTGGAACTGCTGGCCGTCCACGTACCAGCGAAGCTGGTTGGGGGTGACGCTCCGGTCCCACTCGAAGCGGTAGGTGTGCATGCCCGCCTGGCAGGAGGTGCCCGGACAGGCGCGGCTGGCCCCGAGCCCGTTGGGCTCGTTGCAGGGACCGCCGGGGTTCACGCCGCAGTGCAGCACGCCCCAGACCGAGTTGATCCCGTTGACGTTCTCCATGACGTCGAACTCGCCGATCGACGGCCAGTTCTGGTAGTTGCCCCGGTACGGGGCGCCGAGGGCCCAGAAGGCGGGCCAGTAGCCCAGCGCCTGCTCGCCGGTGACGTCGGGCATCCGGATCCGGCCCTCGATCCGCAGGACGCGGCCGTCGGCGGGCTTGAAGTCGGAGCGCCGGGTCTCGATCCGGGCCGACGTCCACTCTCCCGACGCGCTGCGCAGCGGAGTGATCCGCAGGTTGCCGCCGCCGTCCAGGCTCACGTTGGCGGGGTCGGCGGTGTAGTTCTGGATCTCGCCGGTGCCCCAGTTGGGCGGGCCTCCCGGGTAGCCGTGCCCGGTGTCGATGATCCAGTTCTCCGGTGCGGGACGGGCTCCGGCGGCGCCGTCGAAGTCGTCGCTCCACACCAGGCTCCAGCCGGCCGGGGGCGGCGGGACGGTGGCGGCGGCGGGCCGCGGCGCCGCGGCCGTGGCGACGGCCGCCGGGAGCACGGCGGCGAGCACGGCGGTGAGCACGGCCGGGACGGACCGGCGCCGGAGCCGTCTTCTCAGTGGGGTCATGGCGGGGGGACCTCCCACAGTGAGGGGAGCAGGCGTTGTGTCGCGTGCCCTCTGGTGCGGGTCAATGTCACCCTCCCGGAGCCGCCTGTCAAGAGCGTGAGAGCGCTCTCTGAACTGCGTCGGCGCGTTTTGCTGGCGTTATACCAATCCCGAATCTGAGCCGGTCCCATCGGGAAATCGCTCTCTTGACAATCCCTCGTCGTCACTTCACTCTCTGCGAGAGCGCTCTCTCACCCGTTGCGGGCTCACCCCCCACCTCTGACCCCGAGGACAGCCCATGCGCAGATCCCACCGCCGCCTCGCGTCCCGCCTCGCCGCGGCCGTCACCCTGGCGCTCGGCGCCGCCGCCTGCGGAGGCGGCGGATCCGGCGCCGGCCCGGACGGAACGGTCACGCTGACCGTCGACACCTTCAGCACGTTCGGGTACGAGGAGCTGTTCAAGCGGTACGAGGCGTCCCACCCCGGCGTCAGGATCAAGCACCGCAACGTGGTGCAGCTCGACGAGTACCTGCCCCGCCTGGAGCAGTGGATCGCCGCGGGCAGCGGCGCCGGGGACGTCGTCGCCCTGGAGGAGGGCATCCTCAGCAAGTTCCTGGCCAAACCCGACCGGTTCGTGAACCTGCTCGACCACGGGGCCGCCTCCCTGAAGGACGGCTTCCTGGACTGGAAGTGGAAGCAGGCGCTCAGCCAGGACGGGAGGTACCTGGTCGGCCTGGGCACCGACATCGGCGGCCTGGCCATGTGCTACCGCACCGACCTGTTCGCGAAGGCGGGACTGCCCACCGACCGGGAGAAGGTCGGCGGGCTCTGGCCGACCTGGGACGCCTACATCGCCACCGGCCGCAGGTACGCCGACAAGGTGAAGGACTCCAGGTTCGTCGACGGGTCGGTGAACCTCTACAACACGATCCTCGCCCAGCAGGCGAGCCAGACCGCCGGGCACACCTTCTTCGACCCCTCCGGCAGGCTCGTCGCCGGCGCCAACCCGGCGGTCCGCGGCGCCTGGGACACGACCGTGAGGATCCAGCAGAACGGGCTGTCGGCCGGGCTGAAGTCGTTCGAGCCGAGCTGGGGCTCCGGCTTCAAGAAGGCGAGCTTCGCCACCGTCGCCTGCCCGTCGTGGATGCTGGGCGTCATCAAGGAGAACGCCGGGGCGGAGGCTTCCGGCAAGTGGGACGTCGCGCCGATCCCGGGCGGCGCGGGCAGTCGCGGCGGGTCGTTCCTGGCGGTGCCCAGGCAGAGCAGGCACGCCGCAGAGGCGGCCGCGCTGGTCAGGTTCCTGACCAGCGCGGAGAGCCAGATCGTGGCGTTCAGGGCGCGCAACAACCTGCCCTCGTCGCCGCGGGCGCTGGACGACCCGGCGGTGCTGTCGTTCCGGAACGGGTACTTCAACGACGCGCCCGTCGGGGAGATCTACGCCAAGGGCGCCAAGGCGATCAGGCCGCTCTACCTGGGCCCCGACAACAACCCGGTCCAGCAGCGGTTCGAGGACGCGCTGCTCGCGCTGGAGCAGAGCAGGCTCTCACCCGACGCGGCGTGGCGGAAGGCCCTGGCCGACGCCGAGCGGGAAGCCCGATGAGCGTCCCCGCCGACGTCCGCGTCCGGCCCCGGACGGCCCGGCCGTCCGGGCCCCCGGGCCCGCGCCCGCGCGGGTCCGCGCTCACCCGGCTGGACGTCAGGCTCTCGCCCTACCTGTTCGTCTCGCCGTACTTCCTGCTGTTCCTCGTCTTCGGGCTCTTCCCGATGGGCTACACGCTCTGGGTCGCGCTGCACGACTGGGAGCTGCTCGGCGACCAGAGGTTCGTCGGCCTGGAGAACTTCCGGCTCGTCCTGACCGATCCGCAGTTCTGGAACGCGGTCCTGAACACCCTCGGCATGTTCGTCATCGCCACCGTCCCGCAGCTTCTGTTCGCGCTGGTGCTGGCGAACGCGCTCGACCGGCGCATGCGGGGCCGGCTGGTGGCCCGGCTGGGCGTGCTCGCCCCGATGGTCACCTCGATCGCCGCGGTGGCCATCGTGTTCGGCCAGCTGTTCAGCCGGGACTTCGGGTTCGTCAACTGGGTGCTCGGCTGGTTCGGCGTGGACCGTCTCGACTGGGCGGCGGGACGCTGGTCGTCCTGGCTGGCGATCTCGGCGATGGTGGACTGGCGGTGGACCGGCTACAACGCGCTGATCTACCTGGCCGCGATGCAGTCGATCCCGCGCGACCTGTACGAGGCGGCGGCGATCGACGGGGCGTCCCGCGCCCGCCGGTTCTGGACGATCACGCTGCCGATGCTGCGGCCGACCATCGTCTTCACCGCGATCGTCTCCACCATCGGCGGGTTCCAGCTGTTCACCGAGCCGCTGCTGTTCGGCAACGGCGACATGGCCGGGGGATCGCTGCGGCAGTTCCAGACGGTCACCATGTACATGTTCGAGAACGCGTTCCGCCGGTTCGACTACGGCTACGCGTCCGCCGTCTCCTGGATGCTCTTCATGCTCATCCTCGTCGGATCCCTGCTCAACTTCCTGTGGCTGCGACGTGTGGGAGGCACCCGATGACGTTGCCGCGAACGCCCGGAAGGCCCCGCCGGAGGCGCTCGGGCGCCGTCGCCGCGGTCTGGGGCGCCGGGCCGCTCACCCGGATCACGCTGGTCGCGACGGTCGTGCTGTCGCTGTTCCCCCTCTACTGGATGTTCGTCGTCGCCACCCGCACCAACGACGCCGTCGGGTCGGTGCCCCCGCCGCTCACCCCGGGCGGCGAGCTGGGCCGCAACCTGGCCCGGCTGTTCGGCAACGAGCAGGCGCGCTTCACGCTCGGGCTGGCCAACTCCGCCGTCGCCGCCACGACCGTCACCGTCTCCACGCTGCTGTTCGCCACGCTGGCCGGGTTCGCCTTCGCCAAGCTGCGCTTCCGCGGGCGGGGCGCGCTGCTGCTGGTCATGCTCGCGACGATGATGGTGCCGGTGCAGATGGGCGTCATCCCGCTCTACATGCTGATGGCCGAGATCGGCTGGACCGGGAAGCTCCAGGCCGTCATCGTGCCGTTCCTGGTCACCGGGTTCGGCGTGTTCATGATGCGGCAGTACACGACGCAGGCGGTCCCCGACGAGCTGATCGAGGCCGCCCGCATCGACGGCTGCTCGACCTTCCGCATCTACTGGAGCGTGGTGCTGCCCGTGCTGCGCCCCGCCATGGCGGTCCTCGGGCTGTTCACCTTCATGCAGACCTGGAACGAGTTCATCTGGCCGCTGGCCGTGCTCAACCCCGACAACCCCACCGTGCAGTACTCCCTCAACCTGCTCAACGGCGCCTACTACACCGACTACTCGCTGATGTTCACCGGCACGCTGGTGGCGACGCTGCCGTTGCTGGCGGTCTTCCTGCTGTTCGGACGCCAGATCATCAGCGGGATCATGGACGGCGCCCTCAAGGCATGATCACTTCCCCCTCGCCACCGGAGAGACCAGCCGAGACGATGACGGCTCCCGCGCTCCAGACCGACGACCGGCCCCTCACCTTCCCCTCCGGCTTCGTCTGGGGGGCGGCCACCGCGTCCTACCAGATCGAGGGCGCGGCGCGCGACGACGGCCGCGGCCCCTCGATCTGGGACACCTTCAGCCGCCGGCCGGGCGCGGTGGCCGGCGGGCACACCGGCGACGTGGCCTGCGACCACTACCACCGCTTCCGCGACGACGTCCGCCTGATGGCCGGGCTGGGGCTGGACGCCTACCGGTTCTCGGTGGCCTGGCCGAGGGTGCAGCCCGACGGCTCCGGCCCGGTCAACCCGCGCGGTCTCGGCTTCTACGACCGGCTGGTCGACGCGCTGCTGGAGGTCGGCGTCACCCCCTACGCCACCCTCTACCACTGGGACCTGCCGCAGGCGCTGGAGGACCGGGGCGGCTGGACGGCGCGCGACACCGCCCTGCGCTTCGCGGACTACGCCGAGGCCGTGCACCGCCGCCTCGGCGACCGGGTCGGCACCTGGACGACGATCAACGAGCCGTGGGTGGCGGCCTACCTCGGCCACGCCGCGGGGGTCCACGCCCCGGGCCGGACCAGCGCCGCCGACGCGTTCCGCGCCGCGCACCACCTGCTGCTGGGGCACGGCCTGGCCGTCCGGCGGCTGCGCGCCGCCGGGGCCGGGCAGATCTCCCTGACCCTCAACCTCGCGCCGGTCGTGGCCGGGGCGGCGGAGCCGGACGCGGACGCGGCCGACCTGGTGGACGCCATGCTCAACCGGCAGTTCCTCGACCCGGTGCTGCGCGGGGAGTACCCCGGGCGGGTGCTGGCCGCGGCGTCCCGCCACGGCGGGCTGGACCACGTCCACGGCGACGACCTGCCCGTCGTCTCCGAGCCGATCGACTCGCTCGGCATCAACTACTACAACCCGACCCGCGTCGCGGCGTCCCCCGGCGCCCCGCCGAACCCCGCCTATCCCGGCTCCGAGGGCGTGGCGTTCCCGCCCGCCGAGCCGCCGCTCACGGCGATGGGCTGGCCCATCGCGCCCGGCGGCCTCGGCGACCTGCTGGTCCGGCTCAGCCGCGACTACCCGGGCACGCCCCTGGTCGTCACCGAGAACGGCGCCGCGTTCGACGACGTGCCCGACGCCGACGGGCGGGTGCGCGACCCGGCCCGCATCGCCTACCTCGACGGGCACCTGCGCGCCGCGCACGCCGCGCTGGCCGCCGGTGCGGACCTGCGGGGATATCTCGTATGGTCGCTCCTGGACAACTTCGAGTGGGCCGAGGGCTACGCCAAGAGGTTCGGCATCGTCTACGTGGACTTCGCCGACCAGCGGCGCCTGCCCAAGGACAGCGCGCTGTGGTTCCGTGATGTCATCGCCCGCAACGGAATCGGTGGAAAGGCGAAATGAAACGTCCCACGCTGGAGGCCGTGGCGGCCCGGGCGGGAGTCTCCCGGGCGACGGTGTCGCGTGTGGTCAACGGCTCGGCCACCGTCAACCCGCAGATCCGCACCGTCGTGCTGCGCGCCGTCGAGGAGCTGGGCTACGTCCCCAACTCGGCGGCCCGCAGCCTGGTCACCCAGCGCACCGGGTCGATCGGGCTGGTGGTCTCCGAGCCACCGGCCCGCGTGTTCTCCGACGACCCGTTCTTCTCCCTGGTCATCCGCGCGGTGAGCCAGGAGCTGGAGGCCGCCGACAAGCAGGTCGTGCTCATGATGGCGTCCTCCCCGGCGGGCTACGACCGGGTCGAGCGGTACGTGGCGGGCCGCCACGTGGACGGGGTCATCCTGCTGTCGCAGCACGGCTCGGACCCGCTGCCCACGGCCCTCGTGCGGACGGGGGTGCCCGTGATCTCGCACGGGCGGCCGGTGTCCACGACCAGGCCGCCGTACTGCGACGCCGACAACGTCGGGGGAGCGCGCGCCGCCGTGGAACACCTGCTGGCCAGGGGACGGCGGCGCATCGCCACCATCACCGGCCCGGTCGACATGTCCGCGGGGCTGGACCGGCTGGCCGGGTACCGCGAGCTCATGTCCGGCAGCGGCCGCCGGTCCCTGGTGGCCGTGGGGGACTTCACCCGGGACTCGGGGGTGGCCGCGATGAGCCAGCTCCTGGAGGACGACCCGGACCTCGACGCGGTGTTCGCCGCGAGCGACCTGATGGCGATCGGTGCCCTGCACGCCCTGCGCAGGGCGGGCCGCCGCGTCCCCGACGACGTCGCCGTGGTCGGGTTCGACGACATCGAGGCCGCCCGGTTCACCGACCCGGCCCTGACCACCGTGCGCCAGCCGATCACCGAGGTCGCCCGGACCATCGTCCGGATGCTGCTGACCGGGGTGGAGGACGGCGCCGAGCCGGTGATCCTCCCCACCGAACTCGTCGTCCGCGACTCCACCTGACCCGCGCGCCTTCGCCTCGGGCCCGCGGGCCAGGGCCCTGGAACACGTCCTAGCGGTGCGCCTCGTGGACGGTGCGCCAGCGGTCGGTCGCGACGCCCGACATGATCACTGAGACGACGTCCCCGGCGAGGTCGGGCGTGACCGGCAGGTGCCCGAACAGGACGCGGTAGTAGGTCGTCGAGGCCAGCATGTCCAGCAGCAGGTCGATGTCGGCGTCGGGGCGGATGTCGCCGCGGGCGACGCCGCGCCGCAGCGCCGCGGCCGTGGTGGCGCGGCGCGGGTGGAAGAAGGTGTCGAGGAACTCCTTCTCCAGCACCGGGTCGGCGGCCAGGTCGGCGATCAGGCCGGGCAGCGCCCGGCGGCCGAGGGCGGTGGTGAACGCCGCGCCGATCGTGCCGATCCCGGCGATCAGGTCGCAGTGCGTGCAGCCGGTGTCGGGGGTCGGCGCGGTCCCGACGGTGCGGGCCAGGGCCGCCACGACCAGGTGCTGGCGGGTGGGCCAGCGGCGGCGCAGCGCGGGCTTGCTGGTCCCGGCGCGGGCGGCGGCCCCCTCCATCGTGAGGCCGCCGTAGCCGGCCTCGTTGAGGATCTCGACGACGGCGCGCAGGACCGCGTCGTCGATGCGGGCGTCGCGGGGACGGCCGGTGCGGTGCGGGCCGTCCGGGGCCGGGGTTGTGGATCGGGCCATGGGACGAGTATAAACCAATTACGTTTCGTTCCGGAACGGAACTAAAGTCGTGAAGGGAGCTCCCATGTCCACTGACCCCGGCGCGGCGGACGTCCGGGCCGAACGCCCCCGGGCCGCGTCCCCGGCGAGCGTGTTCGGTCCCGCCCACCGCGCCCTCACCCTGGGCGTCCTGCTGTCGGTCGGCATGGTGGCGTTCGAGTCGCTCGGCGTGGCGACCGTCCTGCCGGGCGTCGCGGAGGAGCTGCGCGGCCTGGACGCCTACGGCTGGGGCCTGTCGGCGCTGATGCTGGCCAACATCGTCGGCACCGTGGTCGCGGGCCGCGCCGCCGACCGGCGGGGACCGGCGGCGCCGATGGCACTGGGCATGCTGGTGTTCGCCGCCGGCTGCGCGGTGGCGGGCGCGGCCGGGAACTGGCCGCTGTTCCTGCTCGGCCGGTTCGGCCAGGGCCTCGGCGTGGGCGCGGTGATGGCGATGGCCTACACGCTGATCGGCCTGGCCTACCCCGAGCGGCTGCGGGCGCGGATGTACGCGCTGCTGTCGTCGGCGTGGACGCTGCCCTCGCTGGTCGGGCCCGCCGTCGCCGGAACGGCCGCCGACCACGCCTCCTGGCGCGCGGTCTTCGCCCTGATGCTGCCGATCACCGCCGTCGCGGCCGTCCTCACCCTGCCCGCGCTGCGGGCCCTGCGCCCCGCGTCCGCCGGTGCCCCCGCGCCCGCCGCCCTGCCGTGGTGGCGGCGGCCCCTGGTCAGCGCGGTCCTGCTCACCGTGGGCACCGGCGTCCTCCTCCAGGCGCTGCTGCTGGAGAACCCCGTCGCGCTGGTCCTCCTGGCATCGGCGGGTCTCGCCGTGACGGTGCCCGCGCTGCGGTGGGTCACCCCGGAGGGCACCCTGACCGCGCGGCCCGGCCTGGGCGCGGGCGTCGTCGTCCGGGCGCTGCTGTGCGGGGTGTACTTCGGCAGCGAGGCGTTCCTGCCGCTGGGCCTGCGGGAGCTGCGCGGCATGGGCGCGACCGCGGCCGGGCTGGGCCTGTCGGCGGGGGCGGTGACCTGGGTCGTCGGCTCGGCCCTCCAGGCCCGGCGGGACGACGCGGGCGCCGGGCGCGTGGCCGCCACGGCCGGCGGCTTCGCCGTGCTGCTGGCCGGGGTGGCGCTGATCGCGGTGACGGTCCTGACGGACCTGCTGCCGCCGTGGGCCGCGCTGCTCGGCTGGGCGGTCGGCGGGCTGGGCATGGGCGTGGCGTTCAACGCCTCCACCACCGCCACCCTCCAGCGGACCCCGGCGGAACGGCAGGGCGAGGTGAGCGCGGCGCTCCAGCTCGCCCAGACGTTCGCCACCGCGCTGGTCGCGGGCCTGGGCGGCGCGGCCCTCGCCCTCGGCCGCCATCACGGCGGATCGATGCGGGGAGCGCTGCTGGGGGTGTTCGTCCTGACCGGGCTGCTCGCGGTGGCGGGGATGCTGCTGTCGCGCCGCGTCGTCCGCGCCTGACGGGCGCCGGGAGGCCCGCGCGGGCCTCCCGGCGCCCGGGGTCAGCGGGCCAGCAGCGGGGCGACCAGCGGGACGCGCTCGGCGGGGTCCCCGGTCATCGACCAGAAGACGTGGTCGACTCCCAGCGCGTCCAGCCGCTCCAGGTCACCGGCGACCTGCTCGGCGGAGCCGGTCAGCGGCGCCCGCTCCGCCAGCGGCCGCGCGGTGACCGGGCCGTTCACCTGCACCACGACGGGCCCGCCGGCGTGCCCGGCCGCCTCCGCCGCGCCCCGGTACGCCTCGACCTGGCCGCGCAGCGCGTCCCAGTCGAAGACCACCAGGGAGATCCCGGCGCCGAGCCGCGCGGCGCGGTCGATCGCGGCGGGGGTGACGCCGCCGACCAGCAGGCCGGGATGGCCGTTCCGCACCGGCTTGGGACCGATCTCGCACTCGGGGATCCGGTAGAAGCGGCCCTCGAAGCGCACCGGGTCGGGGCCCCACACGGCCAGCATCGCCCGCAGGTGCTCCTCGAACCCGGCCCCGCGCCGCTTCAGCGGCACCCCGGCGGCCTCGAACTCCTGGCCCATCCAGCCCTGGCCGACGCCCGCGAGCAGCCGCCCGCCGCTCAGCCGGTCCAGGGTGGCGAGCCGCCGGGCCAGCACGACGGGGTTGTGGAACAGCGCGACCACCACGCTGCTGCCCAGCCTGATCCGTTCGGTGCGGGCCGCGACGTGCCCGAGGACCTCCAGCGGGTCGTACACGTTGCCGAACGCCTCCGGCGGCTCCATCACCGGCCCGCCCTCGCCGCCCATCGCGATCGGCACGGTCGGCCTGAGCAGCCGCTCGAACGTCCACACCGAGCCGAGCCCGGCGGCCTCGGCCTCCTCCGCCACCCGGACGATGGCCTCCGGGGTGGCGTCCTCCCCGGCGATGGGGAGGTTGACCCCCAGCTCCACTCTGCTCATGTCGCTCGCCTCCGTCTGCGTGAGATCAGGTGTGCGGAGTAGACCCGGCGGGCGGGGACAAATCATCGCTCTCCCGGCAGGATGCCGGTCATGGACCCTGACCTGCCGACCGTGAACGTCGCCCTGTGGCGGGCCGACGCCGTCGTCCTGTTCGACTGGCTGACGAGCACGGACCTCGACACCGTCCCGGTCACCCATCCGGCGCAGAAGCAGGCGCTGCTCGATCTGCTCACGAGCCTTGAGGCGGAGGCCGACGCGGACGTCACCGCGTCCACCGGGCAGGAGATCGCGGCCGCGCAGGAGGAGGTGGCCCGGGACATGGCCTGGTAGGTCACCCGAAGGTCCGCAGGACCACCGGGCCGAGCAGCCCGGAGGTCCGCTGGCCGGGGAAGACGAAGTGGGTGGGGCTGGTCTCGTCGAGGTGCGGGGCCAGGGTGCCGTAGACGACGATCTCGATCTCGTTGCGACCGCCGCGCAGGGCGGTGCCGAGGTCGAAGGCGTACGGGGCGCAGATCCGGACGCCCGCCGGGGTCCCGTTCACCGTCACCTCGGCGGTGCCGCGGACGCGCCCGAGGTCGAGTCCGGCCCCGGCCGGGGTCGCGGGCAGGTCCACGGTCCGCCGGTAGCGGACCCCGCCGCTGTACCCGGCGAGCCCCACGTCCTCCCAGTCGCCCAGCCCGATCGTCCCGGGGCCGACGGTGAACGCGACCGGACCGGCCAGCGCCGCGCCCTCCCGGTGCTCGGGCCGGGTCAGCAGCCGCAGTTCCGCGGTCCCGGCGGGGCGGCGCTCTCCGGGGAGTTCGAGGTCGACGCGGCCGTCACGGGCGGCGGCCGGGACGGGAACGCCGTCGAGCAGGACGTCCAGGACCTCGCCGCGCGCGGTGAACCGCATCCGGGTCGCGCCGGGCGGGACCTCGAACCGCAGCCGTTCGATCCGGGGCCGCGCGCCCGGGACGGCGAACCGGGCGGGCAGGACGGCGTCCTCCTCCGGGCCGTCCTCCAGCCAGTGCGCGCCGGGCAGCGGATGCGGGCGGCGCCGCAGGTGGAAGGCCGCGGGGTCGCCGGGCTGCGCGCGCCTCGGCACGACGGGCACCGGGACGCCGTCGCGGGTGGCGCGCCACCCGGCGCCCGACACGAGCGGGCCGTCCACCAGGACCGCCGCCGGGCCCTCGCCCTCGGTGAGGACGAGGGTGAGCCGGGCGCCGGGCGTCCCGGGCAGGTCGTAGCGGCCGACGCGGGGGGCCTGCTGCTCGGCGTACGGGTCGAAGCCGCCCTGGCGGCCGATCTCCACGCCGTCGACCAGGACCCGGCACGGGGACGCGGACGCGACCTGGAGCAGGGAGGGGGCGGCCGCGTCCGGCAGCACGGCGCCGAAACGGACCCGCGCGCCCGGCCGGGAGTGGCCCGCGACGGTGATCCACTCGGGCCGCAGGCAGCGGGCGGGGTCGGCCGCGACGGACAGGTGGCCGCGCAGCCGCACGTCCTCGTCGGGCACCAGGCGCAGTTCGAGACCGTGCTCGCCCGGCGGGAGCGGCGCCCGCGTCACCGCCAGGTAGCCGTGGTCGTCGAGCGGGACCGCGGCCCCGTCCACCAGGAGCGTCTTGGCGGCGGCGGCGCCGAGCACGAGGAAGCCCTCGGCGGGAACGGTCACGCGGGTGCGCAGGACGACCCGCTCGCCCGCCGCGACCTCGCCGAAGTCGAGGAACTCCTCGGGGACGTGCCCCTTCGGGCCGAGCACGGTCCGGTGGACCGGGTCCTTGCGGATGCCCCGGCTGTCGGAGTAGACGACCGGCCGCCACCGGCCCCCGGGACCGGCCCAGAGCCCGTGGGGACCGAACGTCGCGTGGACGGGCGTCCAGTCCCCGGCGGGGTCGTCCTCCACCCGGTGCCACAGCCGCCGGCGTTCCACGGACACCATGGCACCGGCCGGGCGGGCGAAGTCGCCCCAGGTGTTGTCGAGCGTCGGCACCAGCTCCATGTCCCAGGTCGGGCCCAGGTCCGTTTCGCGTACGGGACGCGGCCGCCCCTCCGGGCCACCAGCCTCCGGCGGCGGGCCCGCGCCGCCCGGGGGGAACACCAGGAGTGCGGCGGGGCCGTCGTCGAACGGGACGACCACCTCGACCGGCGCACCGGAACCCGCCCGGGTGGCGGGCAGCGTCCGGGGCGGGCCGCCGAAGGGGCTCACCAGGAGGGCCGGGCCGGTGACGCCGTGGACGCGGACCCGCATGTCGCGGTGGTAGCGGCCGGGGTCGAAGTCGTAGGTCACGTCCAGCCAGCCGAGGTCGGCGCCGCGCTCGTCCGGGCGGCCCACCGACACGCGGCTGGCCATGGACGCGGCCGCCGTCAGGAACACCACCGTCGCGCCGTCGACCTCGCGGACCAGGGCGGGGACCGGCGCCTCGACCCGGCGGGAGCCCGCCAGCAGGGGGCCGAGCGCGCCGGGGTCCGGCACGGTCTCCAGCAGCGCCGCCAGCCGCGCCACCGTCGCGTCGGCGTCCGGGGCGCCGACGCCGCGCCGGGGCGGCGGCCCGACGGCGACGACCCGGCCGCCCCGCTCGATCAGCGCGACCAGCCGCCGGGCGGTCTCCGCCTCCAGGACGTCGCAGGCGGGCAGCAGGACCGTGCCGTAGGACTCGCCCGCCACGTTCAGCCGCCCCGCCTCCACCGCGGCCCGCCGGACGGAGTCGTCGTCGATGACGTCGGCGTCGACGCCGAGCCGGTCGAGGACGCCGGGGACCATCCGGAACCAGGCCATGTCGCCCACCAGTTCCCGGTAGGTCTCCTGGGCCAGCGCGGCGGACGGATCGACGCCGTCGAGCCGGGTGCCGGCCTGCGCGGTCGCGGTCGGGAACAGCACGGCCACGTCGCAGACGTGGCGCCCCAGCGACAGGGCGGCGCACAGCCGCGTGACCGCGTCGGCGAAGACCCGGTGGTGCGCCCAGTAGGGCTGCCGCCAGTCGGTGGCGGGCGGCGCCCACTCCCACCAGCCCGCCTTGGTCGTGTAGTAGACCGCGTGCGGGTTGTAGAGGGTGGCCCCGGCGCGCAGCCACGGCAGCAGCCAGTCGAGGGTCTCCTCCAGCGTGCCTCCCCAGCCGCTGGAGTGGAACGCCTCGATCCACACCCGGTCCCTGCCGTACAGGTGGGCCAGGGACGAGTGGACGCGCGCGTCGCCGTGGTGGTCCGAGCCGGGCGCGCCGAACCAGCGGTGGGTGCGGGCGTAGTCGGCGTACAGCCGCACCCCGTCCACCGGGTGCCCGGCGCGGGCCGGGTCCTGCTGGTCGCAGCCGTGCAGCAGCCCGTGCCGGGCGTGCCAGCCGGCCAGCGGCCGGAAGAACGCCTCCTCGGCCAGCTCCGCCCGGGTGAGGTGGTAGTCGCGGCGGAACCGGAGCGCCTCGTCACCGTCCTCGCCGTCGCCGCCCTGCCACAGGTGCGGCAGGTGCGGCGTCGGGTCGTAGCCGCGGCGGGCGGCGAACTCCCCGGCGAACCCCTCGGTCCAGGTCGGCAGCGCGGGCAGCTCGTCCTGGAAGGACCCGACGATCACGTTGCCGAGGCGGTGGCCGAGCCGCCGCTCGAACTCCCCGTGGACGCGGTCGAGCAGCGCCGCGCACGCCTCCGCCGACAGGTAGTCGAAGCCGCGCGCCACGGTGCCGCCGCCGGGCTCCAGCCACCGTCCGGCGAACGCGGGGACGTCGCGCACCAGCCGCGCCTGGAGGTCGGCCCCCGAGAAGCCGAGCTGGTCGTAGAACCACAGCGACACCCCGAGCCCGGCGGCGTCCTCGCACACCCCGTCGAGCAGCTCCCACCACGCGTCGGTGAAGAACGCGGGGTCGTCGGCGTCGGCCCCGAACATGGGCCCCGACGGCGCCAGGTTGAGGATCACCAGGTTGTACACGCCGCCCGCGGCGAAGCGTTCGAGCTGGTCGCGCAGCCGCCGCCGGTCCAGCCGCTCGCCGCTCCACCACCAGATGGGCGCGGGGGAGTAGGCGCGGGGCGGCGCGTCCAGCACCGCGCGCAGCCGGGCGGGGATCATCCCTTCAGCCCGCTGGCGAAGCCCTTGATCACATAGCGCTGCAGCACCAGGAACACCGCGAGGATCGGCAGCGCGGCCAGCACCAGCCCGGCGAACACCAGCCCGTTGTCGGACACGTACTGGCCGACGAAGGCGAAGATCCGCACCGGGACCGTCTCGCGGGCCGAGCCGCCCAGGTACAGCAGGGGAGTGAAGAAGTCGTTCCAGATGAACACCGCGTTGAGGATGAGCACGGTCCCGGTGATCGGCCGCAGCAGCGGGAACACCACCCGGGTGAACGCCCGGAAGTGACCGGCGCCGTCGATCAGCGCGGCGTTGGCGTAGTCGGCGGGCAGCGCCCGGATGAACCCGGTGTAGAGGAACACCGTGAAGGGCAGCTGGATCCCCGTGTAGAAGAGGATCATCCCCTGGTAGGTGCCGAGCAGCCCGGCCCCGTCCACCAGCTTGAACAGCGGGATCATCCCGAGCTGGAACGGCAGCACGATGCCCAGCAGGAACAGCACGTACAGCCCGTAGCCCAGCCGGGAGGCGCGGCGGGACAGGAAGTAGGCGGCGAACGAGCCGAGCGCGATCAGCGCCACCAGGCTCGCGATCGTGATGACCGTGCTGTTCAGCAGCGCCGGGCCGAGCTCGGCGCGCGTCCAGGCGTTGGCGAAGTTGCCCGCCGTGGGGCTGGCCGGCGGCGCCAGCGGCGACTCGGCGACCTCCCGCTGGTCCTTGAGCGACAGCGTGACCAGCGCGTACACCGGGAACAGGAAGGCGACCGCCACGGCGATCATCACCAGTTCCAGGCCGAACGTGCGCGCTCCGTACCTGACGTTCACGCGACCTCCCGTCCCCGCAGGTAGTGGATCTGCACCATCGACACCGCGGCCACGAACAGCGCCAGGACCAGCGCGATTGCGGTGCTGTAGCCGAAGTTGCCGAACACGAACGCCTGCTTGTAGAGCACCGTCGACAGCGTCTCGCTGGCGTGCCCGGGCCCGCCGTTGGTCGCGGCGTAGACCTGGTCGAACAGCTTGAGGCCGCCGATGGTCGACAGCATCAGGTTGATGGTGACCGCCGGGGCCAGCAGCGGCCAGGTCACGTGCCGGAAGCGCTGGAACCGGCCCGCGCCGTCGATCATCGCGGCCTCGTGCAGCTCGGCGGGCACCCCCTCCAGCCCGGCCAGGAAGATCACCATGGAGTAGCCGGCGAACTGCCAGATCACCATGCCCGCGATCGACCAGATCGCCAGGTCGGGGTCGCCCAGCCAGTCCTGCCGCAGCCCGCCCAGGCCGACCGCGCCGAGGATGCCGTTGAGCCCGGCGTCCGGCGAGGGGTTGTAGATGTACTTCCACAGGAACGCCACCATCACCGGGCTGACCACGGCCGGGGCGAAGAACACGACCCGCAGGACGGTCCGCGACCTGATCCCGGTGTGGACGCCGAGGGCCAGCAGCAGCCCGACGCCGTTCTGCACGACCACGATCGCCACGGTCAGCAGCAGCGTGTTGACCAGCGAGCCGCGCGCCGCGTCGTCGCCGAACAGCTTGGTGAAGTTGTCCAGGCCGACGAAGTTCCGGTCGCCCAGGCCGTTCCAGTCGGTGAAGGCGTACAGGATGCCGCTGAGGCTCGGGTAGAGCACCACCAGGGCGTACACGGCCAGGGCGGGCGCGGCGAACCACCACGGCGGCGAGAGGAAGCGGGCGCCCCGCCGCCGCCGGTGGGCCGCGGCGTCCGGCGGGGCGGCCCGCTTGGCCGGGGCGGGACGGAGGGTGGAGGCCACGGTCACTTCTTCCGGTAGGTCTCGTCCAGCTTCGCCAGCGCCTTGGGCACCGTCGTCCGCCCGCCCAGCAGCTCCTGCACCGCGGCGAAGTGGGCGGGCTGAACCTCGGCGTTCGGCCAGCCCTGGTCCATGAACGGCACGGCCTTGTTCCCGTCGATGAACGGCAGGAACGACTTCAGCGCCGGATCGATCCTGGAGTCGGCGTCACGGCTGAGCGGCACGCACGCGACGGCCTCGGCCCAGCGGTTCATGTTCCGCTGCTCGCCGAGGAACTCCATGAACGCCTTGGCCGCGTCGGCGTTCTTCCCGCGCGCGCTGACGCCGAGCCCGACCACCACGCCCGCCGGGATCCAGACCCCGCCCGCGTCGTCGGCGCCGGGCACCGGGAACATGTCCAGGTCGTCGGCGCTGGTGGCGGCCTTGCGGAAGTCGGGCAGCACCGCCGACACCTGGATCGCCATCGCGGCCTTGCCGGTGGCGACCATCGAGGTCTGCTGCTCGAAGGTGGTGCCGTTGGGGTTGTCGTTGAAGTACCCGCGCTTCTGCAGCTCCAGGTACATCTCCAGTGCGTCCGTCCAGCCCGAGTTCGCGAAGCTGGCCGAGCCCGCCCGCATCTGCTCGTCGAACCGGGGGTTCTTGGCGTAGACGGTGGAGGGCACCAGGGCGTAGGTGATGAGCTGGGTGACCCACTGGGTCTGGGCGCCCAGCGCGATCGGCACCTTGCCCTTCTTCTTGATCTTCTCGCAGACCTCCAGGAACCCGCTCCAGGTGGTGGGCGGCTCGACGTCCGCCTCCTGGAAGACCTTCTTGTTGTAGACGGCGCCGATGACGCTGGACCCGGCCGAGTAGAGGAACGTCTTGCCGTTCTTCTGGAACGCGGGCCGCAGCCCCTCCGGGATGCGCTTGGTCCAGGCCTGGTCGCTCAGGTCGGCCAGCAGCCCGGCCTGGGCGATCTGCGCCATGCTCATCGCCGAGCCGTCGCCGGGGTACACCACGTGCACGTCGGGGGCGTTGCCCGCGCCGAGCTGGGTGCGCACCGAGGTCTGCACCTGGTCGGTGGGGGCGTACGAGGCGTTGAACCTGCTCTTGGCGTAGTCCTTGAGCAGCAGTTCCAGCGGCTTCTGCTGGTCGGCGACGGCGACCAGGCGCAGCGTTCCGCCGCCCCCGCCCCCGCCGGACGTCCCGCCGCAGGCCGCGAGCGCGCCCATGGCGGCGACGCCGCCGGTCAGGCCAAGGAATCCGCGGCGGCTGAGGGCCGCCGGTCCGGACGACGATGTCATGAGTCCTCCTCGAAACCGCGGCCCTGTGCCGCGATGGTGTCTGCGGCCCGGGGCCGTCACGAGCACCGCGGGCGGGACGGACCGGCGGCCTCGGGGTCGGCCGGGTGCTCACCGGGCGGCTGGTGACGCGGGTGATGGGGCATCGGCGTCGTCGTGGGGTGGCCGGTCATGAGCCGCTCCGATCCCTACATCAATTGACCGTGAGTTAACACCCGCGAGTGTGAGAAGGAGCGTAGAGATACCAATTTGGGGTGTCAAGATGTTAGGAGGATCACGCTTCGACGGCTTTCGGCGCTGCCGGGAAGTCGGGGGAGGGCAGCCCGAATCCGGGCCCTGCTGGCGCATCGTCCCTGGTCGCAAGGCGTTGAGGGGTGTGGAAACAGCCGGTGAACGGTGATCGCGGCGCTACGGCCCGGACGACGGCGGCGGTGCGATGAGAACAGATCTAACGTTACGAAACGGTGCCCCGGCGTCGTCCCGGCGCCCGTGGCCGTCCCGTCCCGCTCAGGTGGCGGCGACCTCGTAGGCGACCTTGTGCTCGTCCAGCTCCCGCAGCGCCTCGGCGCCCGCGCCGTCGTCGACGATGACGCGGTCGAACACCGACAGCGGCGCCACCCTGTGCAGCGCGACCCGGCCGAGCTTGGAGTGGTCCACCAGCAGCACCCGGCGCGCGGCGGCCTCCAGCATGGCCCGCTTGACCGACACGATGTGCTGCTCCTGGTGGTAGGCGAACCCGCCGGAGACGGCCGAGGTCGACACGAAGCACAGGTCGACCTGGAGCGCCGCGATGGCGTCCACGCAGGAGACCCCCAGGAAGGAGTCGTGCAGCGCGTCGTACTCCCCGCCCAGCGCCATCAGCCGGATGCCGCGCTCGCGGGCCAGCAGGTTGGTGGTCTCCAGGAAGTTGGTGATCACCGTCAGCGGGGTGACGGCGCCGAGGCGGCGGGCCAGCGCCAGGGTGGTGGTGGAGTCGTCGAGCATCACCGCCATGCCCGGCTCCACCATCTCGGCGGCCTTCCCGGCGATGGCGTCCTTGGCGGGCTGCATGGACTTCATGCGGTAGGCGACGTTGCTCTCGAACACCGCGGACGGCTGCGCGGTGACCCCGCCCCGGTACTTGCGGACGATGCCCTGCCGCTCCAGCTCGTCCAGGTCCCGGTGGATCGTCATGAGGCTCACGCCGAACCGCTCGGCCAGCTCGCCCGCGGTGACCGAGCCCGCCGAGAGGACGTGGTCGGTGATGGCCTGGCGGCGCACGTCGGGCCCGCGCCGGACGCTGCTGTCCTTGGTCATGCTGCGATCCTCTCGTGGCCGGGCGGCGGCGGGCCGGTGGACGACCGCCGTCACTCCGCTGGTCCGGAGGCGGTGAAGAGGACCCCTTGACGCGATGACTGGCGGTGTAAGTTAACACTACCAGTTGGTAAATCCGGGAGCCGTGACGCGAAGGGGGCTCCTCCGTCCGGGCGCGCCGTCGCCGACCGGGCGGCGCGGCGACATGCGGCGCGAGCAGCGGCTTTCCCGTAAGGCGTGTACGCCTTCCCGTCTCCCCGGGTCCTGGACCGTCCCGGCCCGTCGCGCCGAGCCCCGGACGCCGCCGCCTCCGAGGATCTTGACGCCGTTCGGGGCCGCCCCTACGCTCATTTCACATTTTGAAAGTTACGTTCACACATTGATCCGTGATCGGAGTGGTGCGTGGACGGTTCCCTCCCCGCTCGACCACGCCCCCGGCCCGCCCCCGAGATCACCGGCCCGGCCGGACCCACCCACGAGGACATCCGCTTCACCGGCTCCGGCGTCCACGCCCGCCGCCCCCTGAAGGGAAGTGTTCAGATGACTCCGAACGACGACAAGGTGTCGCGGCGCCGGTTCCTCGGGGCCGGCGGGGCCGGCGCGGCGGCGGTCATGCTCGGCACCGGCGCCCTGGGCGCGTCGGCCGCCCACGCCTACACGCTGCGGAAGGCGGGCCTGTTCACGCTCGGCGTCGCCTCGGGCGACCCGTCGCCCGACGGCTTCGTGCTGTGGACGAGGCTGGCGCCCGAGCCGTTCGCCCCCGACGGCCGGGGCGGGATGCCCGACCGCCGCGTCCGGGTCGAGTACGAGGTCGCCCGCGACGAGCGGTTCCGCCACGTCGTCCGGCGCGGGGCGGCGGTGGCGACGCCGGAGCTCGGCCACTCGGTCCACCTCGAGATCGCCGGGCTCCGGCCGGGCCACGAGTACTTCTACCGGTTCCGCGTGGCCGGGGAGATCTCCCCCTCGGGCCGGACCCTCACGATGCCGCCGGCGACCTCCCAGCCGCGCCGGCTGAACTTCGCGGTCGCCTCCTGCCAGGCCTGGCAGGACGGCTTCTACACCGCCTACGACCACATGGCCGAGGAGGACCTCGACCTGATCGTCCACCTCGGCGACTACATCTACGAGTACGAGATCCCCGCCAAGAACCGGCGCGGCGTGCCGGTGCCGGGCCCGCAGTTCACCACCGAGACGTTCGACCTGGCCCGCTACCGGTTGCAGTACTCCCTCTACAAGGCCGAGGCGCCGCTCCAGAGGGCGCACGCCGCCGTCCCGTGGATCCACACCCTCGACGACCACGAGGTGGTGAACGACTGGGCCGACGACACGGTCATCATGGGCCGCCACCCGAATCCGGACCCGGCCGAGTTCGCGCGGCGCAAGGCGGCGGCGTTCCAGGCGTTCTACGAGAACCTGCCGCTGCGCCGCTCGCAGCTGCCGTCCGGCCCCGACATCCGGCTGCACCGCAGGATCTCCTACGGCCGGCTCGCCGACTTCACCATGCTGGACACCCGGGGCCACCGGGACATCCAGGCCTGCTCCTACGGCAACGGCACGGGCCGCACGCGCGACTGCGACGAGCGCTTCGACGCCGCCCGCACCGTGCTGGGCGACCAGCAGCGGCGCTGGCTGCTGAACGGCTTCCGCACCTCGCGCGCCCGCTGGCACATCCTGGGCAACCAGATGCCGATGGCGGAGACCGACTGGGACCCGGGACCGGGCAAGGACGTCTGGGTGGACCCGTGGGACGGGTACGCCGGCGAGCGCAACCGCCTCCTGGCGGCCGCGCACGACCTCGGCGTCCGCAACCTCGTTGTGGTCAGCGGCGACCGGCACCAGAACTACGCCGTCGACCTCAAGCGCGACCACGACGACCCCGACTCGCCGACCGTGGGCTCGGAGTTCGTCGGCACGTCGGTCACCAGCGGCGGCGACGGGGCCGACATCGACGCCCTCGGCCGCACGTTCCTGTCGGCCAACCCGCACATGAAGTTCTTCAACGCCCAGCGCGGCTACCTGAGGATCAACGTCGACCGGCAGCGGTGGCGCACCGACTTCCGCGTGCTGCCGTACGTGACCAGGCCGGGCGCGCCGGTCACCACCCGCGCCAGCTTCGTGGTCGAGGACCGCAGGCCGGGCGTGCGGGAGGCATAGCGTTCGCATCCATGTCCGAGGAGGGCACCATGACCGTCCCCACCGAACTCCCGCTCGACCGCGTCACCGCGCCGCGCGTCAGGGTCGGCCTCGTCGCCGGGGGCCTGGGCGCGTACTGGCCGCAGTTCCCCGACCTGCTGCCGCGGCTCCGCAGGTCCGCCGACCGGGTGTCGGCGCGCATGCGGGAACTGGGCGCGGACGTGGTCGACGTCGGGTTCATCTCCGACGCGCAGGAGGGCGCGGCGGCCGCGGAGAAGCTGCGCGCGGCGGGCTGCGACCTCATCGTCGGGTTCCTCACCACCTACATGACCGCGACGATGCTGGTCCCGATCGCCCAGCGCGGCGACGCGCCGGTGCTGCTGATCAACCTCCAGCCGACCGAGTCGATGGACCACGGGTCCGTCGACACCGGGCAGTGGCTCGCCTACTGCGGCGCCTGCCCCCTGCCGGAGATGGCGAACGCGTTCCAGCGCTGCGGCGTCCCGTTCCGCTCGGTCAGCGGCCACCTGGAGGACGAGCGGGCCTGGACGAGGATCGGCCGCTGGGTCCGCGCCGCCGGGGTGCGGGCCGCGCTGCGCCGCGGCCGCCACGGCCTGATGGGGCACCTCTACCCGGGGATGCTGGACGTCTCCACCGACCTGACCCTGGTCAGCGCCAACTTCGGCGGCCACGTCGAGGTCCTGGAGTTCGACGACCTGAGGGTCCGGGTGGAGAAGGTCACCGACGCCGAGGTCCGGGCCCGCACGGACCGGGCGGCGGAGATCTTCGAGCTGGACGGCTCGGTGGACGACGACGACCTGGCCTGGGCGGCCCGGGTCTCGGTCGGGCTGGACCGCCTGGTCGAGGACTTCGGGCTGGACAGCCTCGCCTACTACCACCGCGGGCTGGACGGCGAGGTGCACGAGCGGCTGGGCGCCGGGATGATCCTCGGCGCCTCGCTGCTCACCGCGCGCGGGATCCCGGCGGCGGGGGAGTACGAGCTGCGCACCTCGCTGGCGATGCTGGTCGCCGACCGGCTGGGCGGGGGCGGCTCGTTCACCGAGCTGCAGGCCCTGGACTTCCGGCGCGGCCATGTCGAGATGGGGCACGACGGGCCCGCGCACCTGGCGATCTCGGCCCGCCGCCCGCTGCTGCGCGGCCTGGGCGTCTACCACGGCAAGCGCGGCTACGGCGTGTCGGTGGAGTTCGACGTCAGGCACGGGCCGGTCACCGCGTTCGGGATCGTCCAGCGCCGCGACGGCCGCTACGGGTTCGTCGCGTCCGAGGGCGCCGTCGTCGACGGGCCGCTCATGAGGATCGGCAACACCACCTCCCGGGTCGACTTCGGCTGCGACCCGGGGGAGTGGACCGACGCCTGGAGCGCCACCGGCATCTCCCACCACTGGGCCCTGTGCACCGGCCACCGCATCGCCGACCTGCGGGCCCTGGCCGACCTGATGGAGGTCGAACTGGTCGAGGTGAGCCCCTGACAGACGCCGGAAGGCCCGGTCCATACGGACCGGGCCTTCCGGATGTGGTGGGCGATACTGGGATTGAACCAGTGACCTCTACCGTGTCAAGGTAGCGCTCTCCCACTGAGCTAATCGCCCGTGACGTTCCCTCGCGGGATGTCGAGGTGGAGACGGGATTTGAACCCGTGTACACGGCTTTGCAGGCCGTTGCCTCGCCTCTCGGCCACTCCACCGAGTGGGGCCAGGCCCCTCCTCAGAGCGGAAGACGGGATTCGAACCCGCGACCCTCACCTTGGCAAGGTGATGCTCTACCAACTGAGCCACTTCCGCTTGGCTTCCGGGGTTTCCCCCGTCGCGCAGGCTCAACTTTAGCGGACTTCCGGAGTGGATGCGTACTCCACGACCCGGGCCTCAAGGTCGGGGGCTACGAAGGATCTTGGAAACGGACGAGCGGCTTTCGGCCAGGACGGCTCGTCCGCAGGCGGGGGTTCAGGGGCGTGGCCCGGGGGTTCAGGGGCGTGGCCCCGAGGGGTTCAGGGGCTGTGCCCCGACGGGGGCTTGGGGGCGGGCCCCCAACCCGGGGGTCTGGGGGTCGCCCCCCAGAAGACACCGCGGGCCACCGGGGAAGACGCGGCTGCGTCGACCACGATGGCCCAACTCGCGAGCGGAAGACGGGATTCGAACCCGCGACCCTCACCTTGGCAAGGTGATGCTCTACCAACTGAGCCACTTCCGCTTGGCTCCGGGGCTCGCCCCGTCGCGCAGGTTCAACTTTAGCCGATGTTGGGGCCGCTCGCGAAAACGCTGGGGACGGCGTGGGAGTCCCTGGGCCGTTCGGGCTGCTCGGGCTGCTTGGTGCCCCGGCCGACGAGGGTGGACTCGGCGTGCAGGTCGTCCCAGAACGCCAGCTCCTCGTCCTCCTGGAGGTGGGCGATGCGGCCCCAGAACTCGCGGTCCTCGGCCTCGTGGGCGGCGGCCAGCGACAGCGCGGGCATGATCGTGGTCTCGCCCTCGGCGGCGGCCAGGTCGGCGGGGGTCATGTCGGCGGGCAGCAGGACCGGGGCGGCGGGGCGGTGGTGCTTGCCGCGCTTGCGGACCCGGATGGGCGGGGTGGTGGGCGTCTTGGCGGCGGCGGCCTTGCCGAACGCGAGCGCGAACGTGCCGCACAGGAAGAACGCCAGCAGCCCGCCGAGCAGCGCCTCCTCGTGCGGGATGACCATCTCGGGCGCGGGCTTGTGCTGCTGCTGGACGGTCCGGACGCCGGTGGCCGGGGTCGCGCCGGTCAGCGCCTCGACGCCGGGGGCGGGCGCGGCGTGCTTGGGCACGTACTTCTTCTCGGCCGCGCTCTTCACCTCGGCGATCTTGCCGGGGTATCCGAAGCCGACGATCTGGTCCATGGAACGGACCTTGCGGGTCAGCTTGTAGCCGTCGGCGTTGGCCTCGATCGTGTGGATCTTCTTGCCGACGACCTTCTCGACGATGCCGACATGGTCGATCTGGTCGATGTCGTTGGAGCCGTTCCAGTCGAAGAACACCAGCGCGCCGGGCTCGGGGTCGTCGCCGAACGCGTCCTGCTCGTCGAACCACTTGGCGTGCAGGATCGTCGAGGCGAACTGCCCGGCCTCGTCGGCGACCCCGGCCTTGTCGGCGGCCCAGGCCAGGAACATGTCGCACCAGGGGGCGGTCTTGAAGTACTCGTCGTTGTCGCCGTCGACGTTCTCGGCGTACCAGTCGCCGAACTTGGTGTAGCCGTCGCTCTTCTCGGTGTAGCCGAGCTGGCCTTTGGCGACTTCGAGCAGCTTCTGACCAATCGGGTCCACTGACGTACTCCCCGGGGCGTGCCTGGTGCGGACGGGTGCGCCCGACCATGAGAAACGTGACCCCGTTTCAAGGTCACGTTCCGATCACGCGAGAATCTAGCCGAGGTAAAGAACGAGTGACAAGTCGTCCCGCGAGAAGTGGTCGATACGGACTAGTAGGGCGATAGTCCCCCGGTGGTCAGGAGTAGCCCCGGGGGAGGACCGTCACCGGGCACGGCGCGGCCCGCAGCACCTTGAGGGCGACCTCGCCGAGGAACACCCGGTGCGCGGCGGCGTCCTCGCTGCTGGCGCACACCAGGATCTCGCCCTCGGACCAGGGGACGTCGGCCAGCGCGGCGGCCACGTCGTCGCCCTCGCCGAGTTCGGCGGTGACGCTCTCGGGCGGCAGGCCGGAGGACTCCTGGGCCAGCCGGATCGCCAGCGCCAGGTCGTCGCGCAGCCGTCCGGTGGAGACGTCGCCGATCGCCAGGGTGACCAGCCGCAGCGGGACGCCGAGCGTCACCGCCGCCACCGCCGCGCGGGCGACCGCCTCGTCGGCCTGCGGCCGCTGCACGTACATCACCGAGATCCGGGTCAGGCCCTCCTCGGTGGGGCGGTGGCCCGCCGGGGCCAGCATCACCGCCTCGGGCGCCGAGTGCAGCAGGTGGTCGCCGGTCGCGCTGACGGCGATGCGGCCGCGCGCCCCGCCCGGCGGGGAGCCCACCACGATCAGGTCCGCGCCGACCTTCCCGGCCAGCGACGACAGGCCCCGCCCCACGCTGCGGCCCTCCTGGACGGTGTACTCGGCGGGCTGGTCGGCCAGCAGCTCGGCGGCCTGCTCCAGCAGGGCGTGCGCCTCGCCCGCGGCGGCGAGCCGGTCGGGCGGGTGGACGTGGGCGACGGTGAGCCGCCCGCCGGTGTGGGCGACGACCGTGCGCGCCAGGTCCAGCGCCTCCCTGCCTCCGGGGTCGGGGACGTACCCGACCAGAACGTGTTCTCCGATCATGGTCGGTGTCATTCCCCTTCGACGGCGCTTCGCACCGCCGTGGGCCGCCGGCCTCCCCCGCGCAACGGGCTGACCTGGGCGGGAGCGCTCCGGAGATGGCCGGGACGGCCCGCGCCCTCGGGTAGATTCTGCTGGTCTGTCAGCTTTTGTGACTTTTGGGGGGAATGTGACTCTGGAGACCGGGCTGCCCGGACTGGTGGCCGGGCGATGGACCGTGGACCCCGCCCACTCGGAGATCACCTTCACCATCCGCCATCTGATGACGACCGTGCGCGGCAGCTTCACCGACTTCTCCGGCGAGATCGAGGTCGCGCGGGAGGCGCCGGCCTCGACCGCCCGCGCCGACATCCGGATGGCCTCCATCGACACCCGCAACGCCGAGCGCGACGCCCACGTCCGCTCCGCCGACTTCCTGGACGTCGAGCGCTTCCCGGTGATGACGTTCACCTCCCGCGGCGTCGGGCGCGCCGCCATCGGCCGCCGCGCCCGCGCGCCCCGCTACCACGTGGACGGCGACCTGGCGATCAAGGGGGTGTCCCGTCCCGTCCGCCTGCTGGCCGAGTACCACGGCGTCAGCCCCGACCCCTGGGGCGGCATCCGCGCCGGCTTCACCGCGACCGCCGTGATCAGCCGCGGCGACTTCGGCATCGAGTTCAACCTCCCGCTCCAGGGCGACAAGGTCGTGCTCGGCGACACGATCGCCATCCAGCTGGAGATCCAGGCCGTCCTGGCCGCCTGACGGACACCCTGGGTCGGCGCGCGGGGATCACGGGCGGGCGCTCAGAGGGCGCGTTCCCCCGACCGGACGAGGGCCAGCAGGTCGCGGGCGGGCCCCGCGGGACGGCCGCCCCGGGGCCAGACGGCGCGCAGGGGACGGCTCAGGTCCAGGTCGGGGACCGGAACGACCACCAGCCGCCCGCCCGCCACCTCGTCGGCCACCGCCAGCTCGCTCACCACCACCGGGCCCGCCCCCGACACCGCCGCCGCCTTCAGCGCGGTCGTCGAGCCCAGTTGCAGGCGCGGCGGGGCCGCCCCGCCGTGCGCGGCCAGCGCCCGGTCCAGCACCTCGCGGGTGCCCGACCCCTCCTCCCGCAGGATCAGCGGCGTCGCCGCCAGCTCCGCCGCCGTCACCCCGCCCCGGCGCCGGGCCCAGCGGTGCCGGGGCGCGACGACCACGACCAGCCGGTCGGACCCCACCACCGTCCCGCCCAGCCCGGACGGGGTGCGCACGCCCTCCACGAACCCCAGGTCGGCCTCGCCGCCGCGCACCGCGTCGGCGACCGCCGCGGAGTTGGCGGGCCGCAGCGTCACCGTCACCTCCGGGTGCGCCTCGCGCAGCGCCACCAGCCACCCCGGGATCAGGTACTCGGCCACCGTCAGGCTCGCCACCACCCGCAGCCGCCCGTCGCGGCGCCCGCGCAGCGCCCCGATCCCGGCGTCCAGCGCGTGCGCCGCGTCGACCACCTGCTGCGCCCACCCGGCCACCAGCGCCCCGGCCTCGGTGGGCCGCGAGCCGCGCGGCGACCGCTCCAGCAGCGCCACCCCGACCTGCCGCTCCATCGCCCGGATCCGCGCGCTGGCGGCGGGCTGGGTGACGCCCAGCTCGGCCGCCGCCCGCCCGACGCTGCCCAGCCGCACGACCGCCAGCAGCAGTTCCAGGGCCCCGAGATCGGGGACGCGACGCGCCACACTCATAAGGCCAGCTTATGACGGCATAGGGTGATGACCTCTACCGGCCCGCCCGCCCGCGGGCCAGCCTGGGGACCATGAGCATCACCCGTTCCTGCCGCGGGATCGGCCCCAACTGGTACGCCAGCGTCATGGGCACCGCCATCGTGGCCAACGCCGCCCACGCCCTCCCCGTCGACCTCCCCGGCCGGAACGCCTTCGCGGTCGCGGTGTGGCTGCTGTCGCTGGCCGCCCTCGCCGCCGTCGCCGCCGCCCGCGCCGCGCACCTGCTGCGCCACCGCGACGTCGCCCGCGCCCACCTGCTGGACGAGCCCTCCACCGCCGTCTTCTACGGCTGCCCGCCGATGGCGCTGCTCGCCGTCGGCCACGGCACCCTCGTCATCGGCCCCGCCGTCCTGGGCGAACGCCTCGCCGTCGCCCTCGACCTCGCCCTGTGGACCACGGGAACGCTCTACTCCCTGGCCGTCGCCGTCGTGGTCCCGTACCTGATGACCTCCCGGCACAGCGGCCACCCCGGCGCCTCGGACCCGACCCGGCTGCTGCCGGTCGTCGCGCCGATGGTCGCCGCCGCCCTCGGCCCCGCGCTGGTCCCGCACCTGCCCCCGGGCGAGGCGCGCGCGACGATGCTGTACGGCTGCTACGCGATGTTCGGGATGAGCCTGCTGGCCACGCTGACGCTGCTGCCGGGCGTGTGGACCCGCCTGGTCCGCGACCCCCTGGCCCCCGTCACCCTCACCCCCACCCTGTTCCTGGTCCTGGGCCCGCTCGGCCAGTCCACCACCGCCGTGAACCAGCTCGCCGACGCCGCCGGGGCCGCCGCGCCCGCGCACGCCGCCGCGATGCGCGCGTTCGCCGTGCTGTACGGGGTGCCGGTGCTGGGGTTCGCGCTGCTGTGGCTGGCCGTCGCGGGCCTGGCGAACGCGCGGGCGCTGCGCGGCGGGATGCCGTTCGCGATGACCTGGTGGGCCTACACGTTCCCGGTCGGGACCTGCGTCACCGGCGCCGCCGCGCTGGCCCGGCGCACCGGCCTGACCGCGCTCACCGCCGTGGCCGCCGCGCTGTTCCTGCTGCTGACCGTCGCGTGGGCGGTCGCCGCGTCCCGCACGCTGCGCGGCGTCCTCTCCGGCCGCCTGCTGGCCGAGCCCGCCCCGCCCGCCCCGGCCGGTGTCCCGCTGCGCGAAGCGCGCGCCGCGTGACGGTGCCGATCCGGACCGTGCACCGGAGGTACGATGCAGCGGAGTCCTTCCCCTCCCGCTGAGAGGCCGAGGTGTCGCTGGCCAGCCTGGAACACAGGTCGGGGCGGCTCCCGGCGGAGCTGACCAGCTTCGTCGGGCGCCGCGCGGAACTCGACGAGATCGCCCGCCTCTTCACCCGGTGCCGCCTGGTGACGCTGACCGGGCCCGGCGGGGTCGGCAAGACCCGCCTGGCCCTGCGCGCCGCCGTCCATGTCGGCGACGGCCTGCCGGACGGGGTCCGCTTCGTCGACCTCGGCTCGCTGCGCGACCCCGCGCTGCTCGCCCAGACCGTCGCCGAACGCTTGGAACTGCTCGACCAGGAACCGGCCGCCGCGCTCGACGTGCTGATCGCCCATCTGGCCGACCGGCGGATGCTGCTGGTGCTGGACACCTGCGAGCACCTGGTCGACGCCGTCGCCCTGCTGAGCGAGACGCTGCTGCGCAGCGCCCCCGGCCTGCTGGTGCTGGCCACCGGCCGCCAGCCGCTGGAGGTGCCGGGCGAGCACACGGTGGTGGTCGCGCCGCTGTCGTGCCCCGAGGCGCCCGCCGGGCCGTGCGAGTCGATGGAGCTGTTCGCCGACCGCGCCGCCGCCGTCGTCCCCGGCTGGCGCATCACCGACGCCAACCGGGACGCCGTCGCGCTGCTGTGCCACCGCCTCGACGGCATCCCGCTGGCGATCGAGCTGGCCGCCGTCCAGCTGCGGGCGCTGTCGGTCGAGCAGCTCCTGGACCGCTTCGGCGACCGTCTCGTCCTCGCCCGGGGCCGCCGCACCTCGCTGCCCCGCCACCGGACGCTGCGCACCGCGATCGACTGGAGCCACGAGCTGTGCACGCCGCCGGAACGGCTGCTGTGGGCGCGGCTGTCGGTGTTCGCCGGGGACTTCGACCTGGAGAGCGCCGAGCACGTGTGCCGCGACGACGCCGACGGCGGGGAGCTGCCCGCCGAACACGTCCTGGACACGCTGGCCGGGCTGGTCGCCAAGTCGGTGGTGCTGCGGGTGGAACGCGACGGCGACGCCCGCTACCGGATGCTGGACACGCTCCGTGAGTACGGCGCCGAACGCCTGGCCGAACTCGGCCAGCGCGAGCGGACGCGGGAACGCGCGTTCGACTGGTTCACCGGCCAGATCCACCGGGCCCGCGAGGAGCTGGCCACCGCCGCCCAGCCCGGCTGGCTGCGCTGGTTCCGCGACGAGCAGGCCAACGTCCGCGCCGTGCTCGACCACGCCCTGCGCGACGGCCACGGCTCCGACCTGTACCCGGTGTTCCTCGGCTTCTGCCGCATCCTGGCGTTGCAGGGCCTCATCGGCGAGGCGCGGCACTGGCTGCGCCGCCTGCTGGCCATCGCCGCGCCGGACCAGACGTGCGCCGCCGAGGCGCTGGCCCTCGGCGGGCTGCTGGCCACCCTCCAGGACGACCTGGACGAAGGACGCGGGATGGTCGGGCGGGCCGCCGACCGCGCCGGGGACGACCCGGCCGGGCTGGCCTACGTGCGCCAGGTGCAGGGCACGATCGAGCTGTACTCCGACCGGATGGCCGAGGCGGCGCGGCTGTTGGCCGAGGCGGGGCGGCTGCACGGGGCCGCGGGCTCCCGCGACGTGCTGGTGCCGATCGCCCGGGTGTTCCTGTCGGCGGCGTGCTCGCTGGCGGGCGACACCGAGGAGGGCGAACGCCACGCCGCCGCGATCGTGCGCGAGGCCGAGGACAGCGGCGAGCAGTGGTGCCTGTCCTACGGCCTGTGCATGCGGGCGCTGGCGCACCTGCTCGCCGGGGACCCGGCCGCCGCGCTGCCGCACGTGCGCGCCGGGCTGGCCGTCAAGGACGAGCTGGAGGACCGGCTCGGGGTCGCGCTGGCCCTCGACATCACCGGCGCCTGCCTGATCGGGACGGGCGCGTTCGGCGCGGGCGTCCGGCTGTTCGGGGCGGGCGACCGGCTGCGGACCTTCATCGGCACGGCGCTGTTCGGCCGCCAGCACGCGCAGCTGCGCGCGTTCTTCGAGAAGTTCGCGCGGGACGGGCTCGGCGACGCCGCGTTCACGGCGGCGTTCACCGCCGGGCGGTCGCTGGACACCGCCGGGGCCGTCGCCGAGGCGCTGGGGGAGGCGCCCGAACGGCCGGCCGGGCGGCGCGCGCTGACCCGCCGCGAGCGGGAGGTGGCCGCGCTGGTCGCCGACGGCCTGTCCAACCGCGAGATCGCCGAACGCCTCGTCATCTCCAAGCGCACCGTCGACTCCCACATCGAGCACATCCTCGGCAAGCTCGGTTTCACCTCCCGTGTCCAGATCGCGACCTGGCACGCGGAGCGTCCTCATGGGGAGGATGGACACGCACCGTGATAGGGCCGTTGCGAACGGTCCCGGCGCGGGTACGATGCTGGCGACGTCCCCCCCAAGCGACCATGAGGCGGCCGTGGCGCTCACGACTCTGGAACAACGGTCCGGGCGGCTCCCGGCGGAGCTGACCAGCTTCGTCGGCCGTCGCGAGGAGCTCACCGAGGTCGGCCGCCTGCTGGAGCGGTGCCGCCTGGTGACGCTGATGGGGCCCGGCGGCGTCGGCAAGACGCGGCTGGCGGTGCACGCCGCCGCGCGGGCGCGCGACCGGATGCCCGACGGCGTGTGCTTCGTGGACCTGGCGGCCGTGCGCGGCCCGGGGCTGCTGCCGCTGGCCGTCGCCGAGGCGCTCGGCCTGCCCGACCAGGCCCCCGGCGCCCTGCTGGACACCCTGGTCTCCCATCTGGCCGACCGGCGGATGCTGCTGGTGCTGGACACCTGCGAGCACCTGGTGGACGGCTGCGCGATCCTGGCGGAGGCGCTGCTGCGCAGCGCGCCGGGCCTGCGCGTGCTGGCCACCAGCCGCCAGCCCCTCGACGTCGCGGGCGAGCACACGCTGATGGTCGCGCCGCTGCCGTGCGCCGGCCCGACGGCCCCCACCGGCGGCGTCGCCGACGACGCGCCGTGCGACTCGACGCGGCTGTTCGCCGACCGCGCCGCCGCCGTCGTCCCCGGCTGGCGCATCACCGACGCCAACCGGGACGCCGTCGCGGCGCTGTGCCACCGCCTCGACGGCATCCCGCTGGCGATCGAGCTGGCCGCCGTCCAGCTGCGGGCGCTGTCGGTGGAGGAGACGCTGCAACGCCTCGACAGCCGCATCCTGCGCATCCGGG
Organism: Actinomadura kijaniata NBRC 14229; assembly: GCF_001552175.1. Taxonomy (GTDB): domain Bacteria; phylum Actinomycetota; class Actinomycetes; order Streptosporangiales; family Streptosporangiaceae; genus Spirillospora; species Spirillospora kijaniata. The sequence continues at coordinate 33,344 of NZ_BCQR01000007.1, forward strand.
GCCGCCGCACCACGATGTCCCGGCACCAGACGCTGCGCACCGCGATCGACTGGAGCCACGAGCTGTGCACGCCGGGCGAACGGCTGCTGTGGGCGCGGCTGTCGGTGTTCGCCGGGGACTTCGACCTGGCCACCGCCGAACACGTGTGCTGCGACGCCGACGCCACCGACGGGACCGACCACACCGGCGACGGGGGGCTCCCCGTCGCCGAGGTCTTCGACGTGCTGGCCGGGCTGGTCGCCAAGTCGGTGGTGCTGCGGGTGGAACGCGACGGCGCGACCCGCTACCGGATGCTGGACACCCTGCGCGAGTACGGCGCCGAACGCCTGGCCGGGCTCGGCGACGCCGAACGCGTCCGGGCTCGCGCCTACGCCCGGTTCGCCGCGCTGGTGCGGCGGGCCGCCGACGCGCTGGCGACCGGCGAGCAGGGGGACTGGCTGGACTGGGCCCACCGCGAGCAGACGAACCTGCGCGCCCAGTACGAGTTCGCGCTGCGGCACGACTCCGACGACCAGATGACGCGCGCGGCGCTGGGGATGGGCCGCATCCTGGCGTTGCAGGGACTGATCGGCGAGGCCCGGCACTGGGCCGACCGGCTGCTGGCCGAACGCGGGCCCGAGCCCGGCCCCGCCGGGACCGAGCTGCTGGCCCTGGCGGCGTGGCTGGCCGCCGTGCAGAACGACCTGGCCGTCTCCCGCGACCTGGTCGACCGGGCCGAGGAACGCGCCCGCGCCGCCGGCGACACCCGCGCCCTCGGCTACGCGCACCAGGTCAGGGGCACCATCGCGGCGTACTCCGGGCATCCGGAGGAGGCGATCGGGCTGCTGGCCGAGGCGCGGCGGCTGCACGAGGCGGCGGGCACCGCCGACGTGCTGGTCCCGATCGGGGAGGTGTTCCTGGCGCAGGCGTGCCTGGCCGCCGGGGACGTCCCGGCCGCCCTCGGCCACTCCGCCGCCACCGTCGCGGCGACCGGGGAGGCGGGGGAGCAGTGGTGCCGCTCCTACGCGCTGTGCGTGCACGGGCTCGCGCTGCTGACGACCGGCGACGCCGACGGCGCGGCACGGGACCTGCGCGCGGCGCTGCGCGTCAAACGCGACCTGCGGGACCGGCTGGGGATCGCGCTGGCGCTGGACCTGCTCGGCGCGGCGATGATCGCGGACGGGGACGGCGCGGGCGGGGCCCGGCTGCTGGGCGCGGCCGAACGCTGCCGTTCGGCGACCGGCATGGGGCTGTTCGGCCCGCACCACGGGATGCTGCGCGAGCTGGTCACCGGGCAGGCCCGGGACCTGCTCGGCGAGCGGGGGTTCGAGGCGGCCTGCCGGGACGGCCGCGCGCTCGACCTGGACGACGCGGTCGCCGAGGCGCTGGGGGAGCGCCCGCACCGCCCCGCGCCGGCCGTGCTGAACGGCTCGGCCGGGCCGTCCCTCACCCCCCGCGAACTGCAGATCGCCGAACTGGTCGCCGACGGCCTGACCAACCGGGAGATCGCCGACCGGCTCGTCATCGCCAAGCGCACCGCCGACTCCCATGTGGAGCATATTTTGGCGAAACTGCGCTTCTCGTCCCGTTCGCAGATCGCCGAGTGGTTCGCCGGACGGGCGGGATAGGTATGCGGATGGGGGAGTCTACGCATGCGCCGCCGGGCCCCCTCGTCCTATTTTCGGAACTCTGACGGTTTCGCTCTGGGGGGAGACGATGGCCATGGAGACGGATCGACGGGCGGTGCCCGCCGCGTGTTTCGCGTGGGAGGTGCAGGACCTGCCGGCCGGGGACGGCGGGCTGGGCCCGTGCGGGGTGAGCCGCAGCAAGCCGAGCGCGCTGCGCGCCCTGTCGGAGGCCCTGCTGTCGGCGGGGCCGGGCGCCGTCGGGGAGATCTGGCGGGCGCGTCCCAGCCAGACCCGCCCGGCGGTGTTCGTCTACGAGGGGCTGGTCGCGCGGGTGGCGCGCGACGACCTGACACCGTCGATCGTGTGGCGCTGACCCGCGCGGATCAGCCGGCGGCCAGGCGGCGCGCGGCGAGCTCGACGCCCCGCCCGTCCGCCGCGCGCCCAGTGGTCGGGACTCAGTGGTCGGGACTCAGTGGTCGGGGTTGAGGGCGCCGCCGATGTAGGACGCCGCCAGCAGCGTGAAGATGTACGCCTGGAGCGCCTGCACGAAGATCTCGAACGCGGTGATGACGACGGTCATCAGCGCGCCGACGATCCCGACGCCGACCCCGGCGGCCGACAGTTTCTCGAACAGGAACCACCAGGCCACCGACGCGAAGAACGCGATCAGCAGGTGCCCGGCGAACATGTTGGCGAACAGCCGGATCGAGTGCGTGGCCGGGCGCAGCACCAGGTGCTGGAGCAGCTCGATGGGGGAGTAGATGAAGTACATCCACGCGGGCTGCCCGGGCGGGAACATCACGTTGCGGAAGTAGCCGGTGAACCCCTGGACGCGGATGCTCAGGGTCAGGTACAGCCCGTACACGACCAGCGCCAGCAGCAGGGGCATCGCGAAGTGCGAGGTGGCCGGGAGCTGGAGCACCGGCACCACGCCCATGAGGTTCATGACCAGCACGAACGAGAACACCGACAGCAGGAACGGCATCCACCGGTCGCCGTCCTTGCCGATCATGGGCCGGGCGATCTGGTCGCGCACGAACAGGTAGGCGACCTCCCCGAGGTTCTGCATGCCGCGCGGCACGAGCCGGGGCGCGCGGAACGCGATCCGGTAGAACGCCACGACGAGCGCCGCCGACAGCGCGATCAGCAGCACGGGCTTGGTGAACCAGCGCAGCCAGCTGGGCCCGTCGGGGAACAGCGGCCCCCAGCGGAAGATCTCGGTGTCGGGGGCGTGGAATCCGCCGTCGCCGCCGGGTGCCAGGGCGAGGGCGTAGGCGAGGCTCACAGTGCGGTACCTCCTTCACGAGGCCGTACGGAAGATCATTTTTTCAGCCGAACGCGGTCCGTTCCCACCAGTGGTCCAGAAGTGGCCGCCGCCCGGTGACCCGCACGCCCGCGGCGTCGTCGGGCCTGGTCCGGCGGCTGAACACCAGCAGCAGGGACGCCATCGGCCCGGCGACCGTGACCTGCGCGTCCCCGCGCCCCCGCGTCCAGGTCAGTCCGTCCGGCGTCCGCGTGACGACCCATCCCTCGACGCCGGTCTCGTCGGGGACGAACGCCAGCGTCTCGCCGTCGCCCCGCAGTTCGGCGAGCGTCGGGTTGATCCCCGACTCCACCACGGCGGCCATGAGCTCCAGACCCTCGGTGAGGGTGTCGGCCGCCAGCGCGGGGTCGGGTCGGTATTCGATCCCCGCGGTGAGCGCGGCGTCGGCGTGGTGGACGGTGGTGTCGTGCAGCATCCGCCGCAGCCAGAACGTCGGCGTCCGCCGCCCCAGGAACGACCAGACCGGCGTGTCCGGGCCGACCCGCTCGACCGCCTCGACCAGCCGTTCGGCGCCCTCCACCAGCCAGCCGGTGCGTTCGCCGGGGGTGGCGGGAAGGGTCACCTCCGGCTGCGGCGGCATCTCCTTGGACCCAGACGCCACCAGCTCCACGGCCCAGCGGTGCGCGCGCCCGACGTGTTCGACCAGGTCCCGCATCCGCCACTCCGGGCAGGTCGGCACCCACGTGTCGAGGCCCGGCCCCTCGGCCGCCGCCGCGAACGCCGCCGTCTGCTCGTGCAGCCACACCGCGAGGATGCTCGCGTCGGGATGCTTCATGGGTGTCTCCTCACGCGTTCTCCGACTCGCCCGTACCGTAGGGGTTCCACCCGGGTGGAGGTTCAAGACACTGTGAGCGAGACCACGCTGAGCATCGGGGAGCTGGCGGCCCGGGCCGGGCTGCCGGTGCGCACCGTCCGGTTCTACTGCGACGAGGGGCTGCTCCCGGTGGGCCGCAGCGGCGGGGGCCACCGCCGCTTCGACCCCTCGGCGGTGGAGCGGCTGCGCACGATCCGGCGGCTGCGCGCCCTCGGCCTCGGCCTGGCCGCCATCGCCGGGGTCCTGGACGGCGAGCGCTCCCTCGCCGAGGCGGTCGCGGCCGAACGCGCCGCGCTGGAGGTGGAGCTGTCGGCGCTGGCCTGGCGGCACGCCACCCTGCGCGCCGTCGAGGAGGCCGGTCCCGCCGAACGCGCCGCCCGCCTGGACCTGCTGGCCGCCGCCGAGAACGGCGCGGCCGCCCGCGACGCGCTGGTGGGGTTCTGGCACTCGGTGATCGTCGCGCCGATCGGCGGGCGCTACCTCGACGGCTTCGTCGCGCTGGCGGTCCCCGACCCGCCCGCCGACCCGACACCCGGCCAGGTCGTCGCCTACGCCGAGATGGTCGCCCTGGCCGCCGACCCGGCGCTGGTGCGGCGGGTGCGCGCCCGCGGCCGCGTCAACGCCCGGGCGATCTCCGACGAGGAGGCCCTGATGGAGGGCGTCGGCGAGGCGTGGCGGCTGGCGGTCCCCGCCCTGGCGGCCGGGGCGCCGCCGGCCCCGGGCACGGCCCTGGACCGCCTGGTCGCCGCGCACGCGGAGGTGCGCGGCGGCAGGGACACCCCGGAGTTCCGCCGCCACCTGCACGCCGAGCTCACCCTCGACCAGGACCCGCGCCTCGACCGCTACTGGCGGCTGGCGGCCCGCGTCACCGGCGACCGGCTCAGCCTCGGCCTCGCCCATGAATGGCTGCTGGCCTCCCTGGGAGTGTCCAACCGATCACTTCGGGGTACCGGCCCTGCGTGAACGCACGTACCTGCCTGGTCACCGGCGCCACCGGCTACATCGGCGGCCGTCTCGTCCCCGAACTGCTGTCCGCCGGGCACCGGGTGCGCTGCATGGCGCGCCACCCCGACCGCCTGCGCGACCATCCGTGGGCGGGCGAGGTGGACAGCGTCCGCGCCGACGTGCTGGACGCCGACTCGCTGCGCGCGGCCCTGGACGGCGTGGACGTCGCCTACTACCTGGTCCACGCGATGGGCGGGGACGGCGACTTCGCCGAACGCGACCGCACCGCCGCGCACAACTTCGCCGCCGCCGCCAAGGCGGCCGGGGTGGAGCGCGTCGTCTACCTGGGCGGCCTGTACTCGGGCGGCCGGATGTCACGGCACATGCGCTCGCGCGCCGAGGTCGCCCGGATCCTGCTCGACTCGGGGACGCCGACGGCCGTGCTGCGCGCCGGCGTCATCATCGGGTCGGGCTCGGCGTCGTTCGAGATGCTGCGCTACCTCACCGAGCGGCTGCCCGTCATGGTGACCCCGCGCTGGGTCCACTCGCGCATCCAGCCGATCGCCATCCGCGACGTGCTGCACTACCTGGTCGGCGCGGCGGCGCTGCCACCGGAGGTCAGCCGCGCCTTCGACATCGGGGGCCCGGACGTGCTGACCTACCGCGACATGATGCTGCGGTACGCGGCCGCCGCGGGCCTGCCGCGCCGGGTCGTGCTGCCGGTCCCGGTGCTGTCGCCCGAGGTGTCCAGCCTGTGGGTCGGCCTCATCACCCCGGTGCCCGGCGCGCTGGCCCGCCCGCTGGTGGAGTCGCTGACCAGCGAGGTCGTCTGCCGCGAGCACGACATCGCCGGGTACGTCCCCGACCCGCCGGGCGGCCTGACCGGCTTCGACCGCGCGGTGGAGCTGGCCCTGAAGCGCATCCGCGAGGCCGACGTCGCCACCCGCTGGTCGTCGGCCTCCACCGCCGGCACGCCCAGCGACCCGCTGCCCACCGACCCCGACTGGGCGGGCGGCGTCCTCTACACCGACGAGCGCGAACGCCCCGTCGCCGCGCCGCCCGAGGCGGTCTGGCGGGTCGTCGAGGGCATCGGCGGCGACAACGGCTGGTACTCGCTCCCGGTCGCCTGGCGGGCGCGCGGGGCGCTGGACCGGCTGTTCGGCGGCGTCGGCCTGCGCCGGGGCCGCCGCGACCCGGCCCGGCTGCGGGTCGGCGACGCGCTGGACTTCTGGCGGGTGGAGGCCCTGGAGCCCGGCCGCCTGCTGCGGCTGCGCGCCGAGATGCGGCTGCCGGGCCTGGCCTGGCTGGAGCTGTCGGTCCGCCCCGGCCGGGACGGCGGCAGCGTCTACGCCCAGCGTGCGATCTTCCATCCGCACGGGCTGCTGGGCCACCTGTACTGGTGGGGCATCTCCCCGCTGCACGGGTTCATCTTCGGGAGGATGCCCCGCAACATCGCGCGTCGCGCGGCCGGGTGACCGGCCCGACCGCGCGGAAGGAACGGGTGATCCGGCCGGTCAGTCCTGGGAGACGCGCACCTCGCGCAGGCTCTCCACCGGGTGCTGGCCGTCGGTCTGGTGCCGGTACTCCTGGCCGAACTTCTCGCGGTGCATGTCGATGACGCGCTCGGACGGGGGCTTCTCGCCGCCGTGGATCGCCTCCTGCATCTTCTCGAACCGCTCGTGGGCCTCGCGGACGTAGCCGGCGCCGAGCGTGGTCAGGTCGATCTGGGTGGCCAGCAGGTGGCGCAGGTACTCCTTGTTGGGCTCGAAGGTGACCGGCGGCGGGAGCTGCGGCGCCAGGACGCTCTCGGGGTCGCGGCCGTCGTGGCGGCGCATCAGGTCGCAGGCGATGCGCAGGTGCTCCAGCTCCATGTTGAGGTGGAGCTCCCAGATCGCCTTCACCTTCGGGTCGCTCTCGGTCTCCATGAACGAGTGGTACATGTAGCACTCGTTGTACTCGTGGTTGACCAGGCGCTCCCACCAGGTCTCGCCGGGGTCGACCAGCGACTCGTAGTGCGTGACGTGCTCCTCCTCGATGAGGCCGATCTCCTGGTAGAGCTGGCGCGCGATCGGCTCCATGTACTGCGGGCCGACGGTCATGTAGAAGTTCATCGTCTGCTGCTCGGCCGACATGACCGTCAGGGCGTGCAGCTTGGACAGCGGGTCGGCCTTGGCGCGGTCGTAGGGGTCGCGCACGTTGTCGGCCGGGTGCCGGTGCTCCACGATCGTGGGCCGGCCCGGCATCACCTCGGTGAGCCCGTCGACGATCTTCTCGGCCTGGCGGTGCTCGATCATCTCGTACAGGTTGGCGTACCGGTACAGGTGGTCGAAGTCCTCCAGGACGCCGAACTCGTAGGCCTGCTTGAGGTAGGGGTCGGGCTCCATGCGGGCGACCCACGCGGTGAGGTCCACCGCGACCTGCTCGTAGGAGATGGTGGTCTCCAGGATCGACGCCTGGCCCGGCAGCAGCCAGTTGACGACCTTCTGCTGCTGCTGTTCGGTGAAGCGCACCTCGGCGAGCTGCCGCTTGACCTCGGGGTCGGGACAGACCCGGTTGAAGTGGTGGCTGAACATGACGGCTTCGACCTCGATGCCGTTCATCGTGATGATGCGGCACTTGGTGTACGGGTCGGAGCGGTCCGGGTCGACCGGGGTGACGTCGAGTTCGCGCCAGTTGCGGACCTGCCGCTCCAGCGGGATGCCCTTGTGCTCCAGCGGGTTGAAGGACATGTGTTGGTCTCTCCTCACGATGACGGGGGAGCACGCCCTACCCAGAACGGCGGCCCTCTCACCCGCCTACCCCCACCGATTGCCCGTGCACGACATACGGACAATCAAGGGCACTCCTTGGCCGGGGTTTTCCCCGGATTGTGCATGGCGGTCGGGGCCCGGGGTAGGTGAGCCGCCGACCTGCCGAGCCCTTGAGGGGGAGCACATGAAGAGCCCGACCTCCGAACGTCCGGTCACCGACGTGATCGACCTGCTGTACCAGCAGCACGGCCAGATCCGCGACCTGTTCGGCCTGGTGATGGTGTCCGAGGGCGAGGAGCGCCGCACGGCGTTCCAGGACCTGGTGCGGCTGCTGGCCGTGCACGAGACGGCCGAGGAGGAGATCGTCCATCCGATGGCCCGCTCGCTGCCGGGCGGCGGGGGCATCGTCGACGACCGGCTGGCCGAGGAGCGCTCGGCCAAGGAGCTGCTCGCCGAGCTCGACGGCATGGACACCGAGGCGCCCGACTTCCTGGCCAAGCTGGACCAGCTCCGGCTGGCGGTGCTGACCCACGCCCGGGCGGAGGAGCGCTACGAGTTCGAGCGGCTGCGCGACCAGTTCAGCGACGCGCAGCGCAAGGCGATGGCCGTCGCGGTGAAGGCCGCCGAGGCCACCGCGCCGACCCATCCGCACCCCGGCACCGAGAGCGCGACGAAGAACATGCTGGTGGGGCCGTTCGCGGCCATCATGGACCGGACGCGCGACCTGATCCGCGACGCCCGGAAGTGACCCGCCGGGCCAGGGCGGGGAAGAGCGGCGCGTAGAGGGTCGGCGCGACCAGCAGGCCGCTGACCGTCCCGACGACCGCGCCCGCCAGGCCCGTGCCCGCCAGGCCCGTGCCCGTCAGCAGGGCGGCCACCGTCGGCGAGGCCCGCCCGGACGGCCCGTCCGGGCCCCCGCAGGGCGATCGGCGCGGCGCGGAACCACCGCCACCACGCCAGGATCGCCAGCCCGCCGACGCCGCTCGCGTACTGGAACCACCGGTACGACCCCAGCCCGCCGAACGAGACGGTGATCAGCCAGGGCAGCGCGTCCGCGAAGCTGTGGCGGCGGCGGGGTAGCCCAGGATGAACGGCATGCCCCTTTGTAGGGTTCCGGCGGGAAACGATCAAACCGCCGCGAAGGGGAATACCGTCCCCGGGCTCGTGGTTCGGTACGATAGTTGAAACTTCTATCAACGGAGGCGGGCCATGTCGGGCATGCAGTTCGGAATCTTCAGCGTCGGGGACGTGACGCCCGACCCGACGACCGGCCGGACCCCCACCGAGCACGAGCGGATCAAGGCCATGGTCGCCATCGCGCGCAAGGCCGAGGAGGCCGGGCTCGACGTGTTCGCCACCGGGGAGCACCACAACAAGCCGTTCGTGCCGTCCTCGCCGACCACGATGCTCGGCCACATCGCGGCCCGGACCGAGCGGCTGGTCCTGTCGACCGCGACCACGCTGATCACCACCAACGACCCGGTGAAGATCGCCGAGGACTTCGCGATGCTCCAGCACCTGGCCGACGGCCGGGTCGACCTGATGCTGGGACGCGGCAACACCGGCCCGGTCTACCCGTGGTTCGGCAAGGACATCCGCGACGGCATCCCGCTCGCCGTCGAGAACTACCAGCTGCTGCACCGGCTGTGGCGCGAGGACGTGGTGGACTGGGAGGGGCGCTTCCGCACCCCGCTCCAGTCGTTCACCTCGACGCCGCGCCCGATGGACGGCGTGCCTCCGTTCGTGTGGCACGGCTCGATCCGCAGCCCCGAGATCGCCGAGCAGGCCGCCTACTACGGCGACGGGTTCTTCGCCAACAACATCTTCTGGCCCAAGGAGCACTTCCAGCGCCTGATCGGCCTGTACCGCCGCCGCTTCGAGCACTACGGCCACGGCACCGCCGAGCAGGCGATCGTCGGGCTGGGCGGCCAGGTGTTCATGCGCGCGAACTCCCAGGACGCGATCCGCGAGTTCCGGCCCTACTTCGACAACGCCCCGGTGTACGGCGGCGGCCCGTCGCTGGAGGAGTTCATGGCCGAGACGCCGCTGACCGTCGGCAGCCCCGCGCAGGTCATCGAACGCACCCTGAAGTTCCGCGACCACTTCGGCGACTACCAGCGGCAGCTGTTCCTGGTGGACCACGCCGGGCTGCCCCTGGAGACCGTGCTGGAGCAGATCGAGATCCTGGGCGAGGAGGTCGTGCCGGTGCTGCGCAGGGAGTTCGCGATCGGCCGCCCGGCGAACGTCCCCGACGCCCCCACCCACGCCTCCCTGCTGGCCGCCAGGCGAGAGAAGGACACCACGGAGGTCGCCCGATGAGCACCCGCGCCCTCGCCGTCGTCTCCGCCGGGCTCGGCAAGCCGTCGACGACCCGGATGCTGGCCGACAGGCTCGCCGACGCGGCCGCCGACGCGCTGCGCGAGGCGGGCGAGCAGGTGGAGACCGTCACCGTCGACCTGCGCGACCACGCCCGCGCGCTGGCCGACGCGACGGTCACCGGGTTCCCGACCGGGGACCTGCGCGCCGCGCTGGAGGCCGTCGCGGCGGCCGACGGGCTGGTCGCGGTGACGCCGGTCTTCAACGCCTCCTACAGCGGCCTGTTCAAGATGTTCTTCGACGTGCTGGAGCAGGGCGTGCTGGAGGGCGTCCCGGTGGCGCTGGGCGCGACCGGCGGCACCGGGCGGCACTCGCTGGCCATCGACTACGCGATGCGCCCGCTGTTCGCCTACCTGCGCGCGAACGCCATGCCGACCGGCGTGTACGCCGCCTCGGAGGACTGGGGCGGCGCCGGGGGCGACGCGGCGCTGACCGAGCGGGCCGCCCGGCTGGGCCGGGAACTGGCCGCCGCGATCGCCGGCCGCGCCCCGGCCCGCCCGGCGGACCCGTTCGACGAGCCGGTGGTCCCGTTCGAGGACCTGCTGGCCGGGCGCTGACCACCCGCCGTCCCGCCCGGTGTCTCACCCGGCGTCGGCGATCATGTGGCCGACCCGCGCCATGACCTCCCGCAGCCACGCGTGCCCGGCGTCGCGGGTGTGCACCGGGTGCCACCACATGGCCTCCACCAGCGGCACCACGTCGAACGGGCACGGCAGGACGCGGACCGCCGCCAGTCCCGCGTAGCGGGCGGCGAGCCGCTCCTGGATCAGCGCCACGCGGTCGGTCCCGGCGACCAGGAACGGGATGATCTGGAAGCTCTCGGTGACGACCTCGACGCGCGGCTCGATGCCGAGCGTGCGCAGGTGCCAGGAGGCCGGGGTGAAGGCGGTGGGGCGGTTCAGGTAGTCCACCCAGGGCAGCTCGGCCAGCTCGGCCAGGGTGAGGCGGTCGCCGACCGTGGGGTGGTCGGCGGCGACCATGCACACCCAGGTGTCGGTGAACAGGTCCACCGCCGGGTGGTCGGTGAGGAACCCGTGCGGCATCAGCAGCCCGTCGCAGGTCCGCAGCGTGGTGTCGATCTCCTCCACGTCGGCGGGGCCGAACTGCCGCAGCCGCAGCCGCACGTGCGGGGCCTCGGCGCGCAGCGTCCGCGCCAGGGGCTCGGCGAGCACCGCCAGGGCGTAGTCGGAGCTGCGGAGCGTGAACTCGCGCCGCGCGGTCGGCGGGTCGAAGCCGGGCTGGGCGGTGAACACCCGCTCCAGCATTGCGGCGGCGGTCTCCACCGGCTCGACCAGCGCCGCCGCCAGCGGCGTCAGCTCGTAGCCGCCGCGCACCCGCACCAGCAGCTCGTCGCCGAAGTGGCGGCGCAGCCGCGCCAGCGCGGCGCTGGTGGCGGGCTGGCTGAGGCCGATGGCGGCCCCGGCGCGGGTGACGTTGCGTTCGGCCAGCAACGCCCGCAGCGCCACCAGCAGATTCAGGTCGAGTCCGGCGAGCTGCATACCACCCTGCCTCGTGCTATTCGTTCGGTGGATCATTCCTATACACACTATCCATTTGTCAGATCCAGTGTCCGCCGTCACATTGGTGGGAAACCGCTCGAAAGGAACTCCGGTGGTGTCCCACCCTTCACTGTCCGGGCCGTTCGCCCTCGGCACCTTCGCCGACGGCGACGGACCCGCCTTCCCCGGCCTGCTGGGCGACGGCCGCGTGCTCGACCTGCGCGCCGCCTCGCTCCCGGTCGACGGACCGCTGACCACCCGCGCCCTGCTGGAACGCTGGGACACGGTGTTCCCCCTGCTGGAAGGGCTCGCGGGCCGCGCCGCCGCCGACGGGACGCCGGTCGGGGACCTGCGGGTGCTGGCACCCGTCGAGCCGCGCCAGGTGTTCCAGTCGGGGGCCAACTACCGCACCCACGTCATCGACCTGGCCGTCGCGCACCGCGCCCCGGGCGACCCGCGCACGGTCGAGGAGGTCCGCGCCGAGACCGCCGCGATGATGGACCGCCGCGCCGCCGGGGACCAGCCGTACGTGTTCCTCGGCCTCCCCTCGGCGGTCACCGGCCCGTACGACGACGTGGTGCTGCCGTCCTGGTGCGCGGAGCCCGACTGGGAACTGGAGCTGGCCGCCGTCATCGGCAGGCCCGCCTTCCGGGTGGACCGCGAGCACGCCCTCGACCACGTCGCCGCCTACACCATCGCCAACGACCTCACCGCCCGCGAGATGGTGTTCCGCCCCGACATGCCCGCGATCGGCTCGGACTGGCTGCGCGCCAAGAACGCCCCGACGTTCACCCCGCTCGGCCCGTGGCTGGTGCCCGCCGCGTTCGTCGGCGACCCGCAGGACCTGCGCCTGACCCTCACCGTCAACGGCGCGGTGCGCCAGGACGAGACCACCAAGGACATGATCTTCGACGTGGCGCGGCTGGTGTCCTACGTGTCGCGGACGACCCCGCTGCTGCCCGGCGACCTGGTGCTGACCGGCAGCCCCGCCGGAAACGGCAAGAAGTGGGGCGAGATCCTGCGCGACGGCGACGTCATGGAGGGCGCGATCGAGGGCCTGGGCGTCCAGCGCAACGTCTGCCGAGCGGAGGCCGCGCGATGACCGGCCGGATCGACCGCGCCGACCCCGAGGCCGCGATCGCCGAGGCCGCCCGGAAGTACTCCAACTGGGGCCGCTGGGGCGAGGACGACGTGCGCGGCACCGTCAACCTCATCGACGAGGCCGCGCGCGTCCGGGCCGCCGCGCTGGTACGCCGGGGCGCGGCGTTCTCGCTGTCGATGCGGTTCCAGAACGACGGCCCGCAGAAGGGCTGGCGGCGGCGCGTCAACCCGGTCCACACCATGACCGACACCGGCACCGAGGCCGCGCTCGGCACCCAGGGCTTCCCGCACGGCTTCGGCGGCGCCGACGACGTGATCTTCATGCCGTTGCAGTGCGCGACCCAGTGGGATGGCCTCGGCCACATCTTCGACCACGGCCGGGCGTGGAACGGCCGCGACGCCGCCCGCGTGGTGACCAGCGAGGGCGACCAGGTCACCGGCATCGAGCACCTGGCCGCGCCGGTCACCGGCCGGGGCGTGCTGCTGGACGTGGGGCGCGCGGTCGGCGAGGACGGCGAGCTGCCCGACGGCTTCGCCGTCACCGAGGAGCACCTGACCGCCACCGCCGACGCGCACGGCGTCACGGTCGGGCGCGGCGACATCGTCTGCGTCCGCACCGGCCAGCTCGCCCGCGTCCGGCGCGGCGAGGGCTGGGGCGACTACGCGGGCGGTCCCGCGCCGGGCCTGTCGTTCACCACCGCCGGCTGGCTGCACCGCACCGAGATCGCCGCGATCGCCACCGACACCTGGGGCTTCGAGGTGCGGCCCAACGAGTTCGACGGCGCGTTCCAGCCCCTGCACCAGGTCGTCATCCCCCACCTGGGCCTGCTCGTCGGCGAGATGTGGGACCTGGACGAGCTGGCCGCCGACTGCGCCGCCGACGGCGTGTACGAGTTCCTGCTCACCGCCGCCCCGCTGCCGGTCACCGGCGCGGTCGGCGCCCCCGTCAACCCCATCGCCCTCAAGTGAGGCCCCCATGGCAGCAGTAGGCAACGCGCTCATCGTCGGCGGCGGCACCGCCGGGTCCGCCCTGGCGATCCTGCTGGCGCGCGGCGGCGTCACCGTCGACATCGCCGAGATCAAACCCGACCTCGGCGCGCTGGGCTCGGGCATCACCCTCCAGGGCAACGCGCTGCGCGTCCTGCGCGACCTCGGCGTGTGGGACCGGGTCCGCGCGACCGGCCACGCCTTCGACAGCCTGGGGCTGCGCGCCCCGGACGGGACCCTGCTGGCGGAGATCCCCGACGCCCGCACCGGCGGCCCCGACCTGCCCGCCACCCTGGGCATGAACCGCCCCGAGCTCGCCGCGATCCTCGCCGGCGCCGTCCGCGAGGCGGGCGCGCGGGTCCGGCTGGGCCTGACGGTGGACGCCCTCGCCGACACCGGCGACGGCGTCCGCGTGGACCTGTCCGACGGCACGACCGCGACCTACGACCTGGTCGTGGGCGCCGACGGCATCCGTTCCCGGGTGCGCGGGCTGATGGGGATCGACCTCGGCCCCCGCCCGAGCGGGATGGGCATCTGGCGGATCCACACCCGCCGCCCCAAGGCGGTCGACCGCACCGACCTGGTCTACGGCGGCCCGTGCTTCATCGCCGGGTACTGCCCGACCGGCCCGGACACCATGTACGCCTACCTGGTGGAGAGGGCCCGGCCCCGCGAGTCGGTCGCCGAGACCGACAAGCCCGCCCACATGCGCGCCCTCGCCGAGGGGTACGGCGGCGTCTGGGACGAGATCCGCGACGACATCACCGACCCCGGCCGCATCAACTACACGTGGTTCGAGTCGCTGCTGGTGGACCGCCCGTGGAACCGGGGCCGGACCGTGCTGATCGGGGACGCGGCGCACGCCTGCCCGCCGACCCTCGCCCAGGGCGCGGCCCAGTGCCTGGAGGACGCCGCCGTCCTGGCCGAACTGCTGCTGGGCCGCGACCGCCTCGACCAGCGGCTGTTCGAGGAGTTCATGGACCGCCGGTACGACCGCGCCAGGGCCGTCGTCGAGGCCTCGCTGCGCCTGGCCGGCTGGCAGATGGAGCCCGCCCCGGACGCCGACGTGCCCGGACTGATGGGGCGCGTCGCCGCCCTGGTGACGGAGCGGCCGTGAAGACCGTCGACGTGCACGCCCACGTCCTGCTCCCCGAGATCGAGCGGGCCGTCGCGGGCATGCCCGGCCACGCCGGGCACCGGGACCTGGAGGCCCTCCGCAACGGCCCCGAGTCCCTGGAGGTCAGCGGACGGATGGTGGGGGAGCGCATCCCCCGCCTCACCCGGGTGCCCGCGCGGCTGGCCGACATGGACGCCGCCGGGATCGACGCGCAGATCGTCAGCCCGTCCCCGTCGCACTACCACTACTGGGCCGACCGCGACCTGGCCCGCACCGTGTGGACCCTGGCCAACGAGGGCACCGCCGCGCACTGCGCGCAGGCCCCCGACCGCCTGCACGGCCTCGGCCTGGTCCCGCTCCAGCACCCCGACCTGGCGGTGGAGGCCCTGGACCACGCCATGGCCTGCGGCCTGAAGGGCGTGGAGATCTCCTCGCACGCCCCCGGCCGCGAGCTGTCCGACCCGGGCCTGGAGCCGTTCTGGACGCGGGCCGAGTCCCACGGCGCGGTCGTGTTCGTGCACCCGTTCGGCTGCACCCTCGACGAGCGCCTCGACCGCTGGTACCTGTCCAACATCGTCGGCCAGCCCGTCGAGAACGCCGTCGCCCTCTCCCACCTCATCTTCTCCGGGGTGCTGGACCGGCACCCCGCGCTGAAGGTCGTCGCGGCGCACGGCGGCGGCTACCTGCCCGCCCACCTGGGCCGCGCCGACCACGGCTGGCGGGTCCGGCCCGAGGCGCGCGGCTGCGCCGAACCGCCCGGCTCCTACGTGCGGCGGCTGTGGTTCGACTCCCTCGTCCACGACGCCGCCGCGCTGCGCGCCCTGCTCGGCGCGGCCGGGACCGGCCGGGTCGTGCTCGGCTCGGACCACCCGTTCGACATGGGCGACGACCACCCCCTGGACCTGATCCGCGACGTGCTCCCGCCGGGCCCCGACCGCGACGCGGTGACCGGCGGCAACGCCGCGGCCCTCTTCGACCTCAAGGACTGAAGGACATGACCCGACTGATCACCCATCTCCGCCACGTGGACCTGGCGGTGCCCGACTACGACCGGCAGCGCGAGTTCTACGCGGGCGTGTGGGGCCTGACCGAGGTCGCCAGCGACTCCGGCCTGTCGTTCCTGGCCGCCGAGGGCTCGCCCGAGCAGTACGTCGTCCGGCTGCGCCGCGCCGACGAGAAGCGCCTGGACCTGGTGGCGTTCGGCGCCGGCAGCCCCGCCGAGGTGGACGCCCTCGCCGAACGCCTCGGGCAGGCGGGCGTCCGGCTGGTCTCCCAGCCCGGGAAGATGGACACCCCCGGCGGCGGCTACGGCTTCCGGTTCTTCGACATCGACGGCCGCACCATCGAGGTGTCCGCCGACGTCGCGGTCCGCGGGCACCGCAGGCTGGAGGCCAAGGAGGCGGTCCCGGTCCGCCTGTCCCACGTCGTCCTCAACTCCCCGGACCTGGACGCGACCCGCCGCTGGTACGAACGGCACCTGGGCTTCGCGCTCAGCGACACCCTGTCCTCCCCGCGCATGGGCGAGGTCATGCACTTCATGCGCTGCAACCCGCAGCACCACAGCGTCGCCCTCGCCAAGGGCCCGCACACCTCGCTGCACCACATCTCGTTCGAGATGCGCGGCCTGGACGAGTACATGTACGGCACCGGCCGCCTGCTGCGCGCGGGCGTCCGCATGATCTGGGGACCGGGCCGCCACCTGGCCGGGGACAACACCTTCTCCTACTTCCTGGACCCGCACGGCAACACCGTCGAGTACACCACCGAGCTGGAACTGCTCGACGAGGACACCTGGCACCCCAGCGTCCACGACTTCTCCCGGCCGGAGGTCACCGACCAGTGGGGCACCGCCAACCCCATGAACGAGCTGGTCGCCAAGGAGTCCTTCAACGACCCCGACCGCGGCGTGTTCGTCGCCCCTCCGGTGTGATCCGCCATGCGCATCGCCCGCTACGAACACCACGGTGAACACCGCACCGGCCGCGTGGAGGACGACGGGATCCACCCGTTCCCCGAGGGCGTCACGGCGCTGACGGCCACCGGCGACGCCCCGACCGGGGAGCCCGTCCCCCTGGCGGAAGTCCGCCTGCTCCCGCCCGTCCAGCCGCCGAGCGTCCGCGACTTCGTCGCCTTCGAGGAGCACGTCGAGGGGGTGCGCGCGGCGGTGGACGGCGCGTCCGGGGTGCCCGACGCCTGGTACGAGGCCCCGACGTTCTACTTCACCAACCCGCACGCCCTCGTCGGCGCGCACGACGACGTGCCGGTGCCGCCGGGCTGCCACGCGCTGGACTTCGAACTGGAGGTCGCGGCCGTCATCGGCCGCGCCGGACGCGACCTGACGCCCGAACGGGCCCGCGACCACATCCTCGGCTACACCGTCTTCAACGACTGGTCGGCCCGCGACCTCCAGGCCCGCGAGATGAGGGTCGGCCTCGGCCCCTGCAAGGGCAAGGACTTCGCCACCACCCTCGGGCCGTGGCTGGTCACCGCCGACGAGCTGGAGCCGTACCGCGACGCCGACGGCTTCCTGCGCCTGGCCCTCACCGCCGAGGTGAACGGCGCGGTGGTGGGCCGGGACCTGCTGTCCAACATGGGCTGGCCGTTCGAGGACCTGGTCGCCTACGCCTCGCGCGGCGCCGAGGTCCGCCCCGGCGACGTGCTCGGCTCGGGCACCTGCGGCAACGGCGGCTGCCTGGCCGAGCTGTGGGGACGCAACGGGGAGCGGACCCCGCCGCCCCTGCGGCCGGGCGACACCGTCACCCTCACCGTCGAGGGCATCGGGACGGTCGCCAACACGGTCGTGCCGGGCCCGGACCCGCTGCCGGTCCCGCCCGCCCGCCGGCGGCCGCGCACCCGGCCATGACCCGCGCCGCCGGAAAGATCGTGGTGGTCACCGGCGCGGCCCGCGGCCAGGGCGCGGCGCACGCCGCCGCCCTGGCCCGCGCGAGCGCGACCGTCGTCGCCACCGACCTCGCCACCGCCGCCCCCGCGCCGCCCGGGGTGACCTACCGCCGCCTCGACGTCACCTCCGAACAGGACTGGACCGACCTGGCGGCCTGGCTGCGCGCCACGCACGGCCGGGTGGACGGCCTGGTCAACAACGCCGGGATCACCCACCGCACCCGCGTCGGCGACACCGCCGTCGCCGACCTGGAACGCGTCCACCGCGTCAACGTCACCGGGGCCCTGCTCGGCATCCAGCACCTGGCGCCGCTGATGCCGCCCGGCTCCTCGATCGTCAACATCGGCTCGGCGGCGGCCCTGACCGGCCACTACCCGGTCGCCTACACCGCCAGCAAGTGGGCGCTGCGCGGGGTGTCCCGGGCGGCCTGCGCCGAGCTGGGCCGCCTCGGCATCCGCGTCAACACCGTGCACCCCGGCTTCATCGAGACGGAGATGACGGCCTCGGCCCCGGCGGCGTTCCGCGAGGCGAGCGACGCCCAGACGCCGCTGGGCCGCCCCGGCACGGTCGAGGAGGTCTCCCCGCTGGTCGTCTTCCTGGTCTCCGACGAGTCCTCCTACATCACCGGCGCGGAGATCCCGGTGGACGGCGGCTACACCGCCCACGGCGGCGCCAAACCCCTCTCCGACGCCCTTCGCGCCCCGTCCGACCCGCCCGTTCCGGAGCGGCACTGGCCATAGTGGGACAGAATTGCGCGGAGCCCTTTTCGACCTTGACCCTCCCCGGGAGCGGGACGACGATGACGGAACACATTCCGCCGCATCGCGGAATCCGGCCCGGGGGAGGGCTGAATGGGGATCGACGCTGCGCTTTTCTCTGGCCCCAAATGCTATTTCTTCAAAGGGGCCCGGTATATCCGGGTCACCCGGGGCGAGACCGGTCCCGGCACCGTGGACCCCGGTTATCCCGCGCCGATCTCGAATTGGGGTTGGCCGTCGGGGTTCGGCGGGAACGGCATCGACGCCGCCCTGTATTCGGGGTCGAAGACCTACTTCTTCAAGGGGAACCGGTACATCCGGGTCACCCGGGGCGAGACCGGTCCCGGCACCGTGGACCCCGGTTATCCCGCGCCGATCTCGAACTGGGGTTGGCCGTCGGGATTCGGGGCGAACGGCATCGACGCCGCCCTCAACTCCGGCTCCAAGACCTACTTCTTCAAGGGAGACCAGTACATCCGGGTCACCCGGGGCGAGACCGGTCCCGGCACCGTGGACCCCGGCTACCCCGCGCCGATCTCCAACTGGGGCTGGGACCGCGAGTTCATCGTCGTCCACTTCAAGTCCCTGCTGAAGATCGACTCGGCCGTCCAGGACTTCATCGACGACCAGTTCGGCGCGATGCGCGACCTGTTCACCCGGTCCCGCATCGACGTGCGCCGCGGCTCCATCGAGGACCTGAGCGGCGACAGCGACCTCGACTCCCTGCTCGTCCTGGACGTGGGCGCGTGCCTGCTCGGCCGGCCCACCGAGGAGCACGAGGAGCTGTTCGCCCACCGCGGCGGCGCCGCCGACACCGACCTGGTCATCTACATCGTCCAGATGCTGGACGGCGGCGACGGCAACCTCGTCGGCTGCGCCACCCACCCGTCCGGCAAGCCCGGCGCGGCGGTCGTCGTCACGAGCTCGCGGTGGCTGCTGGCCCACGAGGTGGGCCATGTCCTGTCCCTGCGGCACGTGCCCCGCACGCCCACCACCAACAGCGACTTCCTCATGTGGCCGAACACCGGCTGGACCAACGTCCCGCCGGACGTGAGCGCCGCCGAGACGACGAAGATGCTCGACAGCGCCCTGACCCGGCCCGACCCGTTCTAGGAGCCCACCATGGCGAAATCCCAGGCCGAGCTCCGCGCGCAGCTCAGCGACATCGAGCCCGACGAGCACACCTACGCCGGGATCGGGCCCGAGGACGTCGAGGCGCTCACCGCCCTCATGCACGACGAGGAGGGGTGGCTGGCGGCGCGCGCCGTGCACGCCCTGAGCCGCGTCGACGACAGGTCCGCCCGGCGGGCCGTCCGGTCCGCCGCCGAGAGCCCCCGGCTGGAGGTCGCGGCCGCGGCCGCCTCCTGCGCCACGCGGCTCCCCGGCCGCGAGGCCGACGAGGTGCTGGCGCGGCTGCTGGACGACCGGCGCCCCGCCGTCCGCAAGGTCGCCGTGCGGTCGGTCACCGACCGCAACGCCTCGTCGCTCCGGCGGCGGGTCGCCGACCTGGCGTCCTCCGACGACGACCCGCGCGTCCGCGACGTGGCCGGACGGAGGTCGAGTTCCTTCACCGCGGACTGACCCTCGCGATGACCGCGGCGAGAAGCCCTGGCCTCAGTCTCCGGTGACGGCGGTCGCGCTGTCGGGGTGACCGCGGTCGGCCGGGTCGGGCCTGGCGCCCACGGCCCACATCGCGGACGAGCCCGGAACCGCCGCCACGGCGTCCGGGCTCGTGCCCGGCGGCAACGGCGCCTCCCGCCAGGCGTCACCGGCGCGCCGGTACAGCGCGCGCCGCGAGCCGTCGGGGGCCAGGGCGACGACCCACGGCGTTCCGGTGGCGTCGACGGCGACGTCCCCGACGGCCGGCTGCGGCATCGGCGGGGCGGAGAACGTCCAGGCACCGCCCTTCCAGTGCCCGACCTCGCCGTTGCCGGACACCCACACCTCGTCGGCCGAGACGGGCGCGACGTGCTCCAGTCCCCAGCCGGGCGGGCGGCCGGGGGCGTCCGGCACGGGAACGTCGTGCCAGGACGACCCGTCCCAGCGCAGCACCACGTAGTTGTCGGTCCAGTTGTTCCGGCGCCTGCCCACGGCCCAGACCTCGGTCGCGGTCCGCGCCCTGATCTCGGCGATCGACTCGACGTGGCCGGGCACCGGGACCTCCACCCAGGCGTCACCGGCGCGCCGGTACAGCGCCCACTCGCCGTGCACGGCGCCGGGCCTGCCGTTCTTCAGCCAGACCCCGGCCGGGCCCGCGTCGAGCACCTCCGGCTCCCTGCCCGGCGGCGGCGCGACGGGCTGGAACGCCGCCCCGTCGAACCGCGCCAGGTAGTCGCGCTGCCTGTCCCACCACCCGGTGCTGAGCCAGACCCCGGAGGGCCCGACGGCGAGACGCGGAGCCCATCCGGGCCCGCCCCACCCGTTCAGCGGGTACTCGCGCCACGCCGCGCCGTCCCACCTGCGCACCACGGGACTGCCATGGCTGACGACGTTCACGGGATGGGGGAGGACCTTGTACCCCTGGTACCCGGCGACCCAGACGTCCCCCGGCCCGGTCGCGGCGACGGCGCGCAGCCCGCTGTCCCGCCACAGGAACGGCAGCGGCACGGCCCGCCACGCCCCGGCCTCCGCCGCGAGCGCCGGAGGGGACGTCAGCAGGAGGGCCCCCGCGACACAGCCGAGCCGAAAGATCCGCATGCGCGCATCATGGCCCCCGCCCGCCGCCGATTTCTCCACCGATCACTGACAAGATTCCCCGCTCTTTTGTGTCTCCGGGTCGGGAAGCGGGCCCGCGTACACGACCGGGGACACGCCCAGCACGCCCACGTCGAAGTCGTGGGCGAGGATGAGGCGCCGTGCCGTCTCGGTCACGTACGTCGTCCGCCCGGATCGACGCGGAACAGCGGCCCCGCGCCGGGCGAGGCGTCCAGCGCCATGCCGCCGACCCACGATCGCCCGGCCGAATCGCACGCCCCATCGTTCAGCCGCGGCCCCGCCCCCGGCACGCGGCGCGACCATCCCCGACGTCGCCGCGTGCGTCGAAGGAACCGGCTCCCTCCACGGCGCGGTGTGGAGCTGGGCGCGGGGGAGGTCGGCATGGGCGGCGAGCTGGTCCGGGCCACCGAAGCCGAGGTCACGGCCCCGCGGGCGGGGCGATCGCGCGGCCGGTCGCCCACAGCAGCAGGTCGCCCGCCGGGGCCCGCACCTCGGCGGGCCCCTCCCCGGCCGACCAGTCGGCGTCGGTGGCGACCAGCCGCGTGCCGCGCATGCGCTGCCGGGCCCCGTAGAACCGGCTCGGCAGGACGTGCTCCAGCCCGGCGATCGCGGGCTCGACGGGCATCTCCCGGACGCGGCCGAGCGGCTGGGCGATGTCCTGCCCGTGCACGAGCACGTCGACCAGCGGGTCCAGCGGTCCCGCACCGGGCGCGCGCCGCGCCGAGCCCGCCGTCTCGCGGATCTGCGCGATGAGCGCGGCGGGCGGGAACGCGGCGGCGCGCTCGCGGGCCAGGTCGGCGGTCATGCGGTTCCAGTCGCCCCGCGCCCGGACCGCGCGCCAGAGCACGAGCGGCAGCGTGGTGCGCGTGGACAGCGTCAGGTGCGCGGCCACGTCGCGCGCCGTCCAGCCGGGGCACAGGGACGGGACGTCCCACTCGTGCGGGCCGAGGTCGTCCAGGAGGTCGGCGAAGTCGAGCCGTTCGGCGCGGAGCCAGGAGAGAATCGTGTCCGTCATGTGATGACGACGAACGGACCCCGCCCGGATCGACAGCCCCGCCCGGATTTCCCGGGCTCAGGCTTTCCGCGTGCCGTGGAGGTTGTGGAGCAGGCCGACCTCGGCGACGTTCTTGGTGAGCTCGACGGTCACCCAGCCCGCCACGTCGGCCAGGCTCTGGTCCGTGGCCCAGGGCAGCGAGGCGGGGGCGTCCAGGTCGGCGTCGGACAGGCCCGTCAGCCGGGAGCGCCACTCGTCCTTCAGCCCGCGCAGCCACCCGGCCGTGGCGGCGGCCGAGCCCGGCCAGGCGATCTCCTCGCGGTCCGGCGCGCCGGACCCGAAGCAGTGGCCGAGCGTCGTCGTCCACCAGTAGCCGATGTGCCAGGTCACCCACGCGATCGTGACGGCGGGGACGGGGTCGGGCTCGGCGTCGGCCCAGTCGGCGACCCAGCGGTCCCCGGCGCGGCGGACGGTCCAGCAGTGCGGGGCCGGTTCCCACAGGAACGCGGCGTCGTCGAGGTCCGTCAGGTGGTACTCGAACAGCGCCCAGGCGATGTCGAGCTGACGGAGCAGCAGTTCGGTTCGGGTGGTGGTCACCCGCGGGAGTGTGGCACCGGCGCCGTCGCGGGGCCATCGTATTTCCGGGCCGTACCGCCGGGCGGCCGCACGCGGGCCGCCCGGCGGCGGGGATCAGCAGGTGAAGTCGATGTGGGAGAAGCTGCGGTAGTGGTCGGCGGTGTAGTACATGCCGTCGTCGCCCTCGTGCCCGGCGGTCACGATCCGGCGGGCCCCGCGGGTGGAGGAGCCGGGCGTCTTCACCGTGTACTCGTGATAGTGGCCGCGCGGCTTCTGGGGCAGGATGCCCTCGCGGTTCTGGAAGACCGTTCCGTCCTTGGGATAGGGGAACGGCCCACCCTTCTCGATCAGTGCGATGGTGTCGTGGGCCTGCGAGGGGAGCTTCGACTCGCAGATCAGCCGGATCGCCGCGGCCGTGGTCGCGGGGGCGGTGGCGGTGGTGGCGCTGACGGCGACGGCGACACCGGGAACGGGAACCGGTGCGGCGACGGCGGACACGGTGGGGGCGACCAGCCCGGCGGCCAGCAGCGGCACCACCAGCAGCGCGCGGCGCAGACGGGAAAGGCGGGGGGTGTGCATGACGCAGAGTGTGGACATAGCGCCCCCATCCGGGTCAATGTCCCGCCGGGCGGTTCAGCGAAAATTGATGATCATGTCACTCCGCGTTCGGCACGCCTGTCCCGGCCACGGCTCACGGTTGTGCGCGCCACGGCCCCGTAGGCGTCGATCGGGGGAGTCTCGGGCATCGGGCCTCCTCGCCGCGGATCTCCGCCGGGGCCGGTCGCGGGCCGGTCGCAGCCGGACCGCTGTCCGGTCTCCGACATGGCCGTTTCCTGCAAGACGGGGCCGCCCCCGGTGGTCGAGGCTGGTCCCATGACCGCTGACCTCTCCGCGGCCGCCGCGTTCATGGCCGGGCACGCCCGCGTCCTGGACCGCCGCCGCTTCGAACTGCTGACCGAACGCGCCGACCCCGCCGCCGTGCTGGCCGCGCTGGACGGCTACCGCAACGCCGACGGCGGCTACGGCTGGGGCCTGGAGGCCGACCTGCGCTCCCCGGAGAGCCAGCCCGGCGCCGCCCTGCACGCCTTCGAGGTCCTGGTGGACGTGGCCCCGGCCACCACCCCGCGCGCCGTCGAGCTGTGCGACTGGCTGGAGTCGGTGACGCTGCCCGACGGCGGCCTGCCGTTCGCGCTGCCGCTGACCGTCACCGCCGCGACCGCCCCGTGGTGGCAGGGGGCCGACCCGAACGCGTCCGCGCTCCAGATCACCGCCGTGACCGCCGCCGTCGCCCACCAGGTCGCCGCCCACGCCCCGGCCGTCGCCGCCCACCCCTGGCTGGACCGCGCCACCCGCTACTGCCTGGCCGCCATCGACGCGCTCGACGAGGCCCCGTTCGCGTACGTGCTGGCGTTCGCGGTGCGGTTCCTGGACGCCGTCCATGACAGCCGCCCCGAGGCCGCCGACCTGCTGCGCCGCCTCGGCAAGCACGTGCCCGCCGACGGGCGCGTCCACGTCGAGGGCGGCACCGACGACGAGTACCTGACCCCGCTGGACTTCGCGCCGTTCCCCGGCCGCCCGGCCCGCGCGCTGTTCGCCCCCGAGGTGATCGACGCCGATCTGGACCGGCTGGAGGCGGGCCAGCACGACGACGGCGGGTGGTCCGTCGACTACGCGCGGATCTCCCCGGCGGGCGCCCTGGACTGGCGCGGCCACGCCACGGTCCGCGCCGTGGACCTCCTGCGCCGGAACGGGCGCCTTTGACGATCTTCTCCTGGTACATTCACGACGCTCCCATGACAGGGCAGGTGACGCCTGCTTCCTCGAGCGTTGCGGGATGAACTGGGGGGAACGTTGAGCGAGAAGGCCGACCGTGGTCCGGGCAGGCACCGGGCCGCGTCCGGACGGCTGCTCGGAAGGCCGGTCCTGGCGGGCGCGGCCGGTCTGGTGGTCTGCGGGACGGCGGCGTTCGCCCTGACCGCCGCCGCCGGGGACGACGGGCCCCGCCGCACCCTGGCGGCCCCGCCCGCCGCGCCGACGCCGGAGGGCGGCCCCGTCCCGGAGGAGACCTTCGGCGAGGACGTGCCGCCGAAGTCGAGCGCGTCGGCCGCCGTCACCACCAAGCCCTCGCGGTCGGCCTCGGCGTCTCCGTCGGCCTCGGCCTCGGCCTCGGCGTCGGCCTCCCCGTCCCCGAGCGGGTCCTCGTCCCGTCCCTCGGCGCCGGTCGGCGGCCTGGCCGCCTCCTACACCACCTCCAACAGCTGGGGCTCGGGCTTCATCGGCACCGTCACCGTCGTCAACCGGGGCGCCACCACCATCTCGTCCTGGCAGCTTTCGGCGGTGTTCTCCGGCCGGACCATCCTGTCGACGTGGACCAACAGCGGCTCGACCAGCGCCAGCCACTCGGGCAACCGCCTGGCGACCACGGGCCGCTCGCTGGGGCCCGGCCAGAGCATCCAGATCGGCTTCCAGGCCAACGGCGGCGCGGCCGCCCCCTCCTCCTGCTCCCTGAACGGCCGCCCCTGCTCCGGCTGACCGGCCGTAATCTCCGTGGCGGCGGGGGAGCGGGGTTGTTACGTTCGACGGCATGACAACGGACACGGCCCCGTCGTTCACCTGGCGGCGGGTCACCGAGGAGGACTTCCCCCTGCTGCGGGCCTGGCTGGAGCAGCCGCACGTGGCCCGCTGGTGGAACCACGAGACCTCGCCGGAGGCGGTCCGGCGCGACTTCGGCCCCAGCGCGCGCGGCGAGGAGCCGAACGAGGACCTGCTGGTGTTCCTGGACGGCCGCCCGCTCGGCCTGGTCCAGCGCTCCCGCTACCGCGACCACCCCGAGTACCGCGACGAGCTGGCCCCCCTCACCGAGGTCCCCGAGAACGCCGTCAGCCTGGACTACCTGATCGGCGATCCCGGCAGCGTCGGCCGGGGCCTGGGCCCGGCGATGATCCGCGCCCTGGTGGAGCGCACCTGGACCGACCATCCCGAGGCCGGTTGCGTCATCATCCCGGTCGTGGCGGCCAACCGGGCCTCCTGGCGGGCCCTGGAGAAGGCGGGCCTGCGCCGCGTCGCGGAAGGCGACCTGGAACCGGACAACCCGATCGACGACCGCCTCCACTACGTCTACCGCATTGACCGCCCCTAGCCGGTCAGCGGGCGGGCTTCTCCCAGGTCAGCGAGTACCGGCAGAGCACGTGCCGGTGGTAGCGGACGCCGGGCAGCAGCCGCCGGGCCGCCGAGCGCACCTGCCCGTAGCTCATCCGCGGGTCGGCGGTCGGCATCCCTCCGGGGCCGGTCGCGCGGCGCAGCACCTTGGTGATCCGGACGACCGGGGCCGCCGCGACCGTCGCCGCCCGTTCCGCCGGGGTCGCCGAGCGGGCGAGGCCGACCACCACCAGCCTCCCGCCGGGGCGCAGCAGGTCGCGCATGCGGGTGAGGGCGGCCTCGAAGTCCATGTGGTGGATCGTGGACACCGAGCAGACGAAGTCGTAGCCCCCGGCGGGCAGGTCGGCGGTGAGGAAGTCGCCTTCGACGAAGGTGAGGTCCGGGTGACCGGCGGCGTGCCCGCGGGCGCGGGCGATCATCTCCGGTGAGCTGTCGACGCCGGTGACGCGCTCGGCCCGCCCGGTCAGCTTCCGCGCGAGCAGGCCGTCCCCGCAGCCGACGTCCAGCGCGTCGCCGCACCCCTCGGGGACGGCGCGCAGGATGTCCGGGTGCCGGGCGACATTGGTGTTCCAGTAGGGGTTCGGGGCGGTCCCGTGCATTTGATCATCGTAGGCGTTCACCGGATCTCCCGGACGCGGCGAGCCACGGGACTCAGTAGCCCGCCGGGTCGGAATCCGCCGTCTCGGCGAGGGGTGCTCCGCCGTTGTGGCGCCGTTCCAGTTCGCCGAGGATTGCGGCGGTGGCCGTCGCCCCGAACCGCGTGGCGCCGAGCCGGTGGAAGCGCAGCAGCGCGTCCAGGGTGCGGACGCCCCCGGCCGCCTTGACCTGGACGGCGGGCGAGACCGTCTGGCGCATCAGGGCGATGTCGGCGAGGGTGGCCCCGCCGGCGGCGAATCCGGTGCTGGTCTTGACGAAGGCCGCGCCCGCGGCCTCGGCCGCCCGGCAGCCGGCGACCTTCTGATCGTCGGTCAGGAAGTGGTTCTCCAGGATCACCTTCACGGGGCGTCCCTGGGCGGCCTGGACCACGGCGGCGATCTCGTGCTGGACGAACGCGGCGTCACCGGCGCGGAGCCGACCGATGTCGATCACCATGTCGATCTCCCGGGCGCCCAGGCCGACCAGCTCGGCGGTCTCCGCGACCTTGGTCCGGGTGGTGCAACCGCCGTGCGGGAAGCCGACGACCGTGCCGACGGCGACCCGGGTGCCGCGCAGCGCCGCGACGGCCGCGGTGACGTCGGCGGGGCGCACGCACACCGAGGCGGTGCCGTACTCCCGCGCGACCGCCAGGCCGGCCTCGACCTCGGCCCGGGTCAGTTCGGGACGCAGCAGCGAGTGGTCGATCATCCCGGCGACCTCGTCGCGGGAGGGCAGGGGGCCGTCCCAGCGGAGGACCTCGGTGGGGGCGACGGACATGGCGGGTTTCCCTTCGGGTGGACGGAACCGGCGACGCGGTGAGCTGTCTAGACAATCTATACAAATAGAGAGCCGGTGTCGACCGCCGTCACACTGGAAGCCGACCGTCCGACCACCGCGAAGGAACCGCCCCATGGCCGCACCTCGACCGCTGCACGCCCGCATCGCCGAGCAGTTGCGCCGACGCCTCGACGCCGCCGCCGACGGCGACCCGTTCCCCTCGGAGACGCAGCTGGCGCAGGAGTTCGGCGTCGCCCGCATGACGGTGCGCGCCGCCCTGGCCGGGTTGCAGCGCGACGGCCTGCTGGAGCGCGTCCCCGGCCGGGGCAGCTTCGTGCGCAAGACCGCGGCCACCCGGCCCGTCGGCACCCTGCTGAGCTTCTACGACCAGGTCCTCGCCATGGGCAGGACGCCGCGTTCGCGCGTCCTGGAGGCCGGCGTGCGCCCCGCCTCCCCGGACGAGGCCGCCGCCCTGTACCCCGACGGGACGCCGGGGGCCGCCTCCGTGATCGCCATCAACCGCGTCCGGTTCTTCGACGACCTGCCCGTGGCCATCGAGCACGCCAGGTTCCCCGCCGCCCTCGACGCGCTGCTCACCGCCGACCTGGAGACCGGCTCGCTGCACCACGCGCTGCGCCGGCTCGGGCTGCATCCCACGCTCGGCTCCTCGGTCCTCGGCGCGCGCACGGCCGACGATGACGCCGCCCACCTCGGCGTCGACCCCACCACGCCGATGCTCGTGGAGACCCGGTCCGTCCTCGACCAGGACGGCAGGCCCCTGGAGTACTCCGTGAGCTCCTACGTGGCCGACCGCTACGCGCTCAAGGTCGACTTCTCCGTCGTCACCCCGTCGACGACCTAGGCCGTGTTTCAAAGCCCTGGCCTACGGCGCTCGCCCCGGGGGGGCTCACACCTCACCAGGTCTTGGCGAGCGCGACATCGCTTCGCGATCTGGCCTGCGGGCCCTCGCCTCCGGCCTCGGGCCCGCAGGTCAGGTAACGCGCTCGCGTGCGCGGCTGAGGCCCACTTTGAAACAGACCCTAGGCGCCCGCCCAGACGCCGGTGGGGGCGGTTCGGGCCACATAGGACTCGAAGCCGGCGGCGGGGCGGCCGAGGACCCGCTCGACGCCGTCGGTCGGCCCGACGAGGGCGCCGCGGCGCATCAGGTCGAACATCTGCGTGAGCGTCTCGGCGTCCGCCTCGTCCCAGCCCTCGCCGACGAGTTCCTTGATGTACTCCTCCCGGCTCAGCTCGACGTACCGGATCTCCCGCCCGGCCGCCTCCGCGATGGTCGCCACGGCCTCCCGGAACGTGATCCCGCGCGGCCCGGTCACGTCGACGACCTCCCCGTCGCGCTCCGGGTCGGTCAGCAGCGCCACCGCGACCGCGGCGACGTCCTCCACGTCCACGAACGGCTCGGGCGTGTCGTCGAACGGCAGCGCCAGCCGCCCCGCCACCAGGGGCGCGTGGAAGATGTCCTCGCTGAAGTTCTGGGAGAAGTTGTTGGGCCGGACCACCGCCCAGGACGCGCCGCTGTCGCGCACCGCCGCCTCACCGGCCACCATGTCCGTGCCGAACGTCACCCCGCCCACGCCGAAGTGCTCCGACCCGCGCGCCGACAGCGCCACGAACCGTTCCACGCCCGCGTCCGCCGCGCGCCGCACGAACGCCGCGACCGGCGCCGGATCCGTCGGGCACACTAGGTAGAGGGCGCCCGCGCCCCGCACGGCGGCGTCCCAGGTGGACTCGTCGGTCCAGTCGAAACGCGTCTCGGCGGAACGCGACAGGGCGCGCACCGGCCGCCCCGCCTCCCGCAGCCGCCGCACCACGCGCCGCCCGGTCTTGCCGGTCGCGCCGAGCACGGCGATGGGCCTGTCATCCATGGTCACCTCACGGTTCGTCGTCGTCATGTGAGGAAGTCAACCGGGCGCGGCCGAGACGGGCCATGGCTGAGAGGCTCACCCGCATGTCCGTGCGTCTACGCTCGGGATCATGGACGCGCTCACCGACCTCCTCGACGGCGTTCGGGCACGGGGTGCCCTGTTCAGCCAGACCCTGTTCGACCCCCCGTGGGGGCTGCGGTTCGCGACCCGCGCCCCGCTCCACCTGGTCGCGATGCTCCGCGGGACGGGCTGGGTCGTGCCGGACGCCGGGGAGCCGGTCCGCCTCGAAACCGGCGACGTCGCGATCGTCCGGGGGCCCCGGCCGTTCACCGTCGCCGACCGGCCCGGCACGCCGCCGTGCTTCGTCGTCCACGACGCCGAGACCTGCACCATGCCCGACGGCTCGGAGCTCCGCGACGAGATCCGGATCGGCCCCCGCCTGTGCGGCATGGGCCGGAACGAGACGGACCTGCTGCTGAGCGGGATGTACGAGGTCGGGTCCGAGGTCAGCCGCCGTCTGCTGGCCGCGCTCCCGGAGGTGCTGCGCGTCCCGGCGGCCGAGTACCGCTCCTCGGCGATGGACCTGGTGACCGAGGAGATCGCCAGGGACGCGCCGGGCCAGCAGGTGGTGCTGGACCGGCTGCTCGACCTGGTGCTCATCTCGACCCTGCGGCACTGGTTCGACCGCCCCGACGCCCGGCCGCCCGCCTGGTACGCGGCGATGAGCGACCCGGTCGTGGGCCGGGCGCTGCGGCTGATGCACGACGACCCGGCCCGTTCCTGGACGGTGGCGTCGCTGGCGGCCGGGTGCGGGGTGTCGCGCGCCGCGCTGGCCCGCCGCTTCACCGCCATGGTCGGCGAACCCCCGATGGGCTACCTGACCGACTGGCGCATCACCCTGGCGGCCGAGCTGCTCCGGGGCACCGACGCCACGGTCGGGGCGATCGCCCGCCGCGTCGGCTACGCCAACGCGTTCGCGCTGAGCGTCGCGTTCAAACGCCTGCGGGGCGTGACCCCGACCGAGTACCGCGACGACGGCGGCCGCGCCGGGGACCGTCCCGCCGCGCTCCACCCCGAGCCGTTCGCCGACGCCGCGGCGCGATGACGGTCACCGTGGGACCTCGTCGGCACGCGCGCTCCACACCACCAGCGCGGCTGCCAGGGCGCAGGCCCCGCCGAGCCACAGGACACCTCGCAGAGCGAGCGAGTCGACGACGACGCCACCGGTCAGCGCGCCGAGGCCGATCGACAGGTTGAACACCGCCACCCACAGGGAGGAGGCCGCCTCCACGGCGTCCGGCGCGGTCCTGATCATCCAGGTCTGCAGTCCGACCGACACACCGCCGAAGGCCAGACCCCAGACGACCAGCAGGACGGCCCCGCTGACCGGCCCCCGGCCCAGCAGCGGGTAGAGCGGCATCGCGGCCGCCAGGACCACGGCGATCGCCAGCACGGTCCGGTGCGGGGCACGCGACAGCGCGGCTCCGGCGGCGAAGTTGCCGACCATGCCCGCCAGGCCGAACCCGAACAGCAGCGGGCCGACGAGCCGTTCGTCGATCCCCGACAGTTCCTGGAGCGCCGGGCTCACGAAGGTGTAGGCCGAGAAGTGGCCGGTCACGATGAGGAACGTCGCCAGGATGCCGACGCGCACGCCCCTGTTGCGCAGCTGCGCGGCCAGCAGCCGCGGCCGGACGGCCCGGGAGGCGGTCAGCGGCGGCAGCACGGCCAGCAGGGCGAGCAGCACCAGCAGCGCGAGGGCGCTCAGCGTGGCGAAGGCGACGCGCCAGCCGGTGAACTCGCCGAGCAGCGTGCCGAGCGGCACGCCGAACACGTTCGCGGCCCCGACCCCGCCGAAGATGACCGCCGTGGCCCGCGGCACGTCCGCGGGCGCCACGAGCCGGACGGCCAGGCCGCCGGCGACGGCCCAGAAACCTCCGACCGCCACCCCGACCAGCACCCGGGAGGCCACCAGGACGGCGAAGCCCGGCGCCAGGGCCGAGACCACGTTGGCGAGCGTCATCAACCCCATCAGGCCGAGCAGCAACAGGCGCCGGTCCAGCGCGCCGACGAGCACCGGGACCAGCGGCGCCGCGACCGCGGCGACCAGGCTGGGCACCGTCACCATCAGCCCGGCCGTCCCCTCGGAGACCGACAGCGACGACCCGACGGCGGTCAGCAGCCCGATCGGCAGTTGCTCGGCGGTCACCAGCAGGAACGTTCCCAGGGCCACGGCGGCGACCGC
Source organism: Actinomadura kijaniata NBRC 14229 (assembly GCF_001552175.1). GTDB lineage: Bacteria > Actinomycetota > Actinomycetes > Streptosporangiales > Streptosporangiaceae > Spirillospora > Spirillospora kijaniata. Next base: position 64,506 of record NZ_BCQR01000007.1, read on the forward strand.
CGGCCGGCGGCTCCGTCGCGGGTCCCGGGACCCGGCCGCCGGGACCGCGGCCTGTTCGGTGGACGTCACCGGATACCTCCTCACTCATTTGGGAGCGATCGCTCCCATATGTCGGGGGACCCTAGTATGGGAACGATCGCTCCACAAGTGGGATAGGGTGAGGGGCATGGCCCGACCCCGACAGTTCGACGAGCGGGACGCTGTCGTCAGGGCGACCGACCTGTTCTGGCGCCGCGGCTACAACGCCACCTCGGTGCGCGACCTGGGCGCCGAGCTCAAGCTCACCCCAAGCAGCCTGTACCGGACGTTCACCGACAAGCACACGCTGTTCCTCCGCGCGCTCGACCACTACCGGGCCACCGACTCCGCCGAGGCCGAACGACGGCTGGACACCGCGGGCCGTCCGGTCCGCCAGGTCCTGCGGGACTGGATGCTGTGGCTGGTCTCCTGCCCGTCCGGCGGGGAGTCCGGCCGGGGCTGCTTCGTGGTCAACACCGCCACCGAACTCGGCACCGCCGACGACCAGGTCCGCCAGCGGACCGAGGCCGCCTTCGAGGTGACCCGGCAGGCCGTCCGGTCCCTGCTGGACCAGGGCCGCCGCAACGGTGAACTGCCGTCCGACCTCGACCTCGACGCCGCCGTGGAACTGCTGTTCACCACCGTCCTCGGCCTGCGGGTACGGGAACGCGCCGGCCACGACCCCGCCCGCCTGACCACCGCGATCGACGCCGCACTCCGCACCCTCACCTGAGCCCGCCGACCAGGGACGACACCACGCCCACCGCGACGAACGGCCCCGACGCACGCGTCAGCGGATGGGCGCGGTCTCGACGTCGCGGTCTTCGCCGTCGGCCCACAGCCACTCCCACCGGCTCGGGGCGACCATGGTGACGCCGTTGTGCAGCTCGGGCGCGCGTGGGTCGAAGTCCACCCGGCCGGGGCGGTCTCGGTCGCGTTCGTGCCGGTGAGCCGCCAGGGCTGACGGCCAGGGCCCCCGGTGGCCGGTGGGGTCGTCTTCGCCGTCGGTCACGCGTCCCGTCGAGCCCGGCGTGCCCCTGCGCCCGCCCGCGCCATGACTCCTGGCAGGGGGTTTCCCCGTGCCGCGTCAGGGGACCAGCGGCCCGGCCAGTACTTCCAACCCCGCCTCGCGGCTCCCATCCCAGGTCACCGATTCGGCACCCCAGGACTTGCGCCCCCACAGCATGAGCAGCAGGTCCTCGGCGGTGCCCGAGACCTCCGCGACCGGCTCACCGGGCCCGTACGTCCAGGAGCGGCCGGTGTCGGTGGCGGTGATCCGCACGGCCTGCTCGGGATGGGTGGCGGCCCCCTTGGCGATCATGCGGGGCGTCATGGTGTCGAAGACCTCGGCGACGCCGTCGGCGGCGAGCGCCGGGTCCATCGGCGTCGTCGAGCCGAGCGCGTGCTCGCCGTCCCACCGGTGTATCAGCGTCTCCTGGCTGCGGCGCCGACGCCAGAATCCGACCGTATGGGGCGGGAAGAACGTCCACGCCTCGGTCGAGGGATCGACCGACAGGGCCTGCACGAGCGCGTCAGCCGTCGCGGCGTACCAGGCCTTGAGAGCGGCCCGGTCACGGGGTGCGGCGCTCTCGTCATTGCTGTCGCCGTGCCCCTCCCTCACCGCCGCGACGACCCACAGGTTCCCCGCCCCCAGGTGCACGGCCAGATCCACCAGCCTCCAGTCGCCGCAGTGCTCGACCGGAGCCGACAGGTCCCCATCCAGCAAGGCGCCGAACGCGTCCAGTTCACGCCGAAGTGCGACCAGGTAATCCACGGCGCCAAGATACAGCTCACCGACTACGCGGGACCCGCCGCACGAAGGCGCACGGCCTGAACGTGGTCGCCGCCCGCGTCAGTCCGGTGACCAGTATCTGTCGGGGTTCTCGTCCGTCTTCGGGTCGGTCAGGTGGACGCGTTCCTCGCCTGGATCGTCGTCCTCGGGCCGCCGTATGAGGAACTGCGCCAGTACGACCGTGCCGAAGATCAGGAAGAACGGAACGGTGATCATGGCGAAGGCGGCACCGACCTTCGCCACGGAATCGAGGATGCGGTCCCCGGGTCCGCTGGTCGCCAGATAGGCGATCAAGCCGCCGATGCCACCGAGGGCGAGCCCCGCATAGATCCACACGGGGATGGGGGAGGAGAGGCGTGGAGGCGGTAGGACGACGGGTGGCGACCTGAACGTCCTGTGTTCCGCGTTCCGCTGGATGAGTTGCGCCAGGCGCAGCGCGTCCTTCTCCGGCAGGTTGCTCAGCAGCTCGTCGAGTCTGGCGGCGGTGAGTCGTGCGTCGGTCTCTCGGACGTCGGGCCGCCGGCCGAAGGGGGAGGCGCTCTTGGGGGTCGTGACGGAAGGGGGCGTGGTCTCGGGTTCGTCGGACGTGGGTTTCGGGATCCACCTGCCGTTGACGAAGGTGTAGTCACCAGGCTTTCTGGACTTCCGCTCAGCCATGCGCAGCGCCCTTGATCGTCCGGGGGTCCACGATCACTCTTCGCCAGAGTAGCCACACTCCTCGCGATCACAAGCCCGGCGCCGAGCTCGCCACCGACGATGCGCCCCGGCGCGCTGTGTGAGCGGCTCGGTAGCGGGTGGACGCGGAAAGTCGGTAGCGGTCACCGATGTCGGAAGGGCGACGGAGACGGAAAGTGAGGTGTGTCCGCGAAAGACGCGGGACGGAGAGAACCAGAGGAACGGGAATGACGACAACCGATACGGGGATTCCGGCGGAGGCGATCGAGCATCTGCGGGCGGTCCAGGCCGCGCGGGACGCCGCACAGAACGAGCGCTTCGTGGCGGAGGGCGAGCAGGTCGCCGCCCGGTTCGCGGCCGAGCAGCGCAAGATCGTGACGCCGGAGGCGCAGGAGAGGCTCCGGCGGCGCGGCAGCGAGCTGCGGTTGCCCGAGAACGCCGGCCTCGATGCCAAGAACCGGCGGGCGGCGTCCATGCGCGCCTACGCCACGGAGCTCGGCGTGGACCTGGTCGCCCTGGACCGGATGCGCGCGGACTTCGCGACGCGGGCCAGGGCCCTCAACGAGCTCGGGCGCACCGGCGGTGTCGAGCTGACGTGGAAGGGGCAGGCGGAGGACGCCGAGCGGACCTCGGCCAAGCGCAACTACGACGGCTGGTGGGACCCGGGGTACTCGTGGTCGTCGAGCCGGCCCGGCGACTTCGCGATCTGGAACGCCGACACCTACTTCGACACCGTCACCAACCGGACGGGCAGCCACATCCGCTACCGGCAGCGGGAGACCGGCGACAAGACCACCTGCTCGATGAGCTGGCGGAACGGCTACATGGTGCTGTACACGCCGAGCGTGACGGGCGGCGTCGTCGTCGACATCGACCTGGCCTGCCAGATCAGCAAGTTCTTCATCGACACCGACAACGAGCCGGGCTCCTCGGCCTGCGACGTGTCGCTGACCCAGTCGGTGCAGATCGAGTTCTACAACTCGTGGGCGGACGCGGTCCCGGTGGAGACCCGGGTCGAGCACATCGCCGTCACCGGCACCTCGAATCCGGAGAACTGGCAGGACTACACCGCCGTGCCTTCGTGGAAGCTCCTGCACGCGCGGATCCCGTCGTTCAAGACGTACCAGGCCGGGCACCAGCTGGCGATCTTCGTGTCGACCCGGAACCAGGCGACCGGCATCAAGCTCGACGACACCCGCCTCACCGCGGGCGTCAACGCCGCCTACTACGTGGACGACATCGTCGTCAGCCGCCTGATCTGACCCCGCCTCCGCGGCCCGGCCGACCCCAGGACGGCCGGGCCGTCGGTCATCGCCGTAATCCAGGCCATACAGACAATGTCGTTTATCTGTGTCTAGGGTGGTCCTGCGGCGATCACCGACCAGTGCTGGGAGGACCCGTGCCGCGGACGATGACGTTCGACGCCGGACCGCCGGCGGTGAGGTTCCGATGAGCGGACAGGGCCCCTACGCGCGGATCATGGGCACGCTGATCCTCGGCGGCGCGGCGTTCGCCGTGGTCTCCTTCCAGAAGGGCCGGGTGCCGCTGGGCGTGCTGTGCGCGCTGGTGGCGGCGGCCGCGCTCGCGCACATGGTCGTCTCGGCCATCGCGGCGCGGCGAAGGTGGCAGGAGGAGATGGGCGGGACCGCCGCCTCACCGTACGCGGCCGACCCCCGGGTGCGGCGCGCGGCACATCACGCCGCGGTGGCCTCCGGCGCGTTCGGCGTGTGCGTGGCAGTCCTGACCCTGCTGCTCGTGATGTTCGCCGCCGGGAGCGGCGGTCTGGAATGGCTCCTCATCATCGCGATCCTTCCCGCCATGATGAGCGTGAGCCTGCTGACGGCGGCGGTACGGATGGCGAAGTACCAGGTCTACGGCGTGGCCAGCGCGATGCACACCTTCCACATCGTGTTCGTGGTGGGTGTCATCTTCGCCTTCAGCCTGCTGGGCAAGCAGTGGCTGATCGCAGGCGGCGACGCCGTGGCGATGATCGCCGCCGTGGGCGTCTACCGCCTCCTGTCCCGGGCGGAACGGGCGTTGGGCGGCCCCTCGTCGGCCTCCGCGGGACCCGGCCGGATCGGATAGCGCGCGGGTCGAGCGGCCCGGGCCGGGTCTCGAACGCGGCCATGAGCGGGTCGGTCACCTGCGCGGACGCGTCGTCGGGCTTGCCGGCCGAGGCTCGCGGTGGTGGTCCTCGCCCTCCTCGAATTCCAGCGGGTCGACGCTCATCGGGTGGCAGTGGCCGCCGAGCACCTGCGGATATCCGCCGCATGCGGCGTCCGGGCCGCGACGAGCTCCATCCGCCGCGTCGGAGCGCCGTTCTCCTCCTGCAAGATCAAGGTCGGGATGCAACCTGGCGTTCGCGGTTCGGCCGCCTTCCGGGGCGTTGGTTAGGGTCTGTGCCATGTCCGTTGTGCCCGGTCTCGCGCTGCGTCCCGCGACCCGCGCCGACCTTCCGGCGGTGCTCGCCCTGCTCGCGGACGAGGACGACGTGGTGGACCCGGCGACGGTCATGGTCACGCGGGCCCATGAGCGCGCCTTCGCGGCGATCGACGCCGACCCGCGGAACGAGATGCTGGTCCTGCTCGAAGAGGTCGACGACCGGGGCGAGGGCGGCACGGTGGTGGGCTGCCTGCAAGCGACGTACATCCCGGGGCTCGGCAAGGGCGGCGCCGAACGGGCCCTGATCGAGGCGGTGCGGATCCGTGCGGACCGTCGCGGCGGCGGGCTCGGCCGGACCCTGATGGAGCACGCGATCGAACGGGCACACGCGCGCGGCTGCGCGCTCGTCCAGCTGACCAGTGATAAACGGCGCGAGGATGCGCACCGCTTCTACACCGGGCTGGGCTTCGCGCGCAGCCACGAGGGATTCAAGCTCGTGCTCCAGGCGCGCTGACCGCGCGGTCGCCGACGTCTCGGCGCGTTCCGTCGTGGCGTCGTCCCGCAGGGCCGGCCTGGCGCCTGGCCGCGCCGGTCCGCGCCTCATGGATGACCGGGACGCCGACGCCCCGGACCCCTCATGGAGACCTCTGACGAAAGTCGGGGTCGGTGGGGGACGATCGTCCGATGCCCTGAGGCGACCCCGGTTCCTAGATTCTCTTCCGACCCGCGCGAAGGAGACGGAATGAGAACCAGGCTCTCGGCGGCGATCATCGCGATCGGGCTCGCCGTGGCGATGACCCCGGCGCCCCCGGCCCACGCCGTGACCGGGCCCCCGGCGGAGAGCCGGGTCGGGCCGGAGATGATCGACGCGTACGCCCACCGGGCGATGAAGACGTCCGGCATGCCGGGAATGTCGCTGGTGGTGACCCACGGCCGCCGCGTCGTCCACGCCGCGGGATACGGCCGCGACTCCACCGGACGCCCGGTCACCGCCCGCACACCGATGCGGGTGGCCTCGCTCAGCAAGTCGTTCACCGCCGCCGCGGTGATGACCCTCGTCGACGAGGGGCGGATCGCGTTGGACCGGCCGGTCGCCGCGCAGATGCCGGAGTTCCGGACCGCCGACCCGCGCGCCGCGCGCATCACCGTACGGCAGTTGCTCAACCAGACCTCCGGCCTGTCCGACCGCACCGTCGACATCGGCGCGACGCAGGACGCCGGGTCGCTGCGCGAGTACGTGGCGCGGCTGCGCACCGCGCGGTTGACCACCGACCCGGGCACCCGCTGGGCGTACTGCAACGTCAACTACAACCTGGCCGCCCGGCTCGTCGAGGTCGCCAGTGGCCAGCCGTTCGGTGAGTACCTGCGGCGCCGCGTGTTCGCCCCGCTCGGCATGGACGGCAGCGCCGTCAGCGACCGGGACGTGCGCCCGGCCGACGGCCACCACTCCCTGTTCGGCCTGTGGATCGCGCGCCCGGAAGCGCCCGGTTTCCTCGACGGCAGCGGCTCGGGCGGCGTGATCACCAACGCCCACGACATGGGACGATGGCTGATCGCCCAGTCCGGGCAGGCGCCGCGCGCGCTGGACCGCGCCGCGCTGCGCACCATGCACACGCCCGGCCCGGCCACCGGCGACCGCCGGTACGGCATGGGCTGGGCCGGGGAAGAAGGCGGCACCGGCCCGGCGCGGCTGGTGCACTCGGGGAACCTCTTCACCTACAACGCCGCCCAGGCGATCGTGCCGTCCACCGGGTACGGCGTCGCCGTCATGGTCAACGGCGCCGGGCTGACCGACGTGAGCTGGTCGACGCTGGAGGGCCTGCTGACGCTGACCGACGGGCGTACCCCGCCCGCGCCCGGGCGCGGCGGGCACCTGGCGGAGCTGGCTCTCGGCCTGATCGTGCTCGTGTCCGTCGGGCTGGGGGCGCTGGCCGGGTTCCGCGCCCGCCGGTGGGCCCGGCGACGCGCGGCGGCGCCCCGGTGGCGGACCGTGCCGCGGCTGGTCCCGGCGCTGCTGCCGGTCGCGGTGTTCGCCGCCTACCCGCCGCTGGTGTCGCTGATCATCGGAGGCCGTGCGGTCACCTGGGCGCAGCTCACCTACTTCGCGGCACCGTTGACGGTCGCCCTGGCCGCCGCGGCGCTCGCCGGGCTGGTCACGGTGGCGCTCCGGCTGTGGGCCCTGGTCCGGTTCTTCGGGCGAACGGGTGGCGGGCGCGCCGGAGACGGGCCCCTCCAGGTCCAGGTGGCTTCACCACAGCGCTGACCGGCTGGATCACGCCCCACCGGTTCAAGGCCCGCAGGCCGGCCGGTTCGGGCCGGCGGGCGACCCCGGCGAGGTCAGCGGATGAGGGCGGCGATGTGGTCCTGGAAGTGGGGGAACTCGGCCTGCGCCGCGGCGACGATCTGCTCGGGTGGACGTTGGCGGCCGGGCGCGTGGCGTTCGGCGATGGCGCGGAAGGCGGGGTCGGGCTCGGCGTTGGGCCTGGGTTCGGTGGAGGCCTCGGCCGGTCCGAGGCCCGCGGCGAACAGCCAGAGCAGGTCACCGAGGTCGCCCGCCAGCACCTCGTGTTCCCCTTCGGAGCCGAGGTGGACGATGGGCTGGTCGGTGAGCCGGGCCGTGGGGCGGGCGAGCCAGAAGCCGGTGTAGTCACCGGAGCCGGTCGTGCCGAAGAAACGGAACTGGCTGCCGTCGACATCGGGATTGCCGGTCCACAGCCGGAACCACCACGCGGTCCGGGCGGGGTCCTCAAGGTGGTCGTAGAGCTCGAAGTCGCAGCCGCGGGCTTCGTCGGTCTCGTCGTCCCATTCCCAGGTGAAGCCGATCGCGGCGACTTCGGCGAGCGCGGTGGGGAGCGCGAGGTTCTCCGGGGCGTCCGTCACCCGCCAAGGCTAAAGGATCTTCTGCCGCCGTGTTCCGGGGCCACGCGATCGCGTGGCCCCGCCGCCGTCAGCGTGCCGGCGGTCCCGCCTGCCGACCCGGCGCGGGCGGAGGCGTCCACCCGACCAGCTCCTTGAGGAAGGCGTCGTTGACGAGCAGCCTGGCCGGTGTGAGCCGCAGGAGGGTGTCGCGTACGGGGCGCCGCCAGCCGTCTCCCAGATGGACGCCGAAGCGCCCGATCATTCCCGCCTGACGGGCGATCCTCCGGCACCGGGGGCGGCGGGCCCGGTCGTAGGCGGCCAGCGCGGAGGCCAGGGCCGCACCCCGGGCGACCGGCAGGCCGATCAGCCGTCTAGGTCCCGCCTTCGGTGATCCCCGCAGAGCCTGGCGGGGATCTGTCGCCGGTCGGCGGTGTCCTAGGGTTCTCGGGTGCGCATGTATCTGTCCTCCTGGCGGATCGGAGACCATCCCGAACGGCTGTTGAGCCTGCTGGAGAATCCCGCCGGGACTCGCACCGCTGTGATCGCCAACGCTGTCGACGCCCTGCCCGACGCCGAGCGCCGGGCCGCGGTCGAGCGCGAGATCCACGCGCTCGCCGCCCTCGGCCTGCGGCCGGTCGAAGTCGACCTGCGCGCGTTCTTCGACCAGGAGCCGGGCCGGGTCGCGGCCGCGCTCCGCGAATTCCCGCTGCTCTGGGTCAGGGGAGGCAACGTGTTCGTCCTACGGCACGCCCTGGCCAGGAGCGGAGCCGACCGCGCCATCACCGAGCTGCTGCGGCAGGACGCCGTCGTCTATGCCGGTTACAGTGCCGGCGTCTGTGTCCTGGCCCCTGACCTGGACGGGCTGGAGCGGTGCGACGATCCCCGTGCGGTGCGCACCGCCTACGGCGCTCCGGCCCGCTTCGACGGCCTCGGCGTCCTCGACTTCGTCGTGGTGCCGCACATCGACTCCCCTGGTCATCCCGAGACCGGGATCCTCGGCGCCGTCGCCGACCACTACCGCTCGCGGGGCACCGCCCACCGAACGCTGCGCGACGGCCAGGCCATCGTGATCAACGGCCCGGCCCCCAGCGTCCACAACGGCACCTGAGGCGTGCTTGGCCATCATGGATGGGGCAGTCGATCGCGGCGTTGACGTGACGGCGAGCCAGGACGGGTGTCGCAGGAGACCTCGACCGGCCGGTGGCGAAAGGGGCGCCGCGACGTCAACGACCGCACCTGGAACGCGGACGTCCCCGCCGGATCGGTCTCCGGCGGGGACGCTGGTGTCGCGGCTGTTCTCGGCGCTGCTCGTGCCCGCCGGGAACGCGGCCGTCCGCGGGATGTCGGCCGAGCGGCCCTCAACAGCCCGCGGGGACGGTCGCTAGCGCGTCCAGACGGTCTTGACGGGGCTGCACACCTCGCTGGTCCAGGTGTTGTCCACGCACTCCTGGACGGTGATCTTGCTGTAGCCCGGGCCGCCCATGTTGTCCCAGGTGCGCTCGCGGCCGTCCGACGGCACATCGATCTTGACCTTGTTGTGGCCGGGGGTGGTGAAGTACCGGATGACCCAGACGTAGGCGCCCTTCTGGTCGGCGGCGGTGTCGCGGGCGGTGACGTGCACCTCGGCCCTGCCGTTGTTGGTGCGGCTCTTGCCGTGGGTGGCCACGCCGGCCGCGCCCGGCTGCAGGGTCCAGGTCTTCCACGGCGTGGCGGCGCGCGCGGAGACGTCGGTGGCGCCCGAGGTGGTCGCGGTGGCCTGGGCCGGTCCGGCCAGGCCGACGGCGGCGACCGCCGCCGCACCGGCGGCCAGGGCGGTGAACGTCGCGCGGGCCGACTTGGGTGAACGCATAGGAAGCCTTTCGTTGCTTCGGGAGGTATTGGTCCTTCCGACGCGCCGCATGGGAGAGGGGCCGGTCGAACCAAGATCATTGATATCACGAGATCCGTAATATACGGAAGTCGTGATATTCGAAGTCGGTAGGATTCGCTCCCATGACGTCTGGCGACTTCCAAGAGCGGCCCGACAGGGACGAGGTGCTCGCCCAGCTGGCGGTGCAGGGCCGGTTGCTGCACCTGGCGATGATGGGGCTGTCGACCGCCGCGGCCTCCCGGTTCGGGCTGCAGGTGATCGACCAGCAGTGCGCCGGGCTGCTGAACCAGACCGGCCCGATGAGCGTGGGCCGCCTGGCGGAGATGGCCGGTCTGACCCCCAGCTCGGTCACCGGTGTGGTCGACCGGTTGGAACGCGGCGGCCTCCTGCGCCGCGAGCCCGACCCGCGCGACCGCCGCAAGGTCATCCTCGTCCCGCTGCGGTCGGCCGAGATCGAGGAGGCCTTCCGGCCGCTCGCCCAGCAGTTCCAGGCCATGTACGCCCGCTACGACGACCGGGAACTGGCGCTGCTGAACGACTGCCTGCGGCAGATGACCGACCACCTCCGAGCGCACATCACCACCTTGCGCACCCAGTAGCCACCTCGTCCGGCTGGACGGTCCTCTGAACGGTCCGGCCGGACGCGTCACTCAGAACGAGCCGCACCCCTGTTCGCCGTGGTGCTGAACCAGCCGGGCGCCGCATCCGGGGCTCGGGCGGACCCGGACGCGCCGCGATCATGTGGTGGACGGCCACCGGTCTTCGGCACCGAGGTCTGCCAGCACCGCGACGTGGATGACTCAGGCGGGGGAGACGGTGATGTCGCCGTTGCCGGTGGTGAGGTCGATCCGGCGGCCCGCGCCGGGCGTGTGCGGGACCCGGAGGTTCCGGTCGCCGTTCTTGCTCTGGGCCCGCACCTGGTAGGAGCCGCGCGGAACCGTCAACGCGATCTCGCCGTTGGAGGTCTTGACCCGGACGTTCTGCGGGACGGCGGTCGTGACGGTGACGTCGCCGCTGCCGGTGGCGACGTCCACCGCTCCCACGGCGGTCAGGGCGATCTCGCCGTTGGAGGTCGAGCCGCTGACGGGTGTGCCCTTCGGAAGGACGACGGTGTAGTCCACCTCGCAGTTGACGCCGCAGTCGCCGAGGACCAGCACGCCGTTCTCCACCCGATGCGTCGGACCCTCCGGAGGCGAGGTCGTGTACGCGACCCTGCGGTGCAACGAGACCGTGCCGTCGTCGGCGCCGCGCACCGTGACATCACCGGAACGGTTCTCCAGCCGGACCGAGGTGATCCGCCCGGTCAGCGCGGGGTCGTCCTCGAACGACCGGTCGGGGACCAGCCCGCACGCGCCGAGCGCACTCGCACCGAGCGCGAACAACACGACGACTCCGAACCGACGCATGGGATCTCCCGGGGAACGTAAGGCCACCACCCCGTCTCAACGGGTCTTTGAACGTTACGAACCCCGGTGTACGACGGTCGCCCTCCTGCGGTACGACTTTCGAGATCCCTCGAAGGATGTAGACGCACTCCGCCGAACGGCGACGGTTACCGGCGTTCCTTCAACCGCCCGACCAGATCGGCGAACGCACCACGGGCGACCCGAAGCTGCGGCCCCTCGGGATCCTTGGAATCACGCAACCCGACCTCTGCGAGGAGCGCGAGAAAGCCCGCATCACCAGGAGGAACAAACTTCTGGCCCTGGCGGCCCTCGACGATCTGGGGTTGCGCGCCCGCATCGTCGAGTACACCCTCCGCCCGACCGTCCTCCGCTGCTGGAACCCCGCCGAGATGGGCCGGACGATCTCGGTGACGTGTGAGCGGTCGACCGGCGCGGACCCGCGCTGGCAGTTCCGCCGCGAACCCGGGGAACGGCTCATCGCCGACGCGGAGGACGTCACCGGCCCCGACGACGCGCTGGAGGCGGCCCGCGCGGTCGCGTCCGCGTCGGCGCGGTGAGAACGCTCCCCGCCTCCCCGGTCCTCGACGCCTGGCGGGCCCGCCGCCGCCTCGACCGGCTGGCCCGCGCGCTCCGGGCTCGGGGCTGGGTGGCCGAGCCCCGTTACGCCGACCTCCCGCCCCTGCTGCGGGTGTACGCGCGGGAGGCCCCCACCATCGGGGACAGCGTCCTGGCCGTGCGGCACCTGGACGGCTGATGGTTCCGCTCGGGGACCGGCGTGCTGGTCGGGCCCTGCGCGCACGCCGAGTTCGCGGCCGAACGCGTCAGCCTGCTGCTGACCCCCTGGGGCGTCGCCGCCCTCACCGGGCGCGAAGGGAAGGAACCCGGCGAACGGTGACCAATCGTTTGGTAAATTGAACGTGTGGTTCACCAAACTGAACAAACCCCCTCCTATCTCGATGACACCCACCTCACCGAGATCGTCACCCGCGTGGTCGCGGCGGGCCGTCAGGACGACGGGGCCGCGTGGGTGGCGGTCCGGGACAACCTGTTCCACCCGCAGGGCGGCGGGCAGCCCGCCGACCGTGGCTGGCTGGACGGGCGCGAGGTCGTCCCGGTCCGGGACGCCGCCACCGGGCTGGTGGTGCTGCGCGCCGCGGACACCGACGTCCGGGACCTCGACGGCCTGGCCGTGGGCGACGAGGTGAAGGCCCGCGTCGACGCCGACCTGCGCCTGCTGCACGCCGCCCTGCACACCGCCGGGCACCTCGTCGAGGCCGCTGGGCGCGACCAGGACTGGACCTACACCGGCAGCAATCACTTCCCGGGCCAGGCCCGCATCGAGTTCACCCCCGACGACCCCGGCCCGCTGTCGGACGCGGGGCGGCGCGAGGAGGCCGCCGAACGGCTGCGCGCGTTCGTGGCCGCCGCCGTCGCGGACGGCCTGCCCGTCACCGCCGCCCCCGGCCCCGACGGGCTGCGCCTGGTCAGCATCGGCGACCTGCACACCGCGCCGTGCGGCGGCACCCACGTGCGCGGTCTCGCCGACCTCGCCGACGTCGCGATCACCGCGGTGAAGCTGAAGAAGGGCCGCCTGCGCGCCTCCTACTCCGCCTCCCACCGGACGGCCGGGTGAACGCCCGCCCCAGCAGCGCCGCGGCGGCGGCCGGAGCCCAGATCCGGCGCCGCCGCCGGCAGCGCGGCATGACCCAGGCGGAGCTGGCCCGCCGCACCGGCCTGAGCAAGGCGACGCTGTCCCAGCTCGAGGCGGGGAACGGCAACCCCACCATCGACACCCTGGACGCCATCGCCGTCGCGCTCAGTATCCCGCTCACCGACCTGCTCACCCGCGCGGCCGGCCCCGGCACCGTGCACGTCACGGCGACCGAGGCCCTCGCCGACGGCCCGACCCGCGAGCTGCTGCGCCGGGTCAGCGGCGGCCACGGCCTGGAGCTGTGGCGGCTGCGGATGCCGCCGCGCACCGCGTTCGACGGCGTCCCGCACGCCCCCGGAACGATCGAACACCTCCTGGTCGCGGCCGGGACCCTCACCGCGGGCCCCGTCGACGACCCCCGCCTGCTGCGCCCCGGCGACCTGCTGGCCTTCGCCGGGGACGCCCCCCACGCCTACCGCACCGGCGACGACGCGGCGGACGTCACCGTGGTCATCGCCTCGCCCATCACCTCATGACCGGCGGATCGGCCCCGTCACACCGCGAGGGCGCCGCCGACGAACGTCCGCTCCTGCGGGGACGCCACGAGCTCGACCGTGGTCCCGGCGCGGAGCTCCTCGCCGAGGACCAGGGTGATCGCGTCGGTGAGGGCGGTGCCGAGGCGTTCGGTGATCTGGGCGGCGTCGGGGCGGTCGAAGACCCCGGCGCGGATGCCCAGGGCCACCGAGGCGATGGTGTCCACGGCCTCGCCGCCCTGCGCGAAGCGGCCCGCGGGCACCCCGGCCAGCCGGATGTTCACGAGGTCGCGGGCCCATTCGCCGTAGACGCCGACGATCGCCTCGGTCAGGGCGGCGACGAGCTCGGGTTCCCGGCCCGCCAGCCTGTTCTCTGGAAGGTGGACGGTCAGATGCGGCACAGTGGGCCTCGTTTCCTTTGTCTCTAAAGGCTTTGTATTCAAAGATAAATGGGGAGGTCGCCGATGTCCACCGCATCGGACGGTCCGGCCGTCGACGAGGCCGTCCGCACCCTGCTGCTGCTCATGCCGCGCCTGGTCGGCCGCGCCAAGCGCCTGCCCATCCCCCCGGCCCTCAGGGGCCTGGACCTGGCGCCGCGCCATCTGGCGCTGCTGGCCCACCTGGAGTACGACGGCCCCGCCAGCGTCAACGAGCTCGCCGCCCGGCTGGAGGTCGCCCCGACGACCGTCAGCCTCATGGTGAGCGAGCTGGCGCGGCCGGGCGTCCTGGAGCGCACCGCCGATCCCGCCGACCGCCGCCGCCGCATCATCGCGATCGCCCCCGCCTACACCGCGCCGATCAGCGAGTGGCTGTCGGGCAGCGCCTCCGCCTGGGAACGCGTCATGCGCGGCCTCGACCCCGCCGGACGCGCGACGGTGATCAACGCCCTGCGCGCCTACGAGGCCGCCCTCGAACAGGGCGCCGACCGGCACCGGGACGCGGGCGGCCCGCCCCGCCCCGGCGACGTTTGAAGACGGCGCGCGGAGGCGGGCGATCACGTGCGGCGCGCTCTGCGCGCACGCCGGGGTCGCGGCCGAGCGCGCCGGCCTGCTCCCGAACCTCTGCGGCACCGCTCGTGATTTGGCGCAATTGCGCCTTCTCGGAGAAGAAATCCGATGCCCGGCGCGGTGGGGAGGTTTGCCGTACCGCGCCCATCATGATTTCCGATCATGAATTGACCAGTGCCTTCTCGGGGCGTGCCGGAAATTGTCGATCTTCGTCCGGTTCCGGACATCACCGTTCGCCGCCGTCGCCGCGACCGAACCGGGCGGAACTGAGCAAGATGGGGCTGGTAGGACGCGCCGGGAACGCGGCGGGACAAGCCCCGCGTCCACGCGGACAAGCTCTGCTCAGGAAAAGGACACAGGTGCCCCGGGAATGACCGATTACCCACAGACCGCGGTCATCGCGGTCGTCGACATGGAAGACAGCTCCTCGCGCACCGACATGGGCAAGCGCGAGGCGCGCAGGGAGATGTACGACTGGCTGGAGCGGACGCTGGGACCGGTCTGGTCGGCCTGCGACCATGAAGACCGCGGCGACGGGGTGCTCATGCTGTGGCCCCAGTCGATGGACGGCCCGGTGCCCCCGAAGGTCGTCACGGCCGCGTTGCTCGGGCTGCCCGCCACGGCGTCGGGAACCCCGGAGCGGCCGAGGCTGCGCGTCGCGCTGCACATCGGTCCGGTGTTCCGGGACGAGCGCGGATTCGTCGGGCGCAGCCTCGACCGGACCTTCCGGCTCAACGAGGCCGACGTCCTGAGGACGGCGCTGGCCCGGGCCCGGGGCCCGGTCGCCTACCTGCTGTCCGACGTCCTCCACGAGGCCGTGATCGAGTACGGCTACCAGGAGTTCGACCGGTCGGCGTTCCATCCCGTCACCGTGGTGACGAGGGAGTCGACGTCATCCGCGTGGCTGCACGTGCCGGGCGAGGACGGGGTCGCGGCGCGGCTCACGGCCAGGACGCCGCCCGGGGCGGAGCGGCCGGCCGCCGAGCCGCCGTCGACCAGCAGCGCCTACGTGAGGGTCGACGGGGACTCCAACGAGATCAACACCGCGGGAGGGGACATGTACCGGTGACGATCAGGGCCCGCGCAAGCGACGGCGCCGCCGGGTCGGCGGCCGAGGCGTCGGTGACCCCGCCGCGCCGCCGGGTGCGCCGCGTGCTGCTGCGGACGGTGCCGGTGGCGCTGGTCGTCGCGGCGACCGGCACGGCGGGATGGCTGCTCGGCGGCGACCCGGTCTGGGCGGCCTTCGCCGCCGGTCTGACGCTGGCGGCCGTGCTCGTCCTGCAGAGCATGTGGCGTCCCACCGTCCAGACGGCCGGAAGGGACCTCAACATCGTCCGCAGCTTCACGCTGAAGGGCGGCGGGTTCAGCGCGCTGGCGGCCACGGCGCTCATCCTGGTGGTCAACGGGCTGATGGTCAGGCACGTCTCCACCGAGGTGCCCGGCGGCCGGTTCTACCATCCGTCCGGCCGGTCGGCCGCCCTCGCCACCGGTGTCACGCCGACGTTCCTGCGCGACCTTCCCCACACGGAGCTGAGGGCCGAGAGCGGCAGCGTGCCCAAGAGCGGCGCCCGCATCAAGGGCAGGCAGTGCTCCCGCAGCGTCCACCTGTCGGTGTCCTCGATCGGCAGGGGCCGCCTGGTCACCATCACCCCCGGCCGGAGGTTCGAGCGCTTCAGGGCGCTGGCCGGGCTGCCCGACGACACGGACCAGGGCGTGAGCGTCGAGTTCGCCCTGCTCGGTGACAAGCAGCAGGGGATCCAGAGCGGCAGGGCGACACCCGGCGCACCGGTCGAGTTCGACCGGGACGTGTCGGCCTACACGACCCTCTACCTGAGAACCACCCTGATCACCTCCGAGAACGGTCCCGTGTACGCCGGCGACTACCGGGCGGTCTGGGGGGACGCGCAGTTCCTGCCGGTGAACGGGCAGGTCGGCGGCTGCGCGGCTCCCGGCTAGAACCAGAGGAAGGTCCATCATGCGATCGGAGAGACTCGCCTCCGAGGCCGTCGCGGTGCTCGCCACGGCCGTCACGGACCCGGTGGCCGACGAGCGCGCCGCCGGACTCCACGACCTGGTCCGGCACTGGTTCCTGGCGAACGGACGGTTCCCGGTGTACGAGCTGTTCACCGAGAACCCGGCGGACGACTCGCTGGTGCGCGCCCTGCTCCGGCAGGCCGTCGAACGGGACGAGACGTTCGCCCGGTCCCTGGCCGCCGCGGTCCACGAGGCGCGCACCGCACCGCAGGCCGCGAGCAGCAGCGCGCACGTCAACGTCAGCGGGGCGACCGGCGGGCGGTACCAGACGGCAGGGCGCGACATGCGCCGGAACGTCGACATCGACCTGGGCGGGCTCGTCCCGGCCGTCGCGGCGATCCTGATCCTGATCCTGGTCGTGGTCCTGGTGCTCGCGCTGCGCTAGGGGCGGTGGCCGGGCCCTCCGGAGGGCCCGGCCACCGCCCTGCTCAGCCGGTACGGCACTCGGCCCGTACGGGACGGAGGCGCATCTGCGCTTCCGCGGGCCGGTAGGAGTCCGACTCGCCCATCTTCCGCAACGCGGGCCCCGCCGCGCGGACCGAGTCGTCACCCTCGTAGCGCTCGGCGGCCTCACCGAGCTCCCGCAGCGAGTCGAAGACCTTCTCGTTGGACAGGATGTGAGGCCGCGAGACCTGCTTCTGGTACTCCCGGTAGGCGTCGCAGAGCTCCTCCCGGGACGTCGGCCCGCCGCCGCATCCGGCGACGGCTCCCAGGGCGACGACGGCGGCCGACAGGAGGGCCGCGGGCGTCCGGGCGGTGCGCGCCGTGGCGGCTCTCCGCGTGTTCCTCATGGTGGGCATCCCTTCCTCCGGGTCTCGGCCCGGTGGTGTCAGAACTGGCCGCGGAAGTCGGCGATGACCTCCCCGAGCTTGGCCTTGGGGCGGCTGCTACAGCTGTAGCTGACCGCCGGACGCGCCAGCGGGCTGCCGGAGCCGCCGACGCCCCTCTCCTGGGCGATCCGGACGATCGCCCGCTGCTGTTCGGCGGGGTCGGCCTGGAGGAACTCCGCGCAGGTCGTGTCCCCGGTGAGCCGGGTCGCCGCGCCGGTGAGCCGGGGCAGCACGACGAAGACCAGGACCAGTGCCGCGATCCCGAGGGCCGCCAGCAGCACGAGCCCGCCGGTGTTGATCCGCATGTGCCGCTGGTTGTACTGGTCGCGGCCCACGGCGGTGGCCCGTTTCCCCGACGCGTGCGCGGAGCTGTACGTCGCGTGGGGGCGGGCGGAGCCGGCCTTCGCGACCGCGTCCGCCAGCGCCTCGGCGAAGGCCCGGTCGCGGACGACCGCCTGGCGCAGTAGCGCGCGCACCGCCGAGTCGTCGTCGGGCCGCCGCGCGAAGGACTCGAAGGCCCCGAGTCCGCCGCAGGCCACCAGCTGTCCCCTGACCAGCTCGTACACGCGGACGCGGTCGGCGTCCATGCGGGCCCGGAGACCGGCGTCGGCGATGGCGGGCAGGCTCCGGGAGAGCACCTTCACCGCGCCGTCCACCGTGTCATCGCCCCGCATGCGTTCCGACCTCCCTGAGCGCTCCGTGCGCAAGGCCCGGCCCGTCCGAACGGAGGTCGTGTTCGCTGCGACGGGTCGTCGCGGACGCGGGCGCGGGCGCGGGCACCGAATTACCGATCATGAAATCCGCACTTCTCCCTTCTGTGTCGAAGTGGTCTCACCCTGGTGGGCGGGAATGGTGTGGTCAACGCGTTCGGTGAGCCGACAGATCATCGGTTTGTGGGAGAAATTCCTTCGCGGGCGGAACCGATCTTCTCTTCCGCTGGTCAAGGAGGTGGAATGGAAACACGGCGGGACTTCATGAAGGCGGTGGAACCGCTTCCATCCGATATGGGTGCGGAACCGGAAATGGCGCGCGTGCGCCATTCACGAAAGATCATTTTTCGTCCTCCGTCGCCGTACCTCGGTCGTGGTCGGCCAGCAGCGCGCCGAGCCGGTCGCGGTCGACGACCTCGATGACGCCGTGCCCGGTGGTCAGCAGGCCCTGCCGCCGCAGCTCCGTCAGCGCCCTGACCACCGAGCTGCGGGACACTCCCAGCAGTTCGGCGATCTGGTGCTGGAAGCGGACCGGCGGGCCGTCCGCCCCCGCGCCGTCCACTCCCGCGCCGTCCACGCCGTGCCCGGCGTGGTGCAGCAGCCGGGCCACCGCCACCCGCACCGGTTCCCGGCCGAGGTCTCTGAGCCGTTCGGCGCCGCGCAGCCGCTGCACCACCACGCGCAGCAGGGCGGTGCGGATGCCGTCGTGCCGTCGCATCACCCGGTCGAACGCCTCGTGGGTGAGCACGGCGACGCGGCCCGACCGCGTGACGCGCACGGTCGCCGCGTGCGGCAGGCCGTCGACCAGGGACAGCTCGCCGAGGATGTCGCCGGGCCCGCGGTAGGCGACGCACCGTTCCCGGCCGCCCAGCCGCCGCAGGACCCGCGCGTGCGCGGTCAGCAGAAGCACGATCTTCGCGGAGCGGCGGCCCTCGGTGTACAGGACGGTTCCGGTGGGCACCGTGCGAACGGTCCCGGCTTCGAGCAGCGCGTACCGCTCGGGATTCTGCAGGAGGGAGAGGAACGGAGGCGTTCCCGGACGCCCGGACTCCGGACGGGAGGTCGTCATCGGCCGCACCGTCCCCCTCCACCGGGACGGGCGCTGCCCGGAACCGGTGCACCGCCGCCGGGAGCGCGGCTACGATCCGGGCCACCGCGGTGCGCGACTCTCCCGCACCGCCCGAGGGCACGGCCGACGTCGGCCGGGAAGCGAGCCGCGACATGAACGGCGACACGGCGGGGCGGCCGGGACCGGCCGCCGGAACCGCGTCCGGCGACCGGTCCTGGAACGTGCGGTACGACACCGGCGGAGGGGACGGCCCGTCCCCCGACGTCCCACGGGCCGTCCCCTCCGGCACGGGTGCCTCCCGGCGCCGCGGCGGCCCCCGTGTGCTCACGGTCGCCGACGAGTGGTTCCCCGCGCGCGGGGGGCTGAGCTCGCTGAACCGCTACCTGTGCTTCGCCCTGGCCTCCGCCGGGGCGACGGTGGACTGCCTGGTGCCCGGCTACTCGCCCGACGAGCAGGCCGACGCGGCGCGCGGCGGCGTTCATCTGGTCGCCGCGCGCGGGGTGCGCGGCATGACCGAACGTGAGGCGCTGATGCGCCGCCCGCCCCTGCCCGGCGGGGCCGAACCGGACCTGGTCATCGGGCACGGCCGCGTGACCGGCCCGGCCGCCCGGGCCCTGGTCGAGGACCACTTCCCGCGCGCGGCGCGCGTGCACCTGGTGCACATGGCCCCCGACGACATCGAGTGGGACAAGCTCGACCATCAGGACGACGCGGGCCTGCGCGCCGAGGAACGCAGCCGCGTCGAACTCGAACTGGCGCGGGACGCGACGGCCGTCGCGCCCGTCGGCCCGAGGCTGCGCGAGTGGCTGCGGCGCGACCTTCCGCCCGGCGCGGACGGCGGGCGGGCCAGGCTGATCCGGCTCGACCCGGGCTTCGACCCCGTCGACCCGGCCCCGCGCCCCGTCCCGGAGGGCCGCCCGCTGGTCATGGTCATGGGCCGGATGGAGGACGCGGTGCTCAAGGGCGTCGACCTGGCGGCCAGGGCGTTCGGCCACGCCCGCGCCCTGCATCCGGGCGTCGAGTGGGAGCTGTTGGTGCGCGGCGCGCCCGCCGGGCAGGAACACGCGATGCGCGGCCGGGTGCTGGAGTGGATCGGGGACCGGACGGCGAACGTGACGGTGCGCCGGTACTCGTCCGACACCGCGGCGATCCAGGAGGACCTGCGCCGGGCCAGCCTGATGCTGATGCCGTCCCGGGTGGAGGGCTACGGGCTGGTCGGGCACGAGGCCCTCGTCGCCGGGACACCCGCCCTGATCAGCGAGCGCAGCGGGCTGGGCATGCTCGTCGAAGACCTGCTCCGCGCCGGGGACGCGCGGGGGATCGTCGTGCCGGCCCAGCGCGCCGAGGAGCTCGACGTGTCGATGTGGGGCCACCGGATAGCGGCCGTCATGGCCGACCGCGCCGCCGCCTTCTCCCGGGCGGCGGACGCGCGGCGGACACTGGCCGCCCGTCACCCCTGGGCGGTCGCGGTCCGCGAGCTGCTGGACCTGCTGTGAGGCCGTGGTGTCTCCTCGGACGGAGCTCCCGGGGGCCGCGTTCCGGCGCCGCCGCGCCTTGTTCGTCCCGACCTCTGTTCGTCCGGATTCCGGCACGGCTCACCTCGTCGGTCGTCGGATCGCGGACCCGGTGGCGGCGGCCGGTGGCGCGCCCCCGTGGCGCATCCGCTCCGCCGTTTCCACATGGGAGCACGACGGCCGCCGGTACTGCGGCCCGCCCGGAAAACGCTGGACGGCTCTGGACGGCGGAACCGCTCCGGCTGCCCGACCCGTGGCTCAGCGGCTCCCGCCGAGCTTCCCCCTGACCGTCTCGGCGGCGGGGTGGCGCATCGCCTCGAACAGCGCCAGCGCCTCCTCGCGCCGCGTGCGCGCCCGCGCGGCGTCGCCCGCCTCCTGGTGGGCGTCGGCCAGATGGTCGAGCACGTGCGCCGCCCAGAACCGGTCGCCCAGCCGCAGGTCGAGCTCCAACGACCGCTCGTAGCTGCTGATCGCCTGGCGGGGCCGCCGCAGCCGCTGCTCGATGCGCCCGATCGTGCGCAGCGCGTTCGCCTCGCCCTCGGCGTAACCGAGCCGCCGGTACAGGGCGAGCGCGCGCCGGGCCGGCGGCAGCGCCTCGGCGTGGCGGCCGAGGTGGATCTTCTGCTCGATGACGGCGGCCAGCGCGTCGGCGTGCGCCAGCGGGTCGCCGGCGTCGGCCGACGTCCGCAACGCCTCCTCCGCGTGCGCGAGGGCCCGCTCGTGCTCGCCGGTCGAGTCGTGCAGACGGCTGAGGGACAGACGCGCCTGGAACGCTCCGTGCGCGTCGCCGAGGTCCCGGCACTCCGCCAGTGACGCGCGCAGCAGACGCAGCGCCTCGGCGTGCTCGCCCAGCCGGGTCAGGCCGTCGGCGAGCAGGCGCATGGAGACCGCCCGTGCCCCGCGGTCCCCGGCGCGGGTCGCGGCGGCGAGCGCGGCGCGGTGGAACGCGACGCGCTCGTTGCGCCGTCCCGAACGGCGCAGGAAGACGTTCGCGGCCCGGGCGAGCCGCCACACGTGCTCGTCGAGGTTCCGCGCGCCGACCTCCTCCATCGCGGCCCGCAGGTTCGGCAGCTCGGCCGTGAACCAGGCCATCGCCTCGGTGTAGCCGTCGAGCGGAGGCCCGGGCCACGTCCTGTCGCACGGGGGCAGTTCGGCGGCGCGGCAGGGCTCGATCTGCCGGGCGGCCCTGATCGCCGTGCACAGGTAGTAGTCCAGCACCCGCCCGATCGCCGCGTCGCGCTCGCGCGCGTCCTGCCGGGCGGTCAGCCGCCGGGCGAAGGCGCGCAGCAGGTCGTGCGCGGCGAACCGGCCGTCGGTGTGCTCGGTCAGCATGTGGGCCCCGGTCAACGCGTCCAGCGCGGCGCGCGGAGGCGCCGGGACGTCCAGCAGCGCCGCGCAGGCGTGGGCGTCGATGTCGGGACCGGCATGCGCGCCCAGCATCCGGAACAGCCGGGCGGCCGGGGCGGGCAGCAGCGCGTGGGACCCCTGGAACACCTTGGTCAGGTCCAGGTCGGCGTCGCTTCCCCCGCCGAGGGCCTCCAGCCGGTCGGGCACCTCGCGCAGCCTGGCCGCCAGCGCCGCCAGCGAGCCGCCGGGAGGACCGTTGGCGGCGCGGGCCGCCACGACGCTCAGGGCCAGCGGCAGGCGGGCGCACAGCCGTACCAGGTCGTCGGCCGCGGCCGTGTGCCCGGCCAGCCGGTGCGGCCCGAGCCACCGTTCCAGCAGGGCGTGTGCGTCGTGCCACGGCAGCACCTCCAGGGTCACCCGGTGGGCGCCCTCGTGAACCGCCAGGCCGTTCAACCGGTTCCGGCTGGTCACGATGGTCGAGCAGGCCGGCGAGCCGGGCAGCAGGGGGCGGACCTGCTCGGCGGACCGGGCGTTGTCCAGCACGACCAGCACGCGCCGGCCGTCCAGGAGGCTGCGGTAGAGCGCGGTCTTGACCGCCAGGCCGGACGGGATGAGCTCGGGCGCGACGCCCAGCGCCTGGAGGAACCGGTGCAGGGCCTCCCCGGGGTCCATCGGGCCCTCCGGGTCGAACCCGCGCAGGTCCACGTGGAGCTGCCCGTCCGGGTGGCGGTCCTTCACCCGGTGCGCCCACCGCAGCGCCAGCGCCGTCTTGCCGACGCCCGCGGTGCCGTCGACGGTGACGATGAACGTCGCCGACCCGTCGACCTCGGCCCGGAGCCGGTCGAGTTCGGCCAGCTCGGCGACCCGTCCGGTGAAACGCGCGGTGACCGGGGGCAGTTGCCGGGGCGGGGGCGTCGTGGCCGGCGCGACCCGCGGGTCGGAACCGGGCCGCTCGCGCGCCCCCGCCCCGGCGGTGCTCCGGAACGCCGCGTACACGCCGCGACCGTCCACCCGCTGCCTCGCCGTCTCGACCGCGTCGCGCAGCGCGCTGAGGCCGCGTCTCTCGGCGGCGTCGACCTCCAGCGCCGTGAGCAGCCGGTCGAACACCTGGGCGCGGGGCAGCGTCGTGCCGTTGAGGTAGGCGTACAGGCTGCTCCTGGAGACGTTGATCCGCCTGGCCAGCTCGCCCCGGCTCAGGTCGCGCCCCAGCCTGCGCTCCCGCTCGGCGATCAGGTGGGACAGCCGTTCGGTCAGCCGGACCGCCAGGGACTCGGGCCCGTCACCGGGCCGGTGGGGCGACTCCTCGGACACCGTTCCCTCCGCGCGCTGCTGATCCCACGGTGCGGTGGCGCATGTCGTCGACCATGTGCGGGGGCGCGTCCAGGATATTCCAGAGGGGTCCGGCCGCACCGCCGATCGCCGGATGCCACGGTCGGCGATCGGCGGTGCGCCGCCCGGCGTTGCCCCGCGACGTTTGAAGGACGCGCGCGGAGGGAGGTGACCACGTGCAGAGTGTTCCGCACGGGAGGCCACCGTGGCATCCGACGACCGCATCGCCGGGGCTTGGGGCGACCGCGTTCCCCGCGGCCCCGGTGCGCCCCGGCTCCCGCGCGCCGACCGGGATCTCCTCTCCGAACAGCCGATCCGCAAGACCGCCGCACGTCTCGCCGCTCCTGGAGACCGCAGATGACCATCGCCAGCGTTCTGCGCGACCTGTACCACCACGAACACGACATGGCCCGCGACCTGCTGCACGTCTCCGACGTCCACAAGGCCGAGCACGAGGTCCACCGGACGGCCCGGGAGCTGGCGGAGCGGTCGCGCGGCCATCTGGCCGGCATCGCCGAGGCGGCCCGCCGCTTCGGCGCCGACCTGGACCCCGATCCGCCCGTCGAACCCGGCCTGGTCGAGCGGCTCCGCGACAAGGGGGCCGAACTGGCCGGACTGCACCCGGCGTCCGGCCTGGCGCTGCTGCACGACCTGCGCCGCGTCCACACCCGCGCCGCCGAGATCTCCGTCGAGTGGGAGATGCTCGACCGGACCGCCGAGGCGGCCCGCGACGAGGACCTGCTGGCCACCGTCCGGCGCTGCCACCCCGAGACGCTGCGCCAGAGGAGCTGGGCCGCCGCCCACATCAGGCAGGCCGCCCCGCGGATCCTGCTGAGCTGACCCCGCGCCGGGCGGCCGCCTGGCCATGTCGGGCCAGCCGTCCGTCCGGGCGGACGCGCTGCCTGCGGGAACGTCCCCGGCGAGATCCACTCTGCGCGATCTTCCATTGACAACCGGTCACGGCGGGGATGCGGTGGCGGGGCAGGCCGCAGCGCGGCGGCCCGGACGGAAGGCGTCCCCCATGACCACCCCCTTCCCGCAATGGCTGATCGACGACTTCCTGGACATCCGGAGGGAGGTGGTCCCCCTCACGGCGACGGTCGTGGGCGGGCCGACGCCCCAGGAGGCCGACGAGTACGAGAAGCTCCTGCGGCGGCTCCTGCGCCACGTGCGCACCATCGCCGCCGACCCCACCGACGAGGAGCGGGTGGGGGCCTACGACCAGACCTACAAGCTCGTCGGGGACCTGCTGGAACAGCTCCACCCGCACATCGGCGGCCAGGACGGGCACGCCCGCGACCTCGCCCGGCTCTACCACACCTACCTCGGCCCGGCGCGGGACGTGATGGTCGCGGCGATCGACTGGAAACACCACGGGGTCGGCTTCAACGCGCTGCCCCGGCGCGACGTCCCGCCGGACGGCCTGGACACCGTCCTGGCGCAGGCCGCCTACATGAGCGGCGACATGTTCGGCGTCTCGGCCGCCCTGACGCTCAACCCCGGCATGGGCCTGGCACTGTTCTACGACCCGGCCGCCAACGCCGACCGCGACGTGCGCGCGCACCTGCTGCGGTTCTACGACGGCGCGGGCGGCGCGCAGCATCCCCGGGTCGCCCTGGTCCCCACCACCGACTGCGAGGCGGCCTACCGGCTCGCCCAGGACGGCAACTTCCCGGCCCGCGTCTTCCCCCTCGGGCGGCCGCCGATCCTGGCGAACGTCCAGCGGTGCGTGGCGATCGGCCGGGGCACCGCCGCCGTCGCCGAGGCGTTCGGGACCACCGCCGAGACGGCCGCCCGGGCCCGCGACGCGCTCGCCCGGGAGTGGCTGCCCGCCGGATGGCGGACCGGCCAGGTGACCGCGCCCGGCGGCGGCAAGACGATCGCCCAGTGGGTGACGGAGAAGTTCGACCGGGGCGACCGGGCGTACTGCTTCGTGTGGTTCCGGCGCAGCGGCGCCAAGGGTGGCGCGCACCAGGAGCTGGACACCAGCGTGGCGGCCATCCGCGACCTCATCGGGGTGCTGCGGGAGGGCAGGCTCATCCAGAACGCCACCGTCGTGATGATCGGCGACTCCGGGCACGGGCTGGCCCACCCCGACGTCGACATCGACCTCACCGAGTACTGGACCGAGCAGGGCTCGCCGTTCGTCGGCGGCGACCGCCGCGCCCAGCTGGCGCTGTTCGCCTACCTGGTCGAGAAGAAGATGAACTTCATGAACGTCGGGATGCGCAGCGGCGCGCTGGAGGGACCGGCGCTGCTGGGCGCCCGGACCGTCTACCTGGAGGAGAGGTACAACCTCCAGGAGGGGCGCATGGAGCAGTGGCAGGGCCGGGTGCCCGGCTACACGCGCATCGAGCT
This sequence comes from Actinomadura kijaniata NBRC 14229, assembly GCF_001552175.1. Classification (GTDB taxonomy): domain Bacteria; phylum Actinomycetota; class Actinomycetes; order Streptosporangiales; family Streptosporangiaceae; genus Spirillospora; species Spirillospora kijaniata. The sequence goes on from NZ_BCQR01000007.1 coordinate 89,890, forward strand.
CGGCCACGTCCCGACCGCGTCCGGCAAGCGGATCCTGAAGGGGCTGCTGGAGGTCGGCGTGAAACGCGGCGAGCGGGAGCTCGACGCCGCGGCCGGGTACCTGGAGGGCCTGCTGAAGCTGCCGAAGGCCGACCTGAAGGTCCTCGTGCAGAAGATCGCCTGCCGCGGCGTCGTCCCGGCCGAGCACCGGTTCGAGCCGTTCGAGGTCGCGCGGTGCTTCACCGACCTGTGCCGGGAGATCGGGGACCGGCTCGGGACCGCGGACCTGAAGAAGACGCTGGGCGGGGCGTGGAACGACTTCCGGTACGCCGCCTTCGCCGGGCTCCGCGCCGCGCAGTCCATCGGCAAGGCCGAGGTCAAGCTGCGGATGGGCCGCGACTACGACGGGCCTGAGGAGGGGCTGTCCAAGACCGACCAGGAACGGCTGTGGCAGGCCATGGCCCAGACGATCGACAACTGGCAGGTCAAGGGCCGGGGCAAGTAGGGAGGACGAGGGCGGGAGGAGCGGTGGCGGGCCTCAGGAACGCCGCTTCATCTCGGCGGCGGCCGGGCTCGTCATCAGCTTCTCCAGCAACCCGATCAGCTGGGTCCGCTCCTGCTTGCTGAGGGAGTCGGCCAGGACCCGTTCGCGCCGGTTGTGCTCCTGGAACGCGCCGGTGATCGCGTCGTGCCCGGCGTCGGTGAGCTCCAGCGTCACCGCGCGCCCGTCGTGGTCGGCGGGCCGCCGCGTCACCAGACCGGCCCGTTCCAGGGTGTTGACCAGCGCCGACACCGCCGCCCGGCTCATGCCCGTCAGCACCGCCGCCCGCTTGGCCTCCAGCGGCCCGGCCAGCCACAGCACGAACAGCACCCGGAACCCGCTCCAGCTCAGCCCGCGCGGCCGGTGCACCGTGGACTCCCAGTCGTAGACCAGCGCGCTGGCCAGGCGGCTGAGCGTCAGGCTGAGCCGCATCGCGTCGGCGTCCACGGAGGGCAGTTCGGCGGTCGTCCGGGCGACCGCGAAGTCGACGAACGACAGGAAGTCCAGTTCGCCGGGATCGTCGGGCATGACCGCACCCTACCCTTCCGTTCTGCTGTGGCCTGGGTTACAGTGATCCCACCAGATAATCAAAGCTTTTATCAAACGGCGAGGGGGAGTCCATGGGGAAGGCGTTCGCCTCGTCGGCGGATCTCGCCGACAAGCAGCAGACCCTGGAGGTGCTCGCCGACGGCGTCTACGCGCTCACCGCCGAGGGCGACCCCAACGTCGGCGCGATCGAGGGCGAGGACTTCCTCGTCTGCTTCGAGGCCATGGCCACGCCGACCGCCGCCCGCGCCTGGCTGGAGCGGCTGCGCGAGCACACCGACAAGCCCGTCCGCTACCTGGTCCTGTCGCACTACCACGCGGTGCGGGTGCTGGGCGCGAGCGCCTTCGACGCCCAGGTGATCATCGCGCACGACAACACCCGCGCCCTGATCGCCGAGCGCGGGAGGCAGGACTGGGAGAGCGAGTACGGGCGGATGCCGCGCCTGTTCAAGGACCCGGACTCCATCCCCGGGCTCACCTGGCCGACGCTGACGTTCGGCGACACCGCCACCATCCCCCTCGGCGGCGACCGGGGCGACCTGGTGCTGAAGTACTGCGGTCCCGGGCACACCGAGGGCGACATCGTGGCCTGGCTGCCCCGGCACAGGATCATGTTCGCCGGGGACCTGGTGGAGTCGCAGGCCGCGCTCTACACCGGCGACGCCCACCACCGGCGGTGGGCGACCACCACGCTGGACGCGGTCGCGGCCCTCGGGGCCGAGACCCTGGTCGGCGGGCGCGGCGCGGTCGCGCGCGGCCGGGACGCGGTGGACGCCGCCATCGCCCAGACCCGCCACTTCCTGGACACGCTGCTGCGCGAGGTCGGCGCCGTCCACGCCGCCGGGGGGACGCTCAAGGAGGCGTTCGACCGCGCCCACGCCGCCCTCGCCGACCGCTACGGCCAGTGGCCGATCTTCGAGCACTGCCTGCCGTTCGACGTGGCGCGCCTGTGGGACGAGCTGTCGGGGACCGAACGCCCGGTCATCTGGACCGCCGCGCGCGACCGCGAGGTCTGGGAGCGGCTGCAGGGGTGAGGGGAGCGCAGGCCATGCCCGTGGACGGGGCCGCCGGCGGCGTCGGCGTCGTGGTGATCGGCAACGGGCCGGTCGGGCAGACCACCGCGCTGCTGCTCGCCCGCCGGGGCGTCCCGGTCGCGCTGCTGGACGCCCGCCCCGCCCGCGACCTGACCGGCTCCCGGTCCATCTGCCAGCAGCGCGACGTGCTGGACGTGTGGGACGGCGTCGGCGCGGGCCGCCGCGTCGCCGCCGAGGGCGTCACCTGGACGACCGCCCGCACCTTCCACCGCGACCGCGAGCTGTTCGCCCTCACCCTCGGCGGGCGGGGCCGCTCGGCGTTCCCGCCGTTCGTGAACCTGTCGCAGGCGCGCACCGAGCAGATCCTCGACGAGCGCGTCGCCGCCTCGCCCCTGATCGACGTCCGCTGGGACCACCGGGTCACCGGCCTCGACCAGGACGCCGACGGCGTCACCGTCACCTGCGACGGCGGCCGCTCCCTGCGCGCCCCCCACGCCGTCCTCTGCGCCGGGGCGCACGGCGGGCCGCTGCGGGCGGCGCTCGGCGTGGAGTTCACCGGGCACTCCTTCGACGACCGCTTCCTCATCTGCGACATCCGCGCCGACCTGCCCGGCTGGGCCACCGAGCGCCGCTTCTACTTCGACCCCGCCTGGAACCCCGGCCGCCAGGTCCTCATCCACCCCTGCCCGGGCGGCACCTACCGCATCGACTGGCAGGTCCCCGCCGACTTCGACCTGGCCGCCGAGGAGGCGAGCGGCGCGCTCGACGCCCGCGTCCGCGCCATCGTCGGCGACCGCCCCCACGAGGTGGTGTGGCGGTCGGTGTACCGGTTCCAGTCGCGGGTGGCGTCCCGGATGCGCGTCGGGCGGGTGCTGCTGGCGGGCGACTGCGCGCACCTGATGGCCCCCTTCGGGGCGCGCGGCCTCAACTCCGGCGTCGCCGACGCCGAGAACGCCGCCTGGAAGCTCGCGTTCGTCCTCAACGGCTGGGCGGGGGAGGGGCTGCTGGAGTCCTACCACGCCGAACGCCACGCCGCCGCCCTGGAGAACCTCGCCGTCACCACCGCCACCATGGACTTCCTGGTGCCGCACACCGACGAGCAGCGGCGGCACCGCCGCGACGTGCTCGCCCGCGCCGCCGACGACCCGGACGCCCGCGCGCTGGTCGACTCGGGACGGCTGTACGAGCCGTTCTGGTACGTCGACTCGCCGCTGACCACCCCCGACCCGCACCGCCCGTTCGCGGGCCGCCCGCCGCGCGGCGCGACGCCCCCGCCCGGCCCCGGCGTCCTGCTGCCCGACGTCCCGGTGCGGGCGGGCGGCGCGACCCGGCTCCGCGAGCTCGCCCGCGACGGGTTCCTCCTGCTCGTGGCCGGGGACGGCGATCCCGTCCCGGTCACGGCCGCCGACAGCGGCGGCGTTCCCGTCCGGACCCACCGGATCTCCGAGATCGACGCCACCGGGGAGCTCGCCGCGACCCTCGCCGTACGATCCGGGGAGATCTGGATGGTCCGTCCGGACGCCCACATCGCCGCGGTCCTGCCGAACCCGGACCGCACGCGACTGGTGCGGGCCCTGCGCCGCGCACTCGGTGACCCCGAACCGACCGAACCCGCCAGGAAGGGAGACGACGATGGCGTTCTACCAGCGCGTCGGTGACGTCCCGCCCAAGCGCCACACCCAGCACCGCACCCCCGAGGGCGGCCTGTACTTCGAGGAGCTGATGGGGGAGGAGGGCTTCTCCAGCGACTCCTCGCTGCTGTACCACCGGCACATCCCCTCGGCGATCGTGGACGCGACCCCGTGGGAGCTGCCGGACCTGACCACCGTGCCCAACCACCCGCTGAAGCCCCGGCACCTGAAGACCCACGACCTGTTCGCCGAGCAGGAGTGGAAGGGCAGCGACGCGGTCACCAGCCGCCGCCTGCTGCTCGGCAACTCCGACGTGCGCATCTCCTACGTCGCCGCCGGGGAGGCCTCCCCGCTGTACCGCAACGGCATCGGCGACGAGTGCGCCTACGTCGAGTCCGGCGAGGGCGTCGTGGAGACCGTGTTCGGTGAGCTGCGGGTCGGGCAGGGCGACTACGTGATCCTGCCGCGCGCCACCACCCACCGCTGGGTGCCGCAGGGCGACCGGCCGCTGCGCGTCTACATCATCGAGGCCGAGTCGCACATCGCGCCGCCCAAGCGCTACCTGTCCAAGTACGGGCAGTTCCTGGAGCACGCCCCCTACTGCGAACGCGACCTGACCGGCCCCGCCGAGCCGCTGCTGGCCGACGGCGAGGACGTCGAGGTCCTCGTCAAGCACCGCGGCCGCGGCGGCATCGTCGGCACCCGGTACGTGTACCCGCACCACCCGTTCGACGTGGTCGGCTGGGACGGCTGCCTGTACCCCTACACCTTCAACATCGCGAACTTCGAGCCGATCACCGGCCGGGTCCACCAGCCGCCGCCCGTCCACCAGGTGTTCGAGGGCCACAACTTCGTCGTCTGCAACTTCGTGCCGCGCAAGGTGGACTACCACCCGCTGTCGATCCCGGTGCCCTACTACCACTCGAACGTGGACTCCGACGAGGTCATGTTCTACTGCGGCGGCGACTACGAGGCCCGCAAGGGGTCGGGCATCGGCCAGGGCTCCATCTCCCTGCACCCGGGCGGCCACGCCCACGGCCCGCAGCCGGGGGCCTACGAGCGCAGCATCGGCGCCGAGTTCTTCGACGAGCTGGCCGTCATGGTCGACACGTTCCGGCCGCTGGAGATCGGCGAGGGCGGGCAGGCCGCCGAGGACGACCGCTACGCCTGGACCTGGGCGGGACGGGGACCCCGGTGAGCCCGCTGCCCCTGCCGGCCCTGGCCGGGCTGCTGGACGACGCCGCGCTGTTCCCGCCCGGCGACATGCCGCTGCCCGACGCCGTGCCCGCGCACCACCGGCACCACGCCGCCTGGTACGCCGAGCTGGTCGGCCCGCTGGTGTTCCCCGCGCCGCGCCTGCACGAGCTGCCGGACGTCCTCGACGGGCGCCCGATCGCGCTGAGCGTCACCGTCCCGCAGGGACCCTCCGCGCTCGCCCCGGCGCTGAAGGCCGTCGCGGACCTGCCGCACGCGTCGCTGGCCGCCGTGGAGATCGCCGTGCCGCCCGGCACCGAGCTGGCGGACCTGCTCGCCGTCCTGGACGAGCACCTCACCGACCAGGTCCTCGGCTACGTCGAGGTGCCGCGCGACGACCGCCGCGAAACCGTCCTGGACGCCCTGGCGGGCACCCGCCACCGGGCCAAGTTCCGCACCGGCGGCCTGGTGCCCGACGCCCACCCCTCCGAACGGGAGCTGGCCGGGAGCATCCACGCCGCCGTCGCGCGGGGCGTGCCGTTCAAGTGCACCGCCGGGCTCCACCACGCCGTCCGGCACACCGACGGATCCCTGGAGCAGCACGGCTTCCTCAACGTGCTGCTGGCCACCGGCGCCGCCCTGGACGGCGCGTCCCCCGCCGACCTGGCCGCGATCCTCGCCGACCGCTCCCCGGCGTTCGACCTGACCGGCGAACGCCTGGCCGCCGCGCGCGGCGCGTTCGCCTCGTTCGGCACGTGCAGCGTCGCCGACCCGGTGGACGACCTGCTGGCCCTCGGCCTGATCACGAGAAACGGAACCCGATGACCTGGCTCGACCTGCCCGCCGACACCCTGTTCGGCATCACCAACCTGCCGTACGGCGTGTACTCCCACGGCTCGGCGGCCCCGCGCTGCGGCGTGCGGATCGGCGGCCACGTGCTCGACCTCGCCGCCGCCCTGGCCCCCGACCCGGCCGCGGAGGTGTTCGCCGCGCCGACCCTCAACGCGTTCATGGCGCAGGGCCGCGACCGCTGGAGCGCCGTCCGCGCCCGCCTGGTGGAGCTGCTCACCGACGAGGCCCACCGCGCCGCCGTCGAACCGCACCTGCGCCCCCTCGCCGAGGTGACCCCGCACCTGCCGTTCGAGGTCGGCGACTACGTGGACTTCTACGCCAGCGAGCACCACGCCTCCAACATCGGCCGGATGTTCCGCCCGAACACCGACCCCCTCACCCCCAACTGGAAGCACCTGCCGATCGGCTACCACGGCCGCTCCGGCACCGTCGTCCCGTCCGGCACCCCGATCGTCCGGCCGCGGGGCCAGCGCAAGGCCCCCGAGGAGACGTTCCCGACGTTCGGCCCGTCCCGGCGCCTCGACATCGAGGCCGAGGTCGGCTTCGTCGTCGGCACACCTTCCGCGCTGGGCGAGCCGGTCTCCATCGACGCCTTCCCCGACCACGTCTTCGGCGTCTGCCTGGTCAACGACTGGTCCTCGCGCGACCTCCAGGCCTGGGAGTACGTGCCGCTGGGGCCGTTCCTCGGCAAGTCGTTCGCCACCTCGGTCTCCCCGTGGGTCGTGCCGCTGGAGGCCTTGGAGGCGGCCCGCATCGCCCCGCCGCCGCGCGACCACACCCTGCTGCCCTACCTGTCCGACACCGACAACTGGGCGCTGGACCTGTCCCTGGAGGTCCGCGTGAACGACCAGGTCGTCTCCCGCCCGCCGTTCTCGACCATGTACTGGACCCCGGCGCAGATGCTCGCCCACATGACGGTGAACGGCGCGTCGGTCCGCACCGGCGACCTGTACGCCTCCGGCACGGTCTCCGGCCCCGAGAGGGACCAGCGCGGCTGCCTGATGGAGCTGAGCTGGGGCGGCAAGGAGCCGCTGAAGCTGGACGACGGCTCGGTCCGGACGTTCCTGGAGGACGGCGACGAGGTGACCATCACCGCCGTGGCGCCGGGCGCGAACGGCACCCGCATCGGCTTCGGCGAGGTCACCGGCACGATCCTGCCCGCCCGCTAGTCCCGGCGCTAGTCGCGGTAGCCGGTGGCCTGGAGGGTGAACAGGCGGGCGTACAGGCCACCGGCCCGCAGCAGGGCGTCGTGGGTGCCGCGCTCGGCCACCGCGCCCTCCTCCAGCGCCACGATCGCGTCGGCGTCGCGGACCGTGCTCAGCCGGTGCGAGATCAGCAGGCTGGTGCGGCCCGCGCGGTGCTCGCGCAGCCCCCGGTGCACCTCCGCCTCCGCCTCCGCGTCCAGGCCGGAGCTCGGCTCGTCGAGGATCAGCAGGTCGGCGCGGTCGCGCAGCAGCGCCCGCGCCAGCGCCACCCGCTGCCACTGGCCGCCCGACAGCAGCACCCCCGAACCCGGGTCGTCCTGCTCCGCCGACTCGAACGCCCGCGACAGCACCGTGTCGTACCCCCACGGCAGCGCCGCCAGCGCCGGATCGCAGCCCGCGCGGCGGGCCGCCGCGACGATCCGCGCGCGGTCCTCGCGGGCGTCGGGGTCGCCGACCGCGATGTTCTCGGCGGCGCTGAGCTCGTAGGCCATGAAGTCCTGGAACACCGTGCCGATGCGGCGGCGCAGCCCCGCCACCGGCAGGTCCCGCAGGTCGGTCCCGTCCCACAGGATCGCGCCGCGCGTCGGGTCGTAGAAGCGGCACAGCAGCTTCACCAGCGTGCTCTTGCCGCCGCCGTTCGGGCCGACCAGCGCGGTCGCCGCGCCCGCCGGGATCGTCAGGTTCACGCCGCGCAGCACCCACGGCAGGTCCTCGCCGTACCGGAACCACACGTCCCGCAGCTCGATCCCGTGCCGCAGCGGCGGGACCTCCCCCTCCGGCGGCGCGGGCAGATCGGGGCCGGCCGTCACCACGTGCCGGTAGTGGCCGAACAGCAGCAGCGCCTCCTGGGTGCGGCCGAGGCTCGACACCACCACCGTCAGGCCCGCCTGCACGCCCGCGACCGCCGCGACGAACATCGACACGTCGCCGACCGTCAGCCGTCCCGCGCGGGCCGCGCCCACCGCCCACACCAGGCCCGCCCCGGCCACCACCGCGCCCAGCAGCCCGTGCCCGGCCTGCACCAGCAGCTCCCGGCGGTCCATGCGGCGGCGCTGGGCGTTGCTCCACCGCAGCTCCGTCAGCATCCGCGCCCCGAACAGCCCGCCCAGCCCGAACAGCCGGACCTCCTTGGCCGCGCTGAGGCTGGTCAGAAGCTGCGCGTAGAAGAACTCGCGGCGCAGCGCGTGCCCGAGGCCGCCGTGCAGCCGCGCCCGGAACCGGCCCAGCCGGAACTGCCCGTGCAGCGCCACCGCCCCGGCCAGCAGCACCGGGACGAGCATCCAGGCGTTCAGGACCACCAGCGTCCCCAGGAAACCGCCCAGCATCAGCACCCCCTGCGCCGCCCCCAGCGCGCCGCCGACCACCTCCGACGGCCCGGTCGGCCCTGTCTCGGCCGCCAGCGACAACCGGTCGTGGAACCTCGGGTCCTCCAGGCGGCGCAGCCCCGGCATCCGCGCCAGCGCCCCGTACAGGCGTTCCCGCGCGGTCAGGTCCACCGCGCGCTGCGCCTCCGCCTCGACGTACTGGATCACCTGGGGGACCAGCGCCGCCGCCCCGCCCGCCACCGCCAGCAGCAGCGCCGACGCCAGCACCGGGCGGTCCGCCGCGACCCGGTCCAGCACGTCCTTGGTCAGCCAGGCCGCCGCCACCGGAACGGCGCTGCCCAGCACCGCCAGGACCATCCGCAGCAGCAGCCGTGCCCGGCCCGACGCCCACGCCAGCTCCAGCGCGGCGATCATGTCGCCGGGGCCTCCAGCCGGTCGATCAGCGAGTGCGAGGCGACCAGCGTGGAGCCCGACAGCACGGCGAACGCGGGCAGCGCGCCCACCCCGAACGCCGTCGCGAGCGGCCCCTCCTCCTCGTTCTCGGCCAGCACCCGCGCGACGGGCGCGAGCCGCTCGTGGACCTCGGCCGCCGCGGCCCCGTCGCCCATCACGACCGCCAGCACCCGGTCGCGCCCGCCCGGCGTCGCCTTGGCGCGCTCCACGAACCCCGGCAGGCTGGCGTCGCACGCCTGGCACCCCGGGGCCAGGAACCCGACCAGCACCTCGCCCTCCAGCTCGTCGCTGGCGACGACCTCCCCGTCCAGCGAGGCCACGCGGAACGCCCCGATCCTCTGCCCGGCCTCCACCGCCATCGGCGGCGGCCAGCCCTGCGGCGGCCGCTCCCCGGCCGGGACGCCCTCGCGCAGCATCCGGTTCTGCTCGTTCAGCCGCCGGATCACCGCCAGCAGCAACAGGGTGTTGACCAGGCACACCACGCTCAGCAGCACGGTCATCGCGCCAGCTCCACGATCTCCTCCAGCTCGGCCAGCAGCAGGCCCAGCGCCGCCCCGGCCGCCACCGGCGGCGCCACCGCCGCCGTCCACACGATCTCCGCCCCGGCCGCCGCCGACACGCCGCCGACGGCCGCCACCAGCGCCAGCGCGCCGTTCCGGGCGACCTGCACCGGCCCCGGCGGACGCCGGCCCGCGCCGAAGCACCGGCACGGCACCCGCACCCGCCGCCGGATCATCGACGCCAGCGCCGCGGTGAACACCGCCAGCAGCGCCAGCGCCGCCCCGAACCCGAACGCGGCGGTCGCGGGGACCAGCACGGCCACCGCCGTGCCCGCCTCCGCGGCCACCGCCAGGGGCGCGGCCCACGCGGGGACCCGGACGGTCCGCGCGAGCCAGCGCCGGAAGTCGGCGTAGGCGGCGCGCCCGGCCACCTTCGCGAGCGCCGAGCCCGCGAAGGCGACCGCGACGGCCGCCTGACACCCGATCAGGAGTGCCGGCATCTCAGTAGCCGACCTGGGTCACCTCGCCCCGCGCGAACGGCCCGCCCCGCACCAGCAGGTCGGCCATGTGCTCGTGCAGGGGGAGGTCCAGGTCGTACTTCATCCACATGAACTGCCCGGCCGGGTTCACCTCCAGGAAGATGTGCTCGCCCTCGGGGGTGACGATGAAGTCGACCGCGGCGTACACGGCGTTCAGCTCCGACAGCAGGGCCTGGGTCTTCTTGACCACGTCGTCGGGCAGCGGCCGGTAGTCGCCGTAGGGCAGGACGGAGTGCTCGCCCGCCTCGCCCCGCCAGTCGACCTTCGTCGTGTCCATCTCCTGCGAGTTGATCACCACCGGGAAGTAGGTGTTCCCGATGACGGTCAGCCGGACCTCGTAGGCCTTCTCGACGTACTCCTGGAACATGCACATCGTGTGGCCCACGCGGTCGAGGTGCTCGTGGATCTCGTCACCGACCACCGTGGTGAGCAGCCCGCCCGGGAACGCCCCCGGATAGTGGATCACCCCGCCGGTCTGCGACTTGTAGACGATCGGCTCGTCCTCGGCCTCCAGCAGCTCCCGCACCTCCGCCGGGTCGTTGGTGAGCAGCGTCCTCGGGACCCGGAACCCCAGGCGCTTGGCCAGCTGGAGCTGGTAGGGCTTCAGATCGCCGATCGCGTCGACGTCGGGCCGGTTGACCCACAGGCAGCCGGTGGCGCGCATGATGCCACCGATCGCCTGCATGGCCTCCTTGCGGGCGAACTGTCGTTCCGGCTCGCCCATCTCCGGACCGAAGTCGAACCCGGTCGGGCGGCGGTACCACACCGCCGACAGCGCGTCGAGGTCGACGACGCGGTCGCGGTGCCGCAGCTGCCGCCGCTCCCCCCGGAAGTCGGAGGTCGTGAACGACATCCGGCGCGGGAAGTAGCTCAGGTCCACCCGCACGACCTGCGCGCCCCGCTCTCCGAGGGCCTGGATGACCGGATCGACGGTCGGATCGAAGTCCTGGGTGACGACCAGGACGGTGGGGTCGGTCACCGCGCTCCCGTCCTCAGGCGCACGTGTCGTCGCGGCAGCGGTCCGACCCCATGTAGCAACTGGTGTTGGTGTAGGTGGCGATCCCGGCGGTCGGCATGCCGTCGGGGAACGACCAGGTCTGCGACTGCTCGTCGTAGTCGCCCGGCTGCGGGGCGGCCAGCGAGCCGTCCCACTCGGAGTAGAGGTAGGCGAGCGGCTGGAGCCGCTCGTCGGCCGGCGGCTGCGGCTCGACGTGGTGCCCGTCGACCATCGACAGGGTGGTCAGCAGGGGGTCTCGGGTGAGGACGTCGGACACGGCTGTTCCTCCTTGCCCGCCGGGGTCTCCGGCGACGACGGCTCGGTGATACCGGCGATTCCGGTCACCTCTCCGGAGAAGTCCCACACCAGGGCGTCCTGGCCGTACCGTCCCGCGTCGAACGCCAGGTCGCGTTCCGGCTCACCCGGCGGCACCCGCTCGTCCAGGTGGCCGAGCGGGGAGACGGCGGCGGGACGGCGGCGCTCGCGCGGGCCCGTGGGCACCGCCCGGACGACGAGCACGCCCTCGTGTGGCTCCGGCGGATCGAAGCGGAGGAACACCGACGCCACGGTGCCCTCCGGGCGCGGCCCGGGGCCGCTGTCTGCGATCACTGCTGCATCTTGACCGAGCCCCGCTTTCGGCCCGCTCGCGAACCGCTCTCAGAAAATCCGGGCGGCCTCGGCGGCGTACAGCCGGACCAGCGCGGCGGCCCGGTAGACGCCGTCCTCGCCCGGAACCTCCAGCAGGCACGCGTCCACCAGGGACTCCAGCCCCTCCACCACGGCGTCGGGGGCGCCGCCCACCGCCACGGCGGCCTCGCCGGCGGTGAACGCGTCCGGCAGCACCGCCAGGGAGAGGAACAGCGACCGTTCGCGTTCGGGCAGCTCGTGGTAGGCGGCGGCCAGCGCGTTGCGCACCGCCAGACCGGGCACGGCCAGGCCGCCGAGCCGCCGTCGCGGATCGCGCAGCGCCGCCGCGAGCCCCGCCGCCCCCAGCCCCGGCCGCAACGCCAGCCGCATCCCGGCGGCCCGCAACGCCAGCGGCAGCCCCCCGCACAGCCGCACGACCTCGACGGCCTCCGGCCCCGGCGGGACACCCCCGACCAGCCCCAGCAACCGGACCCCGTCGTCCTCGGCCAACGGCCCCAGCCGCACCAGCCGCACCCCCGTCAGCCCCGCCAGGCATGCCCGCCCGGTGACCAGCACGGCACAGCCCGCGGCCCCCGGCACCAGCGGCCGCACCTGCCCGGCCGTCACCGCGCCGTCCAGCACCACCAGCACCCGGCGCCCGGCCGTCCGCGACCGGAACAGCGCGGCCCGCTCCTCCAGGGTCGCCGGAAGCCCGACCTCCCCCAGGTCGCGCAGGAACCGCCGCAGCACCTCGGCCGGATCCACCGGCGCGCCGTCCGCCCGCAGCTCCGCGTAGAGCTGCCCGTCGGGGAACAGCGCCGCCATCCGGTGCGCCACGTGCACCGCCAGCGCCGACTTGCCGACCCCGGGCGCCCCCGCGATCCCGAACACCAGCGGCCCCCGCCGGTCGTGCTCGGCCAGCAGCGGCCCGCCGATCGCCGCGACCTCCGCGTCCCGCCCGGTGAAGTCGCACACGTCCGGCGGCACCTGCCGGGGCGGCGCGGACCGTTCCCCCGGAAGCGCCGCGGCGTGCGCGGCCCGCAGCTCCGGCGACGGCGCGATCCCCAGGTCGTCGGCCAGCCGCTGCCGCACCCGCTCCACCTGGAGCACCGCCTCGGCGTGCCGCCCGCACGCCGCCAGCAGCCGCACCAGCCGCGCCTGCAACGGCTCGTCGTAGGGCGCGGCCAGCGACGCCGCGCTCACCGGCGGCACCGCCTCGGAGGCGCGCCCGAGGTTCAGCGCCACGTCGGCGAGGGCCGCCGCGCAGAGGACCCGTTCGTGCTCCAGGGCCCGCACCGCCGGATCGGCCGCCAACGACCCGGGGCGCCCGCCCAGGACCGGTCCCTGCCACTCGCCGAGCGCCCCCGCCAGCAGCCGCATCCGTTCCTCGGGATCGTCGGCGGCCAGGCCCGCCCGCAGCCCCTCCCGGAACCGCACCAGATCGACGGCGTCGCCCACCACCGTCAGCCGGTAGCCCGAACCGCTGTGCTCCAGACCGCACTGCGTTCCGGCGAACCCCTGCAACCAGGTGCGCAGCCGGTGCACGGCGCACTGGAGCGCCCGGCGGGTGCCCCGCTCCTCGTCCCAGGCCAGGTCCAGCAGCCGTTCCTCGCCGACGACCTCGCCGGGCGTGAGCAGCAGCGCCCCGAACAGCGCCCGCGCCCCGGGACCGGGCAGCCGGACCGGTCGCCCGCCCGCGCGGACGGTCAGATCACCAAGGACGCGCACGTCCAGACCGAACTCGCCCAACCCACCGCCTCCGAGTCCCCGGACGAGACGAACGTAAGCGCTTTCCGATCTCCCGGCAAGACACCGCGGGCGGCCGGCTGGACCCTGACAGCCGGGAACGGGCCGGTAGCCTGGGCGGACCATGGAACATCTGGGGACGCCGTGGGGTGAGTTCGAGCTCGTCCGCCACCCGCACGACGAGCGTTCCGGGCTGCGGGCCTGGGACGCCGCCGACGAGTACCTGCTGCGCCACCTGGCCGAGACCGGCTGGGACCCCGCGGGCACGCTGGTCGTGCTCGGCGACCGGTGGGGCGCGCTGACCACGGCCCTGGCCGGGCACGGCCCCGTCCAGATCACCGACTCGTTCCTGGGCCGCACCGCCACCGCCGAGAACCTGGAACGCAACGGCCGCCCGCCCGTCACGCTCCTGACCACGCGCGACACCCCGCCGGGCCGGATCGACACGCTGCTGGTCCGCGTCCCCAAGAGCCTGTCGCTGCTGGAGGACCAGCTCCGCCGCCTCGCGCCCGCCGTGCACGCGGGCACGGTGATCGTCGGCACCGGCATGGTCAAGGAGATCCACACCTCGACCCTGAACCTCTTCGAGACGATCCTCGGCCCGACCCGCACCTCGCTGGCCGTGCGCAAGGCCCGGCTGATCCTCTGCGAGCCCGACCCGTCGCTGCCCCGCGTCCCCAGCCCGTGGCCGCTGCGCTACGACCTGCCCCCCGACGCCGGCGCCGCCGCGGGCCGCCCCGTCGTCAACCACGCGGGCATCTTCTCCGCCGACCACCTGGACATCGGCACCCGCTTCCTCCTCCGGCACCTCCCGCGGGGCGACTTCGGCCGCGTCATCGACCTGGGCTGCGGCAACGGCGTGGTCGGCATGGCGGCGGCCCTCCTGCACCCCGACGCCGAACTCCTCTTCGTCGACGAGTCCTACCAGGCCGTCGCCTCCGCCGAGGAGACCTTCCGCGCCAACGCGACCAACCGGGCGGAGTTCCGCGCCGCCAACGCCCTGACCGACGCGGAACCCCGCTCGGCCGACCTCGTGCTGAACAACCCCCCGTTCCACTCCCACCAGGCCACCACCGACGCGACGGCCTGGCAGATGTTCACCGGAGCCCGCCGCACCCTGGACCGGGGCGGCGAACTCTGGGTGATCGGCAACCGCCACCTCGGCTACCACGTGAAACTCCGCCGGATCTTCGGCAACTGCACCACAGTGGCCTCAAACCCGAAATTCGTCCTCCTCCGCGCCGTCCGCCGCTAGGACGGCGCGGGCCGCGGGACGGTCAGCCGGTGGGGCAGGGGGTGTAGAAGCGGCGGGTTCCTGTGGTGTGGGCCGTCGGGTCGGTGAAGCGGCAGCCGTAGGTGGGGGCGGCGACCTTCTTCGGGTTTCGTACGTCGTCGCCTTCGGGGCGGGGGCCGCCGCGTTCCCAGCGGACCAGGTCGTCCCAGGCCCGGCCCGCCTCGGCCGGGCTGAACTCGCAGTGGCCGAGGGCGCGGATCGCCCGTTGCACCAGCAGGTGGCCCCGGTGGTGGCGGTCGGCGTCGGCGCGGTAGCGCTGCTCCATCGAGAACGGCACGAACACGTCCCCGATGTTGTGCAGGGACAGGACGGGCGCCGTCAGGCGGCCCGAGACGGACGGGACCTGCGTGAGGCGGCGGGTGTGACGGCTGGCCGGGTCGGCGGGGCGGACGCGCTGGACTGTCCGGTTGACGTCGACCGGCGTGGTCGGGGTGTAGAACGTGCGGACGTTCGTCGCGACGCGGTCGGGGTTCTGCGCCAGGGACCCGTCGGTCGGGGGAGCGGCCAGGCCGAACAGGTAGTTCTGCCAGTACGCGAACGCCGCCCGGTCCGCCGGGCGCGGCCCGCCGCTGCGGTTGATCACGATGGAGCGGAACTGGTCGCCGAGCTTGGTGGTGGTGTCCGGCCCGCCCGGCGTCAGGGCGGTGAGGCCGAGCCTCTGCTTGATCCGGGGGACGACCGCGGTCTGGTAGTCGGGCGGCGGCGGGTAGGCGGGCAGGTCCGCCAGGTCCTGCGCGACGACGTGGAAGTCCAGGAAGAAGTCGAACAGCGCGTGGTCGCCGACCGATCCGCACATCGGCATCGCCCCGTCGTAGAAGCCGGGGAACTCCTCGATCGACCGCGCCGCGATGTGCCCGCCCATCGACACCCCGGCCAGGAACGTCCGGCGCGGCTCCCCGACCTGGCGCGCGAAGTGCCGTGCCAGCGTGCGGGTGCTGAGCACCCCGGCGCGCACGTCGTAGTCGTTGGCGTAGTAGGACGAGGCGGCCCAGGCGTACCCCTGGTCGAGCACCTTCTGCCGCAGCCCGTACGCCGGGGGGTCCACCGTCAGCACGCGGGTGTCGCCGCGGTAGCCGTGCGCCCACATCATGAGCCGCCCGTTCCAGTTCGGCGGCACCTCGATGATGTAGGCGGCGTGCCCCCGGACGCCCTGGTGGACGCGGGTGGGGCGCCCGTCCACCAGGGCCGGGGGCAGCGGCGGGTTGCTGATCGTGTAGCCGGGCAGCGGCTGGTCGTCGGGGACCCGCGCGGCCTCGGCCGGAGCGGTCAGGACCGCCGCGCACAGGGCGGTCAGGACGGTCAGGGTCACCGGTCGTCGACGGCGCACGGCCGTCACCTCCTCGGGGTGGGGGGAGCGGCGGCCGGAGCGGGCGGCAGCCGCAACGCGCGTTTGATGATCTTTCCGGTGGGGCCGGTCGGCAGCTCGTCCACGAGCCGGACCAGCCGGGGGAACTTGTAGGCGGCCACGCGCTCGCGGACGAAGTCCCGCAGCTCCTCCGGCGGGACCCGCGCGCGCACCGCCACCACGGCGGCGACCTCCTCGCCCAGTTCGGGGTGCGGAACGCCCACGACGGCGGCCTGGCGCACCGCCGGATGCTCGTACAGGACCTCCTCCACCTCGCGCGGGTACACCGTGTACCCGCCTCGGATGATCACTTCGCGGCGGCGGCCGACGAGGAAGAAGAAGCCGTCGGCGTCGACCCGGCCCAGGTCGCCGGTGTGGAACCAGCCGTCGCGGACCGCCTCGGCGGTGCCCTCCGGGTCGTTCCAGTAGCCCTTCATCACGTTGGGCCCGCGCACGACGATCTCGCCGATCTCGCCGGGCGGCGCCTCCCGCCCCCGCTCGTCCACCACCCGCATCGCCACGCCGGGCACGGGCCGCCCGATCGAGCCGGGCCGGTGCCCCGCGCCGCCCCGGTTGGACGCCGCCACCGGCGAGGTCTCGCTCAGCCCGTACCCCTCGAAGATCACGCAGCCGAACCGCGTCCGGTAGGCGCGCAGCACGTCCAGCGGCAGCGGCGCGCCGCCGCTCACGCAGACCCGCAGCAGCGACAGGTCGGCCGCGCCCGGCAGGTCCAGCAGCGCGATGTACATCGACGGGACGCCCGGGAACACCGTCACCCCGTCCCGCCGGATCACCTCCAGGGCGCGTTCGGGCTCGAACCGCGGCATCAGGGTCAGCCGGGCCCCGGCGTGGACGGCGGCGTTCAGCGTGCAGGTCAGCCCGAACGCGTGGTACAGCGGCAACGCCCCCAGCAGCACGTCGTCCACGCCGAGCGCCTGCACCCGCGCCACCGCCGCGGCGTTGGACCCCAGGTTGCCGTGGGTCAGCTCGATGCCCCGGGGCCGCCCGGTCGTTCCCGCGCTGTAGAGGATCACGGCGGTGTCCCCGGCCGCCGCCGGGGCGACGGCGCGGTCGGGCCGCTCCTCGCGCAGCAGCCGGTGGAACTCCCCGGGCACCACGAACAGGTAGTCGGTGCGGGTCCCGGCCGTGCCCGACTCCACGGCCTCGGCGCACGCGTGCCAGGCGACCACCAGCCGGGCCGCGCAGTCGCCGAGGAACGCCGCGATCTCCCGCCGCTTCAGCAGCGGGTCCAGCGGGACGACGATCGCCCCGGCCCGCAGCGCCCCGTAGTACACGACCGCGAACTCGGGGACGTTCGGCAGCATGACCGCGACCCGGTCGCCGGGCCCGATCCCGCGCCGCCGCAGCAGCGCCGCGACCCGGGCGCTCCAGACGTCCAGCGCCCGGTAGGCGAGGTCGGTGCGGTCCAGGGTGAGGACCGTCCGCCCGCCGAGCCGTTCGGCGGCGGTCCGCAGCCGGTCAGCCAGGTTCATGACCCGACGCTACGGCGGAGGTCCCACCGTTCTCATTGGTCACGGAGACCAGTCTTTCCGCGCCGGATTGGTGCGCCGCGGCGCGGCGTCCTGGAGCGCGATCGCGACCAGCAGGTCCACCAGGTCGGCGATGTGCCGCGGGTTCCGGCCGGTCCGCTCCTGGACGCGGCGCAGCCGGTACTGGGCGGTGTTGTGGTGGATCTGGAGCCGTTCGGCCGCCGCCCGCAGGTTCAGGTCGGCGGCGGCGAACGCGCGGATCGTCGCGGTCAGCACCCCGCCGCGCGCCCGGTCCTCGGCCAGCAGCCCCGCCACCGACGGGTCGACCAGCCGCCGCGCGGTGCCGTCGGCCCGCAGCGCCAGGTACTCGAACGGCCGCATCCGCGGCAGCGCCGCCACCCCGCCCTCCTCGGGCAGGAACTCCAGCGCGGTCCGCGCCTCCCGGTGCGCGCGGGGGACGTCCGCCATCCCCGGCACGACGGTGCTGACGCCCACCGCCAGCGCGACGCCCTCGCCGAGCAGCCTCTCGCGCGCCTCCTGGATCCGGTCGCACAACCGCCCGGGGTCGCCGCCGGGCCCCAGCGCGGCCACCGCGACGATCTCCGAGTCGCGCAGCACCGTCAGGGGGCGCCGCCCGTTCACCACCAGGTGCCCGATCGCCGTGGCCGCCTCGTGCCAGGAGTCCGCGCCGGTCGCGGCGTCCCGGCCGGGCCCGGCGTCGGGGCCGACCAGCACGGCCGCCACCACCACCAGCGGGGTGCGGGGGTCGGGCCCCAGCCCGTGCGCGTGCGCGGTGGCCAGCTGCGGGCCGCCCGCCGGGAGCGCGCCCGCCAGCAGCGTCTCCAGCAGGTCGCGGCTCTCCCGCGCCACCTCGGCGGCGGCCTGCCGCTGGTACTCCACGTAGGTGTTGGCCGCGTGCGTGCTGACGAAGTCGATGTAGCGCATCAGCGCCGACGCCAGCGACAGCGCGGCCACGTTGCCGACGTCGGTGCCGCCCGCGTGCTCGACGATCGCGTCCCAGAACACCTGCTGGCCGACCCGGTAGGCGTTGATGTAGTCGGCCAGCGCGAACCCGGCCCGCGCGCGGCGCATCGACGCGCGCCGGGTGAAGGCGATGTCGTCGACGGTGACCTCGCGCTCCTCCAGGAACGCCGCCAGCTTGTTGCGGTAGTGGCGCAGCACCTGTTCGCGCACGTCGGCGTGGAACGCGGGGCCCTGCGCGTCGTAGGCGGGGATCTCCGCGCGGATGGCCGCGACCGCGCGGTCGGCCAGTTCGTCCACGCGGCCGAGCAGTTCGGAGAGGATACGCGTGCGCTCGGTCCGGACAGCGTCCGTCCCGGTGAACGTTCCCGTGCCGTCACCACCGGACATGTGCGGATCATCCATGGCGCCCGGAGGACCGTCAACGTGTCGTGACAACTTCGGGACCGGTGCTGTGCTCGGCGGACAACTCGCCGTTCCCATCTTGGGTGACAGCGCCCAATGTGCGGCCCGGAGGCGGATTCTACGCTGGCGCACCACCGCCACCACCCCGCGCAGGAGGCCGGATGCTGGAGGTCCACGAGCTCACCGTCCGGTTCGGCGGCATCACGGCCCTGGACGGGGTCGGCTTCACCGTGGCGCGCGGCGCGATGGTCGGGCTGATCGGCCCCAACGGCGCGGGCAAGACCACGCTGTTCAACTGCCTGACCCGCCGCCACCGCGCCGACGGCGGCGAGGTCCGCTACGAGGACCGCGACCTGCTCGCCGAGCCGCCGCACGCGATCGCCGGGCTCGGCATCGGCCGCACCTTCCAGAACCTCGGCCTGTTCCCGCGCATGTCGGTGCGCGAGAACGTCATGGTCGGCGCGCACCACCACGGCCGCGCCGGGTTCCTCACCGCCGCGCTGCGGCTGCCGCGGGTGCGCCGCGAGGAGGCCCGGTTGCGCGAGGAGGCCGACGCGGTCCTGGCCCGCCTGGACCTGGCCGCCGTCGCCGACCACCCGGCGGCGGGGCTGCCGTTCGGCACGCTGAAACGCGTCGAGCTGGCCCGCGCCCTGGCCGGACGTCCCCGCCTGCTGCTGCTGGACGAGCCGGTCAACGGCCTCAGCCACGGCGAGGTCGACGCGTTCGCCGACACGCTGCGCGCCCTCCGCGAGGAGCTGTCGCTGACCGTGGTCGTCGTGGAGCACCACATGGGGTTCGTGATGGGGACCTGCGACCGGGTCGTCTGCCTGGACTTCGGCCGCCGGATCGCCGAGGGCCCGCCCGAGGAGGTCCAGCGCGACCCCGCCGTCATCGAGGCGTACCTGGGGACGGCCGCATGAACGCGAAGGGCGGGGCGTTCCTGGAGGTCGAGGACCTGCACGCCGGTTACGGCGACGTCCGGGTGCTGCACGGCGTCGGGCTGTCGGTGGGGCAGGGCGAGATCTGCGCGATCCTCGGCCCGAACGGCGCGGGCAAGACCACGCTGCTGCGGGCGCTGTGCGGGATGGTCCGCGTGCGCGGCGCGGTCCGGCTGGACGGGGTGCCGCTGGCCGGGCGTTCCCCCGATGCGGTGGCGCGCCTCGGCGTGGCGCACGTCCCCGAGGGGCGCGGCACGTTCATGCCGCTGACGGTCGAGGAGAACCTGCGGGTCGGGGCCTACACGCGCCGCGACCGGGCGGCCGTCCGCGACGACCTGGAACGCGTGTACGGCTACTTCCCCGCGCTGAAGAAACGGCTCCGCCAGCAGGCGGGCAGCCTCTCCGGCGGCGAGCAGCAGATGCTCGCCATCGGCCGGGCGCTGATGCTGCGCCCCCGGTTGCTGCTGCTGGACGAGCCGTCGCTCGGACTGGCCCCGATGGTCACCCGGGAGCTGTTCGGCATCGTCGCCTCGATCAACCGGGAGGAACGCACCACCGTGGTCGTCGTGGAACAGAACGCCCATCTGGCGCTGGACGTCGCCGGGCAGGCGCACGTGCTGGAGACCGGCCGGATCGCGCTGTCGGGCTCGGCCGCCGACATCCGGGCCGACGAGCAGGTCGCCCAGTCCTACCTCGGATACCGGATCTAGCCATGGCCGGATTCCTGCAGCAGGTCGTCGAGGGCCTCGGCGCGGGCGCGATCTACGCCAGCCTGGCGCTGGCCCTGGTCCTGATCTACCGGTTCACCGGGATCGTGAACTTCGCGCAGGGCGAGCTGGCCATGTTCGCCACCTACATCGCCTGGCAGTTCACGCACGCCGGGGTGCCGTTCTGGCTGGCCCTGGTGCTGACGCTGGCGGTGGCGTTCGCGGGCGGGATGCTCATCGAACGGGTGGTCGTCCGGCCCGTGGAGGGCGCGCCCGAACTCACCGTCGTGATCGTCACCGTGGGGCTGTTCATCCTGGTCAACGCGGCGGCCGGCTGGATCTGGTCGTTCCTGATCAAGGACTTTCCCAACCCGTTCCCGCGCGGCGCGCTGGAGGCCGGGGGAGTGGGCGTGGCCTACTCCACGCTCGGCGTCATGGGCGTGGTCGCCGCCGTCATGGGCCTGCTGTACCTGCTGTTCCGGCACACCAAGATCGGCCTGGGGATGCGGGCGGTGGCGAGCGGCCCGGAGTCGGCGCGGCTGGTGGGCATCCGGGTCGGCTGGACCCTCGCCCTCGGCTGGGGCCTGGCCGCCACGGTCGGCGCGGTGTCGGGCGTGCTGGTCGCGCCGCTGCTGTTCCTGGAGCCCAACATGATGGGCGGCGTCCTGATCTACGCGTTCGCCGCGGCGACCCTCGGCGGGTTCGACAGCCCGGCCGGCGCGGTGGTCGGCGGGCTGGTCGTCGGCGTGGCCGAGACGCTCTCCGGGGCCTATCTGGACTTCGTCGGCTCCGACCTGAAGGTCGGCGTCCCGCTGGCGATCATCCTGGGCGTGCTGCTGCTGCGTCCGCAGGGGCTGTTCGGCCGGGCGGCGGTGGAACGGGCATGAGCGGAGGCACGGTCATGGCCGAACGACGCGGCACCGGACGGCGCGGCCCCGTCCCGGCGGTCCGGGCGCGCTGGCGGGGCCTGCTGCTGACCGCCGCGCTGCTGGCGGTCTGCGCCGCGCCGTTCCAGCTGGTGCCGTTCCGGGTCTTCCAGCTCACGATGGTGCTGGTCTACACGGTGGCGCTGATCGGGCTGAACCTGCTGGTCGGGCACGGCGGGCAGATCTCGCTGGGACACGGGGCGTTCTTCGCGGTCGGCGCGTACGGCACGGCGATCATGATGTTCCACGGCGGGTGGCCCTACCCGGTGACGCTGCCGGCGGCGGCGGCGGTCGCGTTCGCGATCGGGCTGGCGCTGGGCGTCCCGGCGACCCGGCTGCACGGGCTGTACCTGGCGCTGGTCACCCTCGCCATCGCGATCTTCCTGGTGCCGCTGCTGAAACGGTTCGAGTCGGTGACCGGCGGGTCGATGGGGCTGACCCTCGCCAAGCCGCGGCCCCCGGCCTGGAGCGGCCTGGCCGAGGACCAGTGGCTGTACTTCCTCACCCTGGCGGCGGCGCTGCTGGCGCTGGCCGTCAACCACAGCCTGCTGCGCTCGCGCGTCGGCCGGGCGCTGCACGCCGTCCGCGACAACGAGACCGCCGCCGAGGTGATGGGCGTGCGGCTGGCGTTCCACAAGCGGATGGCGTTCGCCTGGAGCGCGATGTTCGCGGGCGCGGCGGGCTGCCTCTACACCTGGGTGATCGGGTTCGTCTCGCCGGACTCCTTCACCGTCAACCTGTCGATCACCCTGCTGGCGGGCCTGGTGATCGGCGGTCTGGGCGCGACGTGGGGCCCGCTGCTCGGCGGGCTGTTCGTGATGTTCGTGCCGAGCCTGTCGCAGGACGTCAACAAGGCGGCGCCCGGCGTCATCTTCGGCTTGTTGATCATCGTGGTGATGTACGTGGCCCCGACCGGCCTGGCCGGGCTCGTGCGGCGCGCCGCGCATTCGTTCGGCAGGACCCTTCGGAAGGGATGAGGGCATGCGTGTGACGGCGATCGGCGGCGCGGCGGCGGCCGCGCTGCTCGCGACGACGGCCGCGTGCGGCGGGCGCGGCGGGGACGACGGCTCCACCACCGCCACCGGCGCGTGCAAGGGCCAGCAGACCACCGGCATCACCGACAAGACGATCAAACTCGGCGGGATCTACCCGCTGTCCGGCCCGGCCTCGGCCTACGGCGACATCCCCAAGGGGATCAAGGCGTACTTCGACTACGTCAACGGCGAGAAGGGCGGCGTCGCGGGCCGGAAGGTCGAGTTCACGGTCCGCGACGACGGCTACCAGCCGCCCAAGGCCGTGGAGGAGGCCCGCCGCCTGGTCGAGCAGGAACGCGTCTTCGCGCTGTTCCAGACCCTCGGCACCCCCTCCACCACGGCGACCTGGGACTACGCCAACCAGCGCAAGGTCCCGCAGATCTTCGTGGCGACCGGCGCGTCCAAGTGGGGCAGCGACACCAGGCACCCCTGGACGATCGGCTGGCAGCCCAACTACGTCTCCGAGGGCCGCGTCTACGCCCAGTACCTCAAGACCGAACGCCCCGCCGCCAGGGTCGCGGTCCTCTACCAGAACGACGACTTCGGCAAGGACCTCCTGAACGGCTTCCGGAAGGCCGTCGAGGGCACCCGCGTCAGCATCGTCAAGGAGCAGAGCTACGAGGTCTCCGACCCCAGCGTCGAACCCCAGATGCGGAACCTGGCCACCTCCCGCGCCGACGTGTTCCTGAACATCACCACCCCGAAGTTCGGCTCCCAGGCCCTGGCCGCCGACGCCAAGCTCACCGGCTGGAACCCGCTGCACATCGTCAACAACGTCGCCGCCTCGATCACCACCCTGCGGCCGGTCGGCTTCAGGAACGTCCAGGGCGTCGTCTCCGCCAACTACTACAAGGACCCCAACGACCCGCAGTGGGACGACGACGCGGAGATGAAGCTCTACAAGGCCAAGATGAAGCAGTACGCGCCGGGCGCCGACCCGGCGGTGCCCTACCACGCGTTCGGCTGGGCGGCGGCGACCAGCTTCCACAAGACCATGGAAGCCGCCAGGTGCCCGACCCGCGAGGGCCTGCGGGACGCGATGCGCGGCCTGAACAACGTGCAGGTGCCGATGCTGCTGCCCGGCGTGACCCTGCAGACCGGCCCCGACGACGGCTTCCCGATCGAGTCGATGCAGATGATGCGCTTCAAGGGCGAACGCTGGGAGTTGTTCGGCGAGGTGATCGACACCCGCAAGGCCTTCGGCCCGGTCACCGGCTGACTTCGGGGCGGGCGCCGGCCCCGCGCGGCTCCGGGCCCGGCGCCCCCGCGAGGCTGAGCCCGCCGAGCGGGGACCGCGTCCGGGCCGAGGAGCGGCGGGACAGCAGCAGACCGGTCAGCGCGGCGGCGACCCCGGCCAGCCCGGCCGCCGCGAAGCCGCCCGCCGGAGCGGAGGCGTCGATCGCGATTCCGGCGACCGGGGCCCCGAGCGCGAAACCCGCGCTCAGCGCCGAGGACTGCAACCCCGTCGCCTCGCCCCGCACGCTCGCCGGGGCCAGCCGGCTCACCGCGTCGGCCAGCGTGGAGAGGGTCGGCGCGGTGAGGAGCCCGGAGCCGACGACGGCCACGCACAGCCAGCGCCAGTCGTGGGCGAGCCCGGCGGGGACCGTCAGGAGCCCGAGCAGGCCGAGCAGCAGCCACGTGGGCAGCGACCGGGACAGCGCGCCGTAGACCAGCCCGCCGATGACGGAGGTCACGCCGAGCACGGTCACGACCGCGGCGGCCCAGGACACCTGGCCCGCCTCCTCCAGCGCGGCGACGATGGCGAGGTCGATGCCGCCGAGCAGCATCGCGGTCCCGAACGCCATCGTCAGCACGGCGATCATGCCGGAGCCCAGCCACTCCCGGCGCGGGGGCCGCCCGGCCGCGCCGGCCCCGGCCTCGTCCGCGGCGCGCAGCGGCGGGTCGAGCAGGGCGATCCCGGCCCCGCCGACCACGATCGCGGCGCCGACCCCCCACGCCACCACGCCGGGGGACAGGTTCGCCGCGCACAGGATCACGATCGCCGGGCCCACGATGTACGACAGCTCGCCCTGCACCGACTCCAGCGCGAACGCGGCCCGGCGCTGCCCCGCCGTCGTCATCGCGGCGATCGCCTGCCTGGTCACCGGCTGGGCCGGCACCATCAGCAGCCCCGCGGCGAAGGCGGCGCCCAGCAGGAGCCCGTACGGCAGGACCGGCACGCTCAGCCAGAACACGACCTGCGCCCCGATGGTCACCAGCAGCACGGCGCGCAGGCCCCGCCGGTCGATCATGCCGCCGAGCAGCGGCCCGCCCAGCGCCACCCCGGCGGTCAGCGCCGCCGCGACGCCGCCCGCCGCCGTGTAGCTCATGCCCAGGCCGAGCACGACGTACATCGTCAGCGCCATCACGTCGGCGGTGATCGCGGTGCGGGCGAGCAGCGAGACGCCCAGCAGCGACGCCAGCCCCGGCACGGCGAGCACCTGTCGGTATCCGGTCACCCGAGTGACGCTAGATCGTCCGTTCCGCCATAGGAAGTGGTTGTTTCGTTGGACCTGCCATAATGGGTGCTTATGGCCAGGGATCTTGAGATCGCGTTGCTGCGGTCGTTCGTCACCGCCGTGCGGGCGGGGAGCATCAGCCGCGCCGCGACCGCGCTCGGGCACACCCAGCCCGCGCTCAGCCAGCAGTTGCGCAAGCTGGAGGGCACCGTCGGCCGTCCGCTGCTCCACCGGTCGCCGTCCGGTGTCTCGCCGACCCGGGCGGGTGAGGAGCTCCTGCCGTACGCCGAACGCATCCTCTCGCTCTCCGCGCAGGCGCTCACCGAAGCCGGGCGCGCGCTCACCGGCCACTGCGGCGTCGGGCTGCTGGAGGACCTCGCCGCGTCCCAGCTTCCGCAGGCCCTCGCCGACCTCGCCCGGCTGCACCCCGGCGCGACGCTGGAGGTGTTCTGCCTCCCCAACGCCGAGATGCGGCGGGCCTACGACGCGGGCCGCGTCCAGCTCGTGTTCGACGAGGCGCAGGACGTTCCCGGGCCGCCGCGCTGGACGGTGCGCCGCCCGCTGGTCTGGGCGGTCGGCCAGGGGGTGGACGTGGCCGCCGACCCGCTGCCGGTGGTGCTGTTCTCGAACCCGTGCACCTGGCGCACGTCGGTGCTGGAGACGCTGGAACGCACCGGCCGGCGCTGGCGGGTGGCGTTCGAGAGCAACAGCCTGGTCGGCGTGCTCGCCGCGGTGCGGGCCGGGCTCGGCGTCGCGGCGCTCATGCCCGTGAACCTCGAACCGGCCATGGCCTGCCACGACGCGGACGCCCTCCCCGTCCTGCCGGACGTCGAGCTCGGTCTCGCGCGCCACCCGCGCACCGACGGCGACCCGCTGATCGACGCCGTGGAGACCGCGCTACGGCGCACGATCTGACGAGCCCGATCACGATGGTCGGCTTACGCTTGTAGCGTGTGCGCGCCCTGCTGTGGTTCATGGGCGTTGAAAGCCGTCAGGCCAGGTGACAGCAGTGCGAATCCTGGGACGTCCAGCGGCGGACGGCCCTCCGGTCGGCCGGACGGCGGCGCGCCAGGCGAGGACCAGGGCCAGGCCGACCACCGGGACGTTGGCGAAGAGCACCCAGCGCTCTCGCCACCACGACGCCGGCGAGCCTGAGCGGCGCCGGATCCAGGCGTGCCGGGTCGTCCGCCGGGGTCGCCGCCGGTTCGCAGCGACCCCGGCCGGAAGGGTTCGAACGGATCATGTGACCTGCCCGCCTCGCGCGGACGGCACCACCCGCGCCCCGGCGTGGAGTCCGTCTTCCGCTCGCACAGCCGTGACCCCGTTGGGCCGCAGGGGCGGGGTCGTGGTCGTTCCTTCTACTGTCTACTTCGGTTCCGCAGGGTGGAGGAGGCCCGCCCAGGTGGTGAGCGCGTCGCGCAGTGCGGCGGTGTCGCCCGGGGTCTCGCTCGCCCAGGCGTAGTAGCCGTCGGGCCGGACGAGGGCGATGGCCTGGTGGTCGTCGGTCCGGTGAGCGAGGACGATGTGGTCCAGCAGCTCAGCGATGACGGACTGCTCTGCCTGACGCCCGTACAACATCGCACTCCAGGAAATGGTTCGTCCGCAATGTGACGCATGGGGACTGTATCGCTCGACGACGGTCCCGCATGGCGAGGAACGCGCCGGTCGACGCGGGCTCAGGAGCCGTTGAGGAATCCGGCGATGACGGGGTTGGCCTGCGCCGGGCAGTCCTCGTGGACGTTGTGCCCGCACCCGGGTAGCACCCGGGAGGTGGCCCCGGGGATCCGCCCGGCCATCGCGGCCGCCTGCCACGGCTTGTCGAACCGGTCCTCGCCACCCCACAACACCAGGGTCGGTGCGGCCACCCTGCCCATGAGGCGCTGCGTGAGGGAGTAGTCGAGGTTGCGCTGCGAAGCCCATAGGGCCTCGCGGTTGGCCGGGCGGCTCATCGGGGCCCAGTCCTCGGCGACGACCTCGTCGGTGACCCGCTCGGGATTCGCGAACGCCTTGCGCAGGGTGCGGGCGGCGTCGCTCCTGCGCATCAGCTTGCCCATCAACTCGCCGGCCACGGGGAACTCCAGCGGTCTCCAGTCCCAGCTGGAGGGCACGTCCAGGCCGGTGGAGCCCATCAGCACCAGCCGGTCGACGCGCTCCGGGTGACGCTCGGCGAAGTACAGTGACCAGCTGCCGCCCCAGGAGTGCCCGACCACGGAGGCCCTGCGCAGGCCGACGGCGTCCATGAACGTTCCCAGGGCTTCGGCCATGGCGTCCAGGTCGTAGGAGAAACCGTCCCTCTTGAGGGTGGTGTAGCCCTGGCCGGGCAGGTCGACGGTGTAGACGGTGCGGTCGGCGACCAGCGCGGGGACGGTGTCCCGGTAGGAGTAGAGCCACTGCCCGCCGCCAGCGACCAGCACCACCGGCGCGCCGCGGCCGGTCTTCGTGTAGTGGAAGCGGGCCAGGGGGGTGTCGGCGTAGTGGGAGTCGATCCGCGCCAGATAGGGCGAGGCGTAGGCGGTCGCCGAGGGCTGCCACGCGTAGGCGATGAACAGCGCCGCGGCGACCAGCACGGCGAGCAGGCCGCCCAGAGTCGCCAGGGTGCGGCGCAGCCATCGGCGCCTGGGCCCCGGGCCGACGTCGGGAGCGGGTGCGGATACGGGTGCGGTGTCGGCCGTCAAGCCCCTCAACTCCTACGATCGTAGAAAATTCTCCACCATTAGTAGGTACAGCTTCTACGGATGTCAACTCCCCGGGGCATACTGGTGGGCATGGCCACTGCGAGAACGACGGAGACGGGCGGCCGCGCCGACACCCCCACACTGCTGCTGGACACCGCGATCGCGGTCATCGCCGAGCACGGGCTGCGGGGCCTGACCCACCGCGCGCTCCAGGAGGCCGCCGGCCTCAAGCACGGCTCGGTGACGTACTACTTCAAGACCTGGGACCTGCTGGTCCTGGCGGTGGTCGACCGCATGGTCGAGATCGAGAGGGACCGGTCCGGCCCGGTGATCCACGACCTGGTGCGATCCCTGGCCGTCCGGCCGCAGGGCCAGCAGGCCGAGCCGGACTACGACCGGATCGCCGCCCTGCTGCAGCAGTGGTGGACCGCGAGCCGGGACCTGCTGCTGGCCCGCTTCGAACTCGATCTTGCCGGGGCCAGGCAGCCCGCGGTGAGGGAGGCGATGGCGCGATGCGGCGCGGAGTTCCGGCGGGCCGCCGAACTGGTCGCCCTGGCCGCCGGATCACCCGATCCCGAACTCGACGCCCAGGTGCTGGTGAAACTCATGGACGGCCTGATGCTCGACTTCGTCATCCGTCCCCCGCAGGACCGGCGCCATCTCGCACTCGGTCTACGGCACGCGGTGGAGGCCATCCGCCGAAACCACGCGCCTTGACCCAGGTCGTGCCGCCGCTCCTGTCCGGACCCGGCCCGCCCGAGCATGAAGATCGGAGTCGTGCGGTCCTGGAGCCCCCGCATCGACCACCCCTGCGGTGGGCGATCGGCTGCATGACGACTGAAGATCATGGTGCCGGCCGGCGTGAGCGGGTTTCGCTCGTCGCGATCCGGCTCGTCTGATCCCTATGAGGGTGTTTGGGCTACTGGTACCGGGTATGGCGAACACACGTTCGAGGAAAGGGGAGTCATGACGCAGGGACCGGTGGAGAAGGATCCCCAGGACTGGGCGACCGGTGACGAGCCGATGACGGCGCCGCAGGCGTCCTACCTGCAGACCCTCGCGCGCGAGGCGGGGGAGGAGGTTCCCGAGGGGCTGTCCAAGGCCGAGGCGTCCCGCCTGATCGACGAGCTGCGACAGCGCAGCGACCGCGTACGTGACGGTCAGAACGGGAGGTGATCCAAGCGAGGGATGGTGGGCGATACTGGGATTGAACCAGTGACCTCTACCGTGTCAAGGTAGCGCTCTCCCACTGAGCTAATCGCCCGGATGTCCGCCGAGATGGCGGCGCTGCGAGCGGAAGACGGGATTCGAACCCGCGACCCTCACCTTGGCAAGGTGATGCTCTACCAACTGAGCCACTTCCGC